>NZ_CP159534.1:1811001-2112835 GCF_040529335.1 Streptomyces sp. HUAS MG91 | reverse complement strand
CCTCGCTGCGCCACCGGGTGGCGATCTTCCAGTCGGAGGGAACGGGCGGCGCCCTCGCCACCGTCGCCACACTCGCCACGCTCTGCCTGGTCCTGCCGACATTCACGACGAGCCGGATCGGACCCGAGTTCTCCACGTCGCAGCTGATCTTCTCGGCCGTCTCCGCCATCGTCCTGTACGGGCTCTTCGTCGCGACGCAGACCGTGCGGCACCGCGACTACTTCCTGCCGATCTCCCGGCAGGGCGTGGTCATCGACGCCGACGACCATGCCGAGGCACCGACGAACCGCACCGCGCTGTTCAGCCTCGGTCTGCTCGGTCTCGCCCTCATCGGTGTCGTCGGGCTCGCCAAGGGCGTCTCCAAGACGATCGAGCACGGCGTGGAGGCCGCGGGCATGCCGCAGGCCGTGGTCGGCGTGATCATCGCGCTCCTCGTACTGCTGCCGGAGACCATCGCGGCGCTGCGCGCCGCGCGGCGCGACCGCGTCCAGACCAGCCTCAACCTGGCGCTCGGCTCGGCGATGGCCAGCATCGGACTCACCGTGCCGGCCGTCGCCATCGCCTCGTTCTGGCTGTCGGGGCCTCTGGTCCTCGGGCTCGGCGCCACGCACATGGTGCTGCTCGCGCTGACCCTGGTGGTCAGCACCCTGACCGTCGTGCCCGGACGGGCGACACCGCTCCAGGGCGGCGTGCATCTGGTGATCCTCGCCGCATACGTGGAACTCGCCGTCACGCCGTGACAGCCTCCCGCGCCACCGCGGCGGGCGCCGTCTCCGGCAGCAGAACGAAACACCCCAGGCTCAGCGCCGCGACTCCCGACAGGTACAACCCCACACCCCATGGAACCCCCGCTCCCTCACCGGCCAGCGCCGTCGCCACGATCGGCGTCAGCGCCCCGCCCAGCACGCCGCCCAGGTTGTAGCCGACGGCGGCACCCGTACAACGCACCCGGGGCTCGTACAGTTCCGGCAGATACGCGGCGATCACGGCGAACATCGCGATGAACGCGAGCAGGGCCACCAGGAACCCCAGGAACATCAACAACGGTTCCCCGGTGGACAGAAGAGCCACCATCGGCACCATCCACACCACCGCCACGGCGCAGCCCGCGAGGCACACCGGCCGTCGCCCGAACCGGTCCCCGAGCAGGGCCGCCACCGGAGTCAGCGAACCCTTCACGACGACGGCCGCCATGATGCAGGCCAGCATCACGCTGCGGCTCACTCCCAGCCGTTCCACCCCGTAGGCGAGCGACCAGGTCGTCACCGCGTAGAAGATTGCGTACCCGACGGCGAGCGCGCCGGCCGTGAGCAGCACCAGCCGTCCGTGCCCGCGTACCACCTCGGCGAGCGGCAGCCGCGCCGGTTCCTCCATGGAGAGGAACGCGGGACTCTCCACCAAGGAGGAGCGCAGCCACAGGCCGACCAGTGCCAGGACTCCGGCGGCCCAGAAGGGCACCCGCCAGCCCCAGGCCGCGAACTGTGCGTCGGTGAGTGTCGTCGACAGGCCGAGCATGATGCCGTTGGCGAGCAGGAAACCCGCCGAGGGGCCGATCTGCGGAAGGCTCGCCCACAGTCCGCGCCGCCCCGCGGGCGCGTGCTCGGCCGTCAGCAGGACCGCTCCGCCCCACTCGCCGCCCAGGCCGAGTCCCTGCAGAAAGCGCAGCAGGAGCAGCAGCAGGGGAGCGGCCACCCCGATCGACGCGTACGTGGGCACGAACCCGACCGCGACGGTCGTCGCCCCGGTCAGCAGCAGCGAGCCGACCATGACGGGACGCCGGCCACGCCGGTCCCCGATGTGCCCGAACAGCACCGACCCGAGCGGTCGCGCCACGAAGCCCACTCCGAATGTCGCGAAGGCCGCGAGAGTTCCCGCCAGCGGCGAGAACGTCGGGAAGAAGAGCGGACCGAGGACGAGTGCCGCGGCGGTGCCGTAGACGAAGAAGTCGAAGAACTCGATGGCCGTCCCGACCAGGGCGGCCGCCGCGAGCCGCGTCAGTGACGGACGGTGAGAGGTGCGCATGACGCGGCAACTACCCGTGATCGGCGCTGGTTACGGGGCGTACGAGAGCACGGCAAGAGGCGCACGAGTGCGCTCGACGATCCCGTACGCGATCCGTGTCGGCCGACGTCGTTCGTGCCGAGGGCCCGTGATAGACCCTCAGGGAGCAACCGCCCGACGTACGGAGGTCCCAGTGCCGCACACCCTCGCCAGCGCCCCGATCATGGTTCTCAACGGTCCGAACCTGAATCTGCTCGGCAAGCGCCAGCCGGAGATCTACGGCCTCGACACTCTCGCCGACATCGAGGCGCTGTGCGTGAAGGCGGCCGCGGCCCAGGGCGCCACCGTGGACTTCCGGCAGTCCAACCACGAGGGCGAACTGGTCGACTGGATCCACGAGGCCCGGGAGAACCACGTGGGCATCGTCATCAACCCGGCCGCCTACTCGCACACGTCGGTGGCGATCCTGGACGCGCTCAACACCTGCGACGGCATGCCGGTGATCGAGGTCCACATCTCCAACATCCACCAGCGCGAGGAGTTCCGGCACCACTCCTACGTGTCGCACCGCGCGGACGGAGTGATCGCCGGATGCGGCGTGCAGGGGTACGTGTTCGGGGTGGAGCGGGTGGCCGCGCTGGCCGCGCCCGGCGCCGTGCACGCCTAGGGTCGGCTACAGGCGTCCCGCCTCCACGATCCGCCGCAGGAACCGGCGGGTACGTTCCTGCCGCGGATCCCCGAAGACGGCTTCAGGAGTGCCGTGTTCGAGGACGACACCGCCCTCCAGGAAGCACACCTGGTCGGCCACCTCGCGCGCGAAGCTCATCTCGTGCGTGGCCAGCACCATGGTCATGCCCTCGTTCTTCACGTCGCGTACGACGTCGAGGACCTCTCCCACCAGTTCCGGGTCGAGGGCTGCGGTGATCTCGTCGAGGAGCAGCAGCCGCGGCCGCACGGCGAGGGCCCGCACGATCGCCGCACGCTGCTGCTGGCCGCCGCTGAGCCGGTCCGGGTACTCGTCGGCCTTCGCCCCGAGCCCGAGTCGCTCCAGCAGCTCCCTGGCCTGCTCCTCGGCCGTCTTCCTGGCGATGCCGTGCACCCGGCGCGGCGCCAGCGTGACGTTCTCCAGGACGGTCAGGTGCGGGAACAGGTTGTACGCCTGGAACACGATCCCGATCCGGCGCCGCACGGCGTCCGCGTCCGTGCGCGGATCGGTGATCTCCTCGCCGTCCAGCCAGATCGCCCCGTCGTCGATCTCCTCCAGGAGGTTGGCGCAGCGCAGCAGTGTCGACTTTCCCGAACCTGAGGCGCCGATCAGCGCCGTCACGGTGTGCGGGGCGACATCGAGGTCGACGTCGCGCAGCACGACGCTCCCGCCGAACGTCTTGCGCACGGACCGCATCCGCAGCACGGGCTCGGTCATACGAGGCCTCCTTGAGCCCGGCGGCGGTCCATACGGGCCGTCACCCAGTCCGTGAAGCGGGTCATGGGGATGGTGAGTGCGACGAACACCAGCCCCGCGACCACGTAGGGCGTGTAGTTGAAGTCCTTGCTCGCGATGATCTGCGCCGCGTACACGGCGTCCACCGCGCCCCCGATGGAGACGAGCCCGGTGTCCTTCTGCAGCGACACCAGGTCGTTCAGCAAGGGAGGCACGACGCGGCGCACCGCCTGGGGCAGCACCACGTAGCGCAGCGTCTGGCGGTTGCTGAGCCCCAGGGAGCGCGCGGCGGCCCGTTGCGAGGAGTGCACCGACTCGATGCCGGCGCGGAAGACCTCGGCGACGTACGCCGAGTAGGTCAGCACCAGCGCGGCCCCTCCCAGGAGCACGGGATCCGTGGTGACTCCCTGGAGACGCAGGGCGGGCACACCGAAGATGATCAGCAACAGGCAGATGATGAGCGGCAGTCCACGGAAGAAGTCCGTGTACGCCGTGGCCAGGGCCCGCAGCGGGAAGAACACCGGGCCCCGCAGGGTGCGGGCCAGGGCCAGCAGCATCCCGAGGACGAGCACGCACGCTCCGCACACCACCAGGAGGCGTACGTTCAGCCACAGGCCTTCCAGGACGTCGGGCAGCGCCACGCGCGCGTAGTGCGCGCTGAAGAAGGTCTCCTTCGTGCGGTCCCAGCCGGGGGAGCGGGTGACGACGAAGAACAGGACCGCGCCGGTCACCAGGGTGCTGAGCGCGGCGACGGCGGTAGCGCGCCGGGTACGGGCCCGCTTGTGGCGCTCACGGGCCAGGCGCCGCTCGGAGGGGACGTACGCGTCCTTGTCCGCGGCGGGCCGGTCGGCGGCGGTCACTTCAGCACCGGAGCGTCGACGGCCTCGGACAGCCACTTCTTCTCCAGAGAGGCGAGGGTGCCGTCCTTGCGGAGGGAGTCCACGGCGCCCGTCACGCACGCGGTGAGGTCGCTCTCCTTGTCGAGGACGAGGCCGAACTGCTCGGGTGTGCCACCGGTGTTGTCGAACTGACCCACCACCTTGGCGTCGGTGACCTCGGCGCCCGTGATGTAGAAGGCGGTCGGCAGGTCGACGACGATCGCGTCCACCTGGCCGTTCTTCAGGGCGGACTTGGCGAAGTCGTTCTTCTGGTAGACGGCGGGCTTCTGGTCCGGCTTCACCAGGTCGTTGATGAAGTCCAGGCTGGTGGTGCCGACCTGCGCGCCCAGTTTCACGTTCTTGAGATCGGCCACGGTCTTCGCCCCGGCCGCCTTGGAGGACTTCAGGGCGACGACGGCCTGCCGCACGTCGTAGTAGCCGGACGAGAACGCCACGGCCTTCTTGCGCGCGTCACTGATCGACACCTGGTTGATGTCGAAGTCGAACTTCTTGGCACCCGGCGCGAAAGAGCTGTTGAACGGCACGGTCTGCCAGGCCACTTGAGGCTTCTGGTAACCGAGCCGTTTCGCCACGGCGTACGCGACGGCCGACTCGAAGCCCTTGCCGTTGGCCGGGTCGTCGTCCTGGAACCACGGGGCGTAGGCGGGCTTGTCCGTCCCCACGGTGAGCTTCCCGGAGGCCACCGTGGACAGCTTGCCGGGAGCGCAGGAGGAGGCGGTCGCGGACTTGTCGCCGGCCGTGTTCCCGGAGTTCTCGGATTCGGGGGCGCAGGCCGCCGTCGCGGCGAGGACCACGGTCGAGCAGAGGGCGAGTCGCACGGTGCGGTTGTCGAGAGGCATGGCGGGAGACTGGCAGCGCTCAGGCCCGTCTGTCGAGGTCAGACGGGCAACTGTCCGCATGGTGGGAACGGTGTTGCAGGTTCGTGAACACCCGCCCCGTACGGGCCTCTTGGGTCACCAACCCCGGGCGCGCCACTCCTGCAGATGCGGTCGCTCGGCCCCCAGGGTCGTGTCGTTGCCGTGGCCCGGGTAGACCCAGGTCTCGTCGGGGAGCGGTGCGAAGATCTTCGTCTCCACGTCGTCGATGAGACTGGTGAACGCCTGCGGGTCCTTCCAGGTGTTGCCCACGCCGCCCGGGAAGAGGCAGTCACCGGTGAAGACGTGCGGGTGGCCGTGCGGGTCGTCGTAGACCAGCGCGATGGAACCGGGCGTGTGGCCCACCAGGTGGCGTGCCGTGAGGGAGATCTGCCCGAACTCGATCGTCTCCCCGTCGGCCACGGCCACGTCCGTCGCCACCGGGATGCCCTCGACGTCGTCGCGCCCGGCGAACGTGCGCGCGCCGGTCGCCGCGACGACCTCGGACAGGGCCTGCCAGTGGTCCCCGTGCCGGTGCGTGGTGACGACGGCCGCGATGCCGTCGTCACCGATGAGGCGCAGCAGCGTCGCCGGCTCGTTCGCCGCGTCGATGAGGAGCTGCTGGTCGGTCGCGCGGCAGCGCAGCAGATAGGCGTTGTTGTCCATCGGCCCGACCGCGACCTTGGAGATCATCAGGCTCTGCAGCTCGTGCACGTCCGCCGGGCCGCCGACCTTCACCGTTCCGCTGTACGTCATGGGCTCAGCCTATAGCGGGGGCAAGGTCGGCAGGGTGCCCCGGTCGACGCTGAGCGCACCGCCGTCCCTGCGTCCGGCGAGCCATCCCAGCAGGTCGGCCTGGCGGCCCTGCACCACGATGCCGAGCGGCGGGACCGCACCGTCCTCGATCTCCTTCACGGAGAGGGTCTGCACGGCTCCGGTCGACAGCATCCGGCCGTCGTCCTGCTTGATCAGGAGCGGTGGCAGATCCGGGTGATTGCGGAACCGGTTCGCCAGGAAGTTGATCTCCCGCTGGGTGAACTCCTCCGACAGGTCCTCCAGCTCGTAGCCGATCCCGAGGTCCACGTGGTGCAGCTCGACCTCGATCCAGCGCCGGAACGGCACATTGGCGGCGGTGTCCAGCACGCCGTTGCGCAGCTCGACCGTGCGCGACCAGTCCGCGTCCTCGGCCCCCGTCCTCCGGAAGCGCTCCGCGCTCTCGCGCACGTCGTCGACCTGTTCGCGCAGCCCGCGCGGGGCGTCGCGCGCGATGTCGGCGTCGCGGACCTCGGCGCTCGCGTACATGGGGCGGCCGGCGAGGACGTTGACGAGGGCGTCCGCGTTCCGGGCGAGGTGGGCGAGCACATGGCCACGACTCCAGCCCGGAAGCCGTGACGGCTCGGTCACAGCGGCGTTGTCCAGGGTGCCGACCACGGCGAGCAGCCTGTCGGTCGCTTCGTGTACAGACGCCAGGTCGCGCACGTGATCAATCATGGCGCCGACGATAGCTCCGCCACACCTTCGGGTGAAGGTGGCCGACGTCGCGCCTGAATCGAATGCACGTGCTATATGGTCGAGTGCGACTTCGGGCATGGTTGAAGGTCCGGGTTTGTTAGCAAGCAGGGAAACCAACCGGCGTTGTCAGTGGCTCCCTCTACTCTTCGAGGGACAGCCTTCTCATGACTTTCCCGGGGATCTCTCGGGGGCGTCTTCGAGAGTCAGACCTCGGGAGACGGGGGCCTCAGCCCCTGTCGCTTCTCTCTAGAAAGGTGCGGACCGGCGTGGCCGACCGTCTCATCGTCCGTGGCGCGCGCGAGCACAATCTCCGGAATGTCTCGCTCGACCTCCCGCGCGACTCCCTCATCGTCTTCACCGGTCTGTCCGGCTCCGGCAAGTCCTCGCTCGCGTTCGACACGATCTTCGCCGAGGGCCAGCGCCGGTACGTCGAGTCGCTGTCCTCGTACGCCCGTCAGTTCCTCGGCCAGATGGACAAGCCGGACGTCGACTTCATCGAGGGCCTGTCGCCGGCCGTCTCGATCGACCAGAAGTCGACGTCGCGCAACCCGCGCTCCACGGTCGGCACCATCACCGAGGTCTACGACTACCTGCGACTGCTCTTCGCGCGCATCGGCAAGCCGCACTGCCCCGAGTGCGGCCGCCCCATCGCGCGCCAGTCGCCGCAGGCCATCGTCGACAAGGTCCTCGAGCTGCCCGAGGGCAGCCGCTTCCAGGTCCTGTCCCCGCTGGTGCGCGAGCGCAAGGGCGAGTTCCTCGACCTCTTCAGCGACCTGCAGACCAAGGGCTACTCCCGCGCGCGCGTGGACGGCCAGACGATCCAGCTCTCCGAGCCGCCGACCCTGAAGAAGCAGGAGAAGCACACCATCGAGGTGGTCGTCGACCGCCTCACGGTGAAGGACTCCGCCAAGCGCCGCCTGACCGACTCCGTCGAGACCGCGCTGGGCCTGTCCGGCGGCATGGTCGTGCTCGACTTCGTCGACCTCCCCGAGGACGACCCCGAGCGCGAGCGCATGTACTCGGAGCACCTGTACTGCCCGCACGACGACCTGTCCTTCGAAGAGCTGGAGCCGCGCTCCTTCTCCTTCAACTCGCCCTTCGGCGCCTGCCCCGACTGCTCGGGCATCGGTACGCGCATGGAGGTCGACCCCGAGCTGATCGTTCCCGACGAGGACAAGTCGCTCGACGAGGGCGCCATCCACCCCTGGTCGCACGGCCACACCAAGGACTACTTCGGCCGCCTCATCGGGGCGCTCGCCGACGCCCTCGGCTTCCGTACGGACATCCCGTTCGCCGGACTGCCGCAGCGCGCCAAGAAGGCGCTGATCTACGGCCACAAGACCCAGATCGAGGTCCGCTACCGCAACCGGTACGGGCGCGAGCGCGTCTACACGACGCCCTTCGAGGGCGCCGTGCCGTTCGTCAAGCGCCGCCACAGCGAGGCCGAGTCGGACGCGAGCCGCGAGCGCTTCGAGGGCTACATGCGCGAGGTGCCCTGCCCGACCTGTGAGGGCACGCGCCTCAAGCCGATCGTGCTGGCCGTCACCGTCATGGACAAGTCGATCGCCGAGGTCTCGGCGATGTCCATCAGCGACTGCGCCGACTTCCTCAGCAAGCTGACGCTGAACGCGCGCGACAAGAAGATCGCCGAGCGCGTCCTGAAGGAGGTCAACGAGCGGCTGCGGTTCCTCGTCGACGTGGGCCTCGACTATCTGTCACTGAACCGGGCGGCGGGCACCCTCTCCGGTGGCGAGGCCCAGCGCATCCGCCTCGCCACGCAGATCGGCTCCGGTCTCGTCGGCGTGCTGTACGTCCTGGACGAGCCGTCCATCGGTCTCCACCAGCGCGACAACCACCGCCTCATCGAGACACTGGTCCGCCTGCGCGACATGGGCAACACGCTCATCGTGGTCGAGCACGACGAGGACACCATCAAGGTCGCCGACTGGATCGTCGACATCGGCCCCGGCGCGGGTGAGCACGGCGGCAAGGTCGTGCACAGCGGCCCGTTGAAGGAGCTGCTGAAGAACGCCGAGTCGATGACCGGCCAGTACCTGTCGGGCAAGCGGGCCATCCCGATCCCGGACCTGCGGCGCCCGGTGGACCCGGGCCGACGCCTGACGGTGCACGGCGCCAAGGAGAACAACCTGCGGGACATCGACGTGTCCTTCCCGCTGGGCGTCCTCACGGCCGTCACCGGCGTCTCGGGATCGGGCAAGTCGACGCTGGTCAACGACATCCTGTACACGCACCTGGCACGCGAGCTGAACGGCGCGCGCACGGTCCCCGGCCGGCACACGCGCGTGGACGGCGACGACCTCGTCGACAAGGTCGTGCACGTCGACCAGTCGCCGATCGGCCGCACCCCGCGGTCGAACCCGGCGACGTACACCGGCGTCTTCGACCACGTCCGCAAGCTGTTCGCCGAGACGACCGAGGCGAAGGTCCGCGGCTACCTGCCCGGACGCTTCTCCTTCAACGTCAAGGGCGGCCGCTGCGAGAACTGCTCGGGCGACGGCACGATCAAGATCGAGATGAACTTCCTGCCGGACGTGTACGTCCCGTGCGAGGTCTGCCACGGCGCCCGGTACAACCGGGAGACGCTGGACGTCCACTACAAGGGCAAGTCCATCGCCGAGGTCCTGGACATGCCGATCGAGGAGGCGCTGGGCTTCTTCGAGGCGGTGCCCGGCATCGCCCGTCACCTCAAGACGCTGAACGACGTGGGTCTCGGATACGTCCGCCTCGGCCAGTCCGCGCCGACCCTGTCCGGCGGTGAGGCGCAGCGCGTGAAGCTCGCCAGCGAGCTGCAGAAGCGTTCCACGGGACGCACCGTCTACGTGCTCGACGAGCCGACGACGGGTCTGCACTTCGAGGACATCAGCAAGCTGATCACGGTGCTCTCGGGCCTCGTCGACAAGGGCAACTCGGTCATCGTCATCGAGCACAACCTCGACGTCATCAAGACCGCGGACTGGGTCATCGACATGGGCCCCGAGGGGGGCAACGGCGGCGGCATCGTCGTCGCCGAGGGCACCCCGGAGGAGGTCGCGGCGGTGCCTGCCAGCCACACCGGCAAGTTCCTGCGCGACATCCTCGGCGCCGACCGGGTCAGCGATGCCCCGGTGCCCGCGACGCGCGCCCGCAAGACCGCCGCGAAGAAGACGGTGGCGGCGGGCAAGGCCCCGGCGAAGAAAGCGACGACGGCGAAGACCGCGACCAAGTCGGCCACCAAGTCGTCGTCCACGCGCAATGCCGCTTCGACGGCCAAGAAGGCGGCGCCGGCCAAGTCGGCGACCAAGAAGACCGCCGCGAAGAAGACGACCGGCAGGGCTCGAAAGGCCTGACACACGGGAGTGGCCCTGCCCGAGAGCACGGGCAGGACCACTCCCGTGCGAACGCTCAGTGAGCGCGTGGTGACGTTCAGTGAAAATTTTGGCGCCCCGTGGGAACTCCCCGCGGGGCGCCCTGCGTTCAACAGTCAGCCAGCCTGGTCCTGCGGTTCACGAGGCGCCACGAACTGCATGTCCAGTTGAACCTTGACAACATCACTGAGCAGGCCACCGCCGAATTCGAGCCCGAAGTCCCTGCGACGGATCTCTCCCGTCGCCTCGAATCCGGCGTGCCGGCTGCCGTCCGCGGGCACATCGACGACCCCGCCGAACTCCACGTCGAGTGTCAGCGGCCGGGTCACGTCGCCGATGGTCAGTTCGCCCTCCAGCGACCAGTCCTCCTCCGAGCCGCTCACCCCGGTGGAGCGGAAGGTCATGGTCGGACGCCGCTCCACGTCCAGGAGATCAGCCGAGCGGGTGTGGGCGTCACGGTCGGCGTTGCCCGTGTCGATCGAGGCGAGCGAGACAGTGGCCGACACCCGCACGTCGGCCGGCGTCTCGCCGATGTACAGCCCGGCCTCCACCTGGGTGAAGCGGCCGCGCACCTTGGCAATCCCCAGATGCCGGATCGTGAAGTTCACCGCCGAGTGCAGGGGATCCAGGGTCCAGTCGCCGGGGACCAGGGGCAGCGCGGCGGTGGAGGTCGCGGAAACGGAAGCGGAGTCGGTGGTCGCGGAGTCGTTGTCAGCCATGCGCCCACTGTGTGCCGCGTGCCGGGAGCCAGGAAGGCCGAGCCAAGGGTGGTAGTGGCAGGGTCACGATGAGCGGCCACCTGTCTTGGTACGTTCGCCGGGTGGGTGACAACGAGTTGGGTACGTTCCTGCGCACGCACCGGGAAGCGGTCACTCCCGCCGAGGTGGGACTGCCGGCCGGTCCGCGCCGCCGCACTCCCGGTCTGCGCCGCTCCGAGCTGGCCACACTGGCCGGGGTCAGCGTGGAGTATCTGACCCGCCTTGAACAGGGCCGCGACCGCAACCCGTCCCCGTCGGTCCTCGGCTCGCTCGCCGATGCCCTGCGGCTGGCCACGGATGAGCGGCTGCTGCTGCGCAGACTCGCCAAATCGAACGGAGTGGACGCCGCGTTCTGCTCCGGGGCCACGGCACCGTCACAGGCGGTGCGGCCCGCTGTCCGCGAGCTGCTGCGCCGCCTCGAACCGACCCCGGCGGTCCTCGTGAACTGGGTCGGCGACATCCTGGCCCACACCGACGGCTACGCCCGGTTCGCCGGACCGCTCGGCATCCTCGACGGCGAACGGCCCAACATCGTCCGGTACTTGTTCACCGACGACCGGGCGCGTGCCGCCTACCCCGACTGGGACCGTGTGGCCGACGACCAGGTGGCGCGGTTCCGGCAGGGCGCACCCCTCGTGGACCCGCACGTCGTCTCCCTCGTCGACGAGCTGACCGTCACCGCCGGCGCACCCTTCACCGACCGGATGGCGGCGGCGCCGACACCGCCCAGGCGCACCGGCCACGACCTGGTGGCGCATCCCGAGGCGGGTCCGCTGCGTCTGGCGCACGAGACCCTGTTCCTGCCGGACGCCGACGCACAGACGATCATGGTCCACCTGCCGGTCGACGAGCCCACGGCGGCAGCCCTCGACCGGCTCAACGGCCGTGCGCCGGGGGCGCTGCGAGCGGTCAACGGCTGAGTTCGACGCGGCCCGAGCGCGGTGCGGCGTCCAGGTCGCTATACCTCCCCGACCTCGGATCCGAACGGCGGTTCCGCCCCCGCGCGGGAGCAGGTGATCGCCGCCGCGCGCGCCGCGAACCCGAGCAGACGGGTCCAGCCGTCGCCGTCCAGGCCGTCGACGGCGGCGGGGGAGAGGGCGCCCTGCCGGGAAAGACCGTGCAGCAGCGCTGCGTTGACCGTGTCACCGGCGCCGATGGTGTCGACGACCTCGACCCGCTCACCCGGGACGGCGTACTCGCCGCCGTCCCGCGTGTAGACGGTCAGCCCGTCTCCGCCCCGCGTGAGCACCACGGCGGCGGGTCCGCCGGACAGCCATTCCCGCGGTGTGCCGCCGAGCCACTGCGCGTCCTCCTCGGAGAGCTTCAGGAGTGTGGTCGAGGGCAGCCAGTTCTTGAAGCGGGCCCGGTAGGCGTCCGCGTCGGAGATCAGCCCGGCCCGGATGTTCGGATCGAGCGCGGTGAACAGGCCCTGGGCGGCGGCCGTCCGCATCAGTTCCTCATAAGCACTGGCACCCGGCTCCAGAACCAGCGAGCAGGTGCCGAACGACACCGCGCGCGTGCCCGCCGGAAGCCGGTCCGGCGCCGAGAAGAGACGATCGGCGGTGCCCTCCGCGTAGAAGGAGTAACCGGCCGAGCCGTCGGGCCCGATGGACGTGACCGCCAGCGTCGTCGGCTCGTCGCCCCGCTGCACGGGCGCCGTGTCCACCCCCGCGGAGCGCAGGCCGGCCAGCAGGGCCTCGCCGAAGCCGTCCCGCGACAGGCGCGAGCAGAAGGCGACGGGAGAGCCGAGCCGGCCGAGCGCCACCGCCGTGTTGTACGGGCCGCCGCCCAGCCGCGGTGCGAGCGGGGGCAGCCCGGGAGCCCGTCGCTCCGCGCCGTCGTCCGGGCTCGACCCCAGCGGGACGAGGTCGATCAGGGCCTCTCCGGCGACGACGATCACAGCGGGTCCTTTCGGGTGGCGGACGGGGTGGTTCATGCGGGGCGGGCGGCGGCCGGGCATCCGGCGACGGCCCGAGGACAACCGGGCGACGCCGTGATCACGGTCCGCGCCGCGCACACCGTGGACGACCTGAGCGACACCGCCCATGTGCGGCGGGTCGCCCGACGGCAGGCTAGAGCGTCGGCGGCCCGCGAGGCACCACCCGCCCCCGACCCGGGCACGATCACGGCCGAAGCGGGCACACCGAGGTCTCGATCGGGCGGCGCTCCCACCTCCGGTCGAGACCAGGACCGGGCGGCGCTCCCACCTCCCACCCCAGGGGCCCCGCCACGTGCCTGTTTCCCCGCCGGTATCGTCAGATCTGTCACCTCTGGTCAGCCTCGATGCCGGTCGGTTCCCGGCCTGTCGCCGGGCTGCCTCCGCCCAGCGACACCCGTGGAGCCCCGATGCCCGGCACGACCTCTTCCCGCATCTCCCGCCGCACCGCGCTGCGCGGCGTCGCCGTGGCGGGAACGGCCGGGATCGGCCTGACCGCGTGCTCCACCGGGGCCGGCTCGGGCGCGGCCGCCGCCCCCACCGCCCCCGTCGACCTGGGCAAGGCCGACGAGATCCCCGAGGGCGGCGCGAAGCTCTACAAGGACGAGCACGTCGTGGTCAGCCGCGCCAAGGGCGGCGCCTACAAGGCCTTCAGCACGATCTGCACCCACGCGGGCTGCCCGATCGCCATGCTCAAGGGCACCGAGCTGACCTGCAACTGCCACGGCAGCAAGTTCGACGCCACCACCGGCAAGGTGCTCCAGTCCCCGGCGACGGAACCGCTGGAGGAGCTGTCGGTGAAGGTCGAGAGCGGCAAGATCGTCGCGGGCCCCCGGTCGTAGCCCGCGCCGGGAACGTCCTGATCCCGGCGCGACCTACTCCCAGTCCCAGCCGATCCCCAGCAGCCCCACCCGCACCTGCTGCTCCACCAGGTGCACCGACCGGTGCCGATCGCTCAGCGCCAGTTCCGAGCGGCCGACGCGCGGGGCCGCCGTCGATCGCTGGGCGAAGCCGTGGCAGCGCACGGGCAGCGTGTCGTCGGCGAACCGCACCTGGAGCGCGTACTGCCCGCCGGCGCAGCTGAACCCGCGCACGTACTCGGACGACGCGCCCGCGGTGCCGTCCTCGAATCCGTAGCGGAACACATGGGTGTCACCGGCCCGCAGCCGTGTGTCGAAGAGCAGTTCGGCCACCAGAACGCCGCTTCCGCTGTCCCAGCACATCCGTCCCGTACGACAGTTCTCCGTGGCCTCCACCGCCACATCCCTGGGGGAGCAGCCCGGATCTCCGTGGTGGACGGCCACATAGCGGTCCACCCCGTCGCGATGGGCCCGCACGATGTGCTGCGAGTCCCGGCCGAGCAGTTCCCTGCGGGCCCCGATCCGGACACGTTCGAAGTGCCCGACGGTGTGCAGGCCTCCGTCCAGGGGCGACCCCAGTTCCGTCAGCAGCCGATGGAGCACCCCCGAGGGCGTGGAAGGAGCGCGGTACGGGCGCGGTGCGGACGGCTGCTCACCGACCGTCCTCTCGCCGACCGCCTTCTCGCCGACCGGCTTCTCACTCCGTCCCAGCAGCCGGATCAGGGACTCGTCGGGCAGCTGAAGGATCTCCTCCAGAGCACGCACCGCCCGCATCGACTCGTCCCGCTGCGGTCTTCGAGCGCCCTGCTGCCAGTAACTCAGGCTGGTCACGCCGACCTTGATGCCCTGGCGGGACAGATGGTGCTGCACCCGGTGCAGCGGCAGTCGCCGGGCGGCGATCGCGGCCCGCAGGGCGACATGGAAGGGGCCGGTGCGCAGCGCCGCCTCCAGTGCCGGTGGCCGTTTCGCTTCAGTGTGCTGTTCGCCCAGTCGCATCGGGGTCTCCTGCTTCTCCGCGCACGCCTGCGGAATGTGAACATCCACATCGCTGTATCGGGGGCGTTCGCGCCTGTCGGAGTGGGGGCGGCAGGTCGCGTACAGGAATCGCTCACAACCGTACGACGTCGTTCACCGCCCGAAGTCACCCGGCATTGAAGCGTGTTGACCTGGCCTCGACAAGGGCCGATCCCCGCCACGGTGACCGGACATGGCGGTGCGGCCGTGAGCAGCCCCCGAACCCCGTCCCGACCCGGCGAAAGACGCTGGCGCCGGCCCGGGAGCGGCCCGGCACCAGCCGCTCGGTCCCCCCGCCGGACGGGCTGACCCGGCGTGGTGCGCGGCCGGTCCGGAGCCGGTCAGGCCCGAACTGTCACACCCCGGAAGTAGGGTGTCTGACATGGCCGACCCCTCCAGCTACCGCCCCAAGCCGGGACAGATTCCCGACTCCCCAGGGGTGTACAGGTTCCGTGACGAACACCGCCGGGTGATCTACGTCGGAAAGGCGAAGAGTCTTCGTCAGCGCCTGGCGAACTACTTCCAGGACCTGGCGAACCTGCACCCCCGCACCCGCACCATGGTCACCACGGCCGCGTCCGTGGAGTGGACGGTGGTGTCCACGGAGGTCGAGGCGCTGCAGCTGGAGTACTCCTGGATCAAGGAGTACGACCCCCGGTTCAACGTGAAGTACCGCGACGACAAGAGCTATCCGTACCTCGCGGTGACCATGAACGAGGAATTCCCCCGCGTCCAGGTCATGCGCGGCCAGAAGAAGAAGGGCGTGCGCTATTTCGGGCCGTACACACACGCCTGGGCGATCCGCGACACCGTCGACCTTCTGCTGCGCGTCTTCCCGGTGCGCACCTGCTCCACCGGAGTGTTCAAGAACGCGGCGAGGACCGGCCGCCCCTGCCTCCTGGGCTACATCGGCAAGTGCTCGGCGCCCTGCGTGGACCGCGTCACCCCGGACGAGCACCGCGAACTGGCCGAGGAGTTCTGCGACTTCATGGCCGGGCGCACGGGGACGTACATCCGCCGGCTGGAGAAGGAGATGCAGGCGGCGGCGGAGGAGATGGAGTACGAGCGGGCGGGGCGCCTGCGCGACGACATCGAGGCCCTGAAGAAGGCCATGGAGAAGAGCGCGGTCGTGCTCGCCGACGCCACCGACGCCGACCTCATCGCCCTCGCGGAGGACGAGCTGGAAGCGGCCGTGCAGATCTTCCACGTGCGCGGCGGGCGCGTCCGCGGCCAGCGCGGCTGGGTCACCGACAAGGTCGAGGCCGTCACCAGCGGTGACCTGGTCGAGCACGCGCTCCAGCAGCTCTACGGGGAGGAGAGCGGCGACGCCGTCCCCAAGGAGGTCCTCGTCCCCGCGCTGCCCGAGCCCGTCGAGCCGATCCAGGCCTGGCTGACCGAGCGCCGCGGCTCGATCGTCTCGCTGCGCATCCCGCAGCGCGGCGACAAGAAGGCCCTCATGGAGACGGTGCACAGGAACGCGCAGCAGGCGCTGGTCCTGCACAAGACCAAGCGCGCCTCCGACCTGACCACCCGCTCCCGCGCCCTGGAGGAGATCGCCGAGGCCCTCGACCTGGGCGGCGCGCCGCTGCGCATCGAGTGCTACGACATCTCCCACCTCCAGGGCGACGACGTCGTCGCCTCCATGGTCGTCTTCGAGGACGGGCTGGCCCGCAAGAGCGAGTACCGGCGCTTCCAGATCAAGGGCTTCGAGGGGCAGGACGACGTCCGCTCCATGCACGAGGTGATCACGCGCCGCTTCAAGCGCTATCTCGCCGCCCAGGAGAAGTCGGCCGACTGGTCCGACACCGAGCTGGACGACGAGACCGAGCAGGAGATGCGCCTCACCGAGGACGACGGACGGCCCAAGAAGTTCGCCTATCCGCCCCAGCTCGTCGTGGTGGACGGCGGCCAGCCGCAGGTCGCGGCGGCCAAGCGGGCCCTGGACGAGCTGGGCATCGACGACATCGCCGTGTGCGGCCTCGCCAAGCGCCTCGAAGAGGTCTGGGTGCCGGACGAGGACGACCCGGTGGTGCTGCCCCGCACCAGCGAGGGGCTCTACCTTCTGCAGCGGGTGCGCGACGAGGCCCACCGCTTCGCGATCACCTACCAGCGCACCAAGCGGGCCAAGCGCTTCAGGGCCGGTCCGCTGGACGACGTACCGGGACTCGGAGACGCCCGTAAGCAGGCCCTCATCAAGCACTTCGGTTCGGTGAAGCGACTGAGGTCCGCCACAATCGACCAGATCTGTGAGGTTCCGGGCATAGGCCGCAAGACCGCTGAGACCATCGTGGCCGCCTTCGCGCAGGCGGCACCGGCGGCACCTGCGGTGAACACGGCCACCGGAGAGATCATGGAAGACGACGACCGCACCGAAGAGCAGACCGAAGACCACACCACGGACCGCGCGCCGGACGCGCGGCCCACCGAGGAGCCCGTGGGCGCCGCGGAAGAACGACGGGGGCAGGAGCCATGACCGAGCAGGACCACGAGAGCAGCGACACCGGCGACACCAGCGGTACGGCGCACAGCCCCGCACCACCGCAGCGGCCGACCGGCCCGCAATCCGACCATGGAGCACCAGTGAGTACCGGCACAGGCACCACCCAGGACGCCCCGGGCGTCCCCGAATCCGCCATCCCCGAGCTGGTGATCATCTCGGGCATGTCGGGCGCGGGCCGCTCCACCGCCGCCAAGTGTCTGGAGGACCTCGGCTGGTTCGTCGTCGACAACCTGCCGCCCGCGCTGATCCCCACCATGGTGGAGCTCGGCGCCCGCTCGCAGGGCAACGTGGCACGGATCGCCGTCGTCGTCGACGTCCGCGGCCGCCGCTTCTTCGACAACCTCCGGGAATCCCTCGCCGACCTGGAGAGCAAGCACGTCACCCGGCGCATCGTCTTCCTGGAGTCCTCCGACGAGGCACTGGTGCGCCGCTTCGAGTCGGTGCGCCGCCCGCACCCCCTGCAGGGCGACGGCCGCATCGTCGACGGCATCGACGCCGAGCGCGAGCTGCTGCGCGAGCTGCGCGGCGACGCCGACCTCGTCATCGACACCTCCAGCCTGAACGTGCACGAGCTGCGCGCCAAGATGGACGCCCAGTTCGCGGGCGAGGAGGAGCCCGAACTGCGGGCCACCGTCATGTCGTTCGGCTTCAAGTACGGGCTGCCCGTCGACGCCGACCTCGTCGTCGACATGCGCTTCCTGCCGAACCCGCACTGGGTGCCCGAGCTGCGCCCCTTCACGGGACTCAACGAAGAGGTCTCGAACTACGTCTTCTCGCAGCCCGGCGCGAAGGAGTTCCTGGACCGCTACACCGAGCTGCTCCAGCTGATCGCGGCCGGCTACCGCCGCGAGGGCAAGCGGTACGTGACCATCGCCGTCGGCTGCACCGGCGGCAAGCACCGCTCCGTCGCCACCTCGGAGAAGCTCGCCGCGCGCCTCGCCGCGCAGGGCGTGGAGACCGTGGTCGTCCACCGGGACATGGGCCGCGAATGACGGGACGTACGCTGCGGCTCACCAGCAGGATCCGCCGCAGAAGCTCACCGGCGAAGCCCGGCAGGGGCGCGACGCCCAAGGTCGTCGCGCTCGGCGGCGGCATGGGTCTGTCGGCGTCGCTCGCGGCGCTGCGCCGCATTACGGGCGACCTCACGGCCGTCGTCACGGTCGCCGACGACGGCGGCTCCAGCGGGCGCCTGCGCGACGAGCTGGGCGTGCTGCCGCCCGGCGACCTGCGCAAGGCCCTCGCGGCCCTGTGCGGCGACGACGACTGGGGCCAGACCTGGGCCCGCGTCATCCAGCACCGTTTCCAGTCACCGGGGGAGATGAACGGCCACGCGGTCGGCAATCTGCTGATCGTCGCCCTGTGGGAGCAGCTCGGCGACCACGTCCAGGCCCTGGACCTGGTCGGCAAGCTGCTGGGCGCGCACGGGCGCGTCCTTCCCATGTCGGCGGTGCCGCTGGAGCTGCAGGCCGAGGTCAGGGGAGACGATCCGGCGCGCCCGGACGACATCCGGACCATCCGCGGCCAGGCGAACGTCGCCCTCACCCTGGGCGAGGTCCAGTCCGTGCACGTGGTGCCGCACGACCCGCCGGCCGTCCCCGAGGTGGTCGCCGCGGTACTCGACGCGGACTGGGTGGTGCTCGGCCCGGGCTCCTGGTTCTCCTCCGTGATTCCGCACCTCCTGGTGCCCGAGCTGCTCGACGCGCTCATCGAGACGAAGGCCCGCAAGGTCCTCTCGCTCAACCTCGCCCCGCAACCCGGAGAAACCGATGGCTTCTCCCCGCAGCGTCATTTGGAGGTTTTGGGACGACACGCCCCTAAACTCGCCCTGGACGTGGTGCTGGCCGACGAGGCCGCCGTGCCCGACCGCGACGAACTCATCGATGCCGCCAAGGAGCGATTCGGTGCCGCGGTCGAGCTGGCGCCGGTGGCCAGGCCCGACGGGACTCCAAGACATGATCCGGAGCTGTTGGCCGCCGCGTACGACCGTATTTTTCGGATGCATGGAAGGATCGGCCCATGGCGATGACGGCAGCGGTGAAGGACGAGATCTCCCGGCTTCCCGTCACCCGGACCTGCTGCAGGAAGGCCGAGGTCTCGGCGATCCTGCGCTTCGCGGGCGGCCTTCACCTGGTGAGCGGCCGCATCGTGATCGAGGCGGAGCTGGACACCGCGATGGCCGCCCGGCGGCTCAAGCGGGACATTCTCGAGATCTTCGGGCACAGCTCGGAGCTGATCGTGATGGCACCGGGCGGGCTGCGCCGCGGCTCGCGCTTTGTCGTACGGGTCGTCGCAGGCGGCGACCAGCTGGCCCGCCAGACCGGGCTCGTGGACGGCCGCGGCCGCCCGATCCGCGGTCTGCCCCCGCAGGTGGTCTCGGGGGCCACCTGCGACGCGGAGGCGGCCTGGAGGGGCGCGTTCCTGGCGCACGGCTCGCTCACCGAGCCCGGGCGCTCCAGCTCGCTGGAGGTGACCTGCCCGGGCCCGGAGGCCGCGCTCGCGCTGGTCGGCGCCGCCCGTAGGCTCTCGATCGCCGCCAAGGCGCGCGAGGTGCGCGGCGTGGACCGGGTCGTCGTCCGCGACGGCGACGCGATCGGCGCGCTGCTCACCCGGATGGGCGCCCATGAGTCGGTGCTCGCGTGGGAGGAGCGGCGGATGCGCCGCGAGGTCCGCGCCACCGCCAACCGCCTGGCGAACTTCGACGACGCGAACCTGCGCCGTTCGGCCCGCGCCGCGGTCGCCGCGGGCGCCCGGGTGCAGCGCGCCCTGGAGATCCTGGCCGACGAGGTGCCCGAGCACCTGGCGGCCGCCGGCCGCCTGCGCATGGAGCACAAGCAGGCCTCCCTGGAGGAGCTGGGCGCGCTCGCCGACCCGCCGCTGACCAAGGACGCCGTCGCCGGCCGGATCCGCCGCCTGCTGGCCATGGCGGACAAGCGGGCGCAGGACCTCGGCATCCCGGGCACGGAGTCGAACCTGACGGAGGAGCTGGCCGACGAAATGGCGGACGGCCTGGCGGACAGCCTCGCGGACAACATGGCGGGCTGATCCCGCAGGTAGGTGAACGAGCCGGTGGCGGCACCCCTTCGAGGGTGTCGCCACCGGCTTTTTCCGTCACCGGGACCACCGCTTCGGCTTCGGGTTATCGCTCCTCAATAGGCGCCCGAGAGGCATATGAGGAGGCGGCCCGGTCCGGGTGGTCATCCGGTCTCGAAACACGGTGTCACCAGTTGCCCCACGCGTTTATCCGGTCATCGGTGCGGCCGCCGAAATCCGGAAAGTGAACTTCCGGTGTCCGTCACCGTTCACCACCGGCGCTCGGGCCCCGCACGGGCCGCGCCACCCGGATGGCCCCCTGCTCCACACCACTGATCTTTGCGCTCATCAGAAAGGACCCGCGCTCAATTAGCGACTGATCAGCCGGATCGGCGCGGAAATACCCGCGAAATAAGCCGCGACCTCGACGTTACTGGCGAGTACGGGTCGATGTGCGCTGCGTAGAGGCGCTCGATGTCACCCAAAGCCTTTATGGGAGGTAGGGTCGGAGGCGGTCGGGGACATCCCAATACATCTCGCCGGCGTCGAAACCCGGCGTACCAACGAGGAGATCGGTTCGTGACGATCCGCGTAGGCATCAACGGCTTTGGCCGCATCGGTCGTAACTACTTCCGCGCGCTGCTGGAGCAGGGTGCGGACATCGAGATCGTGGCTGTCAACGACCTGGGTGACACCGCGACCACCGCACATCTGCTGAAGTACGACACCATCCTGGGTCGTCTCAAGGCCGAGGTGTCGCACACCGCGGACACCATCACGGTCGACGGCCACACCATCAAGGTGCTGTCCGAGCGCAACCCGGCCGACATCCCGTGGGGTGAGCTGGGCGTCGACATCGTGATCGAGTCGACCGGCATCTTCACCAAGAAGGCCGACGCCGAGAAGCACATCGCCGGTGGCGCCAAGAAGGTCCTCATCTCGGCTCCGGCCTCGGACGAGGACATCACCATCGTGATGGGCGTCAACCAGGACCAGTACGACCCGGCGCAGCACAACGTCATCTCGAACGCCTCGTGCACCACCAACTGTGTGGCGCCGATGGCCAAGGTTCTCGACGAGAACTTCGGCATCGTCAAGGGCCTGATGACGACGGTGCACGCGTACACCAACGACCAGCGCATCCTTGACTTCCCGCACAAGGACCTGCGTCGCGCCCGTGCCGCCGCCGAGAACATCATCCCGACCACGACGGGCGCCGCCAAGGCCACCGCCCTGGTCCTGCCGCAGCTCAAGGGCAAGCTGGACGGCATCGCCATGCGCGTCCCGGTCCCGACCGGCTCGGCCACCGACCTGGTCGTCGACCTGCAGCGCGAGGTCACCAAGGACGAGGTCAACGCCGCGTTCAAGAAGGCCGCCGACGACGGTCCGCTCAAGGGCATCCTGTTCTACACCGAGGACCCGATCGTGTCCTCGGACATCGTGAGCGACCCGGCCTCCTGCACCTTCGACTCCTCCCTGACGATGGTCCAGGAGGGCAAGACGGTGAAGATCCTCGGCTGGTACGACAACGAGTGGGGCTACTCCAACCGCCTCGTGGACCTCACGGTCTTCGTCGGCGGCCAGCTCTGAACCTCTAAGGTTCTGGAGCAGCAAGGCACTCAGATGTGAGCGAAGGGTCCGGACCCGCGCGGCGCCGCGCGACGGTCCGGGCCCTTCGCACGTCAGCCTCTCAGCCTCGTACGACCAGTCCTCTCAAGGAGCCCACTCATGAAGACCATTGAGGAACTTCTCGCCGAAGGGGTCGACGGCAAGCGGGTGTTCGTCCGCGCCGACCTCAATGTGCCGCTGGCCGACGGCCTCATCACCGACGACGGCCGCATCCGCGCCGTCCTGCCGACCGTCGAGGCCCTGGCCGGGGCGGGCGCGAAGGTCGTCGTCGCCTCCCACCTGGGCCGCCCCAAGGGCGCCCCGGACCCGCAGTTCTCCCTGCTGCCCGCGGCCGAGCGCCTCGCCGAGCTGCTCGGCAAGCCGGTCGCCTTCGCCCAGGACACCGTCGGCCCCGCCGCCCACGACGCCGTGAACGGCCTGGAGCCGGGTCAGGTCGCCGTCATCGAGAACCTGCGGTTCAACGCGGGGGAGACGAGCAAGGACGACACCGAGCGCGGCGAGTTCGCCGATCAGCTCGCCGCCCTCGCCGACATCTACGTGGGCGACGGCTTCGGCGCGGTGCACCGCAAGCACGCCTCGGTGTACGACCTGCCGAAGCGGCTCCCGCACTACGCCGGCTTCCTCATCGCCACCGAGGTCGGCGTCCTGAAGAAGCTCACCGACGACGTCAAGCGCCCGTACGTGGTCGCGCTCGGCGGCGCCAAGGTGTCCGACAAGCTAGCCGTCATCGACGAGCTGCTCGGCAAGGCCGACCGTCTCCTCATCGGCGGCGGCATGGCGTACACGTTCCTCAAGGCCAAGGGCTACGAGGTCGGCATCTCGCTCCTCCAGGAGGACCAGCTTCCGGCGGTCACCGAGTACCTGGAGCGCGCCGAGAAGAGTGGCGTGGAGATCGTGCTGCCGGTGGACGTCCTGGTGTCGACGGAGTTCCCCGACCTCAAGACCAAGGCCCCGGCGAACCCCTCCACCGTCGCCGCGGACGCCATCCCGGCCGACCAGGAGGGCCTGGACATCGGCCCGGAGACCCGCAAGCTGTACGCCTCGAAGCTCGCCGACGCGCAGACCGTGTTCTGGAACGGCCCGATGGGCGTCTTCGAGCACCCCGACTACGCCGGGGGCACCAAGGAGCTCGCCCAGGCCCTCATCGACTCCCCGGCCTTCACCGTGGTGGGTGGCGGCGACTCCGCCGCCGCGGTCCGTACCCTGGGCTTCGACGAGAAGGCATTCGGCCACATCTCGACCGGCGGCGGCGCCTCCCTCGAGTACCTCGAGGGCAAGACGCTGCCCGGTCTCGCCGCACTGGAGGACTGACCTTTATGAGCACCCGCACGCCGATCATGGCGGGCAACTGGAAGATGAACCTCAACCACCTCGAGGCCATCGCCCACGTCCAGAAGCTCGCCTTCGCCCTCGCGGACAAGGACTACGAAGCCGTCGAGGTCGCCGTCCTGCCGCCCTTCACCGACCTGCGCTCCGTGCAGACGCTGGTGGACGGCGACAAGCTCAAGATCAAGTACGGCGCTCAGGACGTCTCGGCGCACGACTCCGGTGCCTACACCGGTGAGATCTCGGGCCCGATGCTCGCCAAGCTCAAGTGCACGTACGTCGCGATCGGCCACTCCGAGCGCCGGCAGTACCACAACGAGACCGACGAGATCGTCAACGCCAAGGTGAAGGCCGCCTACAAGCACGGCATCACGCCGATCCTGTGTGTCGGTGAGGAGCTGGACGTCCGCGAGGCGGGCAACCACGTCTCCCACACCCTCGCCCAGGTCGAGGGCGGCCTCAAGGACCTCGCCGCCGAGCAGGCCGAGACGATCGTCATCGCCTACGAGCCCGTGTGGGCCATCGGCACCGGCAAGGTGTGCGGCGCCGACGACGCGCAGGAGGTCTGCAAGGCCATCCGCGGCAAGCTGGCCGAGCTGTACTCCGAGGACGTCGCCGAGAAGATCCGCATCCAGTACGGCGGCTCGGTCAAGTCGGGCAACGTCAAGGAGATCATGGGCCAGGCCGACATCGACGGTGCCCTGGTCGGCGGCGCCTCGCTGGACGCCGACGAGTTCGTCAAGATCGTCCGCTTCGCCGAGCAGTAGGCCGGGAAGACAGCCGACCTGTCCGCCGGGCAGTGAGTAGGCGTCGGCGACGATACGTCGTACCCTTGCGGGGCCGAGCGGCATGCTGCTCGGCCCTGGTCGTCCGTTTAAGTCAGAGTTAAGTCCGAGTTCAGTCCGAGGAAGTTGGTCCAGCCGTGGTTATGGGGTTCTCGATCGCCCTGATCGTCTTCAGCCTGCTGCTGATGCTCCTGGTGCTCATGCACAAGGGAAAGGGTGGCGGCCTCTCCGACATGTTCGGTGGCGGCATGCAGTCCTCCGTCGGTGGCTCCTCGGTCGCCGAGCGCAACCTGGACCGGATCACCGTCGTGATCGGTCTGCTCTGGTTCGCGTGCATCGTCGTGCTCGGCATTCTCATGAAGATCAACAACTGATCTTCGCAGCGACTCGTCGCAACTGCACACAGGTCAGGAATTTTCACGTAAGGCCCCATGTAAGGTACGCGCTCAACTGCGCGGCCTATCATGGGGCTTGCGTCTAGGTGGAGGGAGGTAACTCCAATCACTGGACGCGCGTTGGGCCTTACGTAGACTGTGGCGCTCCGCGGCGAAGCGAGACGCCGACACGCTTCGCGGCACCATCACGCAGGGAGTTACGACCGTGGCAAGTGGCAACGCGATCCGAGGAAGTCGGGTCGGGGCGGGGCCGATGGGCGAGGCCGAGCGCGGCGAGTCCGCGCCGCGCCTGGCCATCTCCTTCTGGTGTTCGAACGGGCACCAGACGCAGCCGAGCTTCGCCTCCGACGCGCAGGTGCCGGAGACCTGGGACTGTCCGCGCTGCGGCTTCCCGGCGGGGCAGGACCGGGACAATCCACCGGACCCGCCGCGCACCGAGCCGTACAAGACGCACCTCGCGTACGTACGGGAGCGTCGCAGTGACGCCGACGGCGAGGCCATCCTCGCCGAGGCGCTCGCGAAACTGCGGGGCGAGATCTGACCTGCCGGACGGGCCGGGCACCAGGGACGGTGCCCGGCCCGTCCGCGTGCCCGGGTCCTCGCGCGCCCAGGTTTTCGTTGCGCCGAAAGGCCCGATTCACCCTGATCAACTAGGTTGGGTGGCAGTAGTGGGGCATCGCCCGTACGCGCGTACGAGAGAAGGCTGAAGGTCGAGATGAACGCGTCCGACAAGCAGGCAGTGCTGACCCAGACCCCCGAGTGGCAGGCGCTCGCCAAGCACCGGGAACAGCTGGGCGACGTACAGCTCCGCGAGGTGTTCGCGGCCGATCCCGCGCGCGGCTCCGGCTATGTGCTCCAGGTCGGCGATCTCCACGTCGACCACTCCAAGCACCTGGTCACGGACGAGACGCTGCGACTGCTGCGCGAGCTGGCCGAGGCGACCGGTGTCTTCGCGCTGCGCGACGCCATGTTCCGCGGCGAGAAGATCAACACGACCGAGGACCGGGCCGTCCTGCACACCGCGCTGCGGGCCCCGCGCGACGCCGTGATCGAGGTCGACGGGGAGAACGTCGTGCCGGGCGTGCACGCCGTCCTCGACCAGATGAGCGCGTTCGCCGACAAGGTCCGTTCCGGCGAGTGGACCGGCCACACCGGCAAGCGCATCAAGAACGTCGTCAACATCGGTATCGGTGGCTCCGACCTCGGACCCGCCATGGCGTACGAGGTGCTGCGCTCCTTCACCGACCGCGACCTCACGGTCCGCTTCGTTTCGAACGTGGACGGGGCCGATCTCCACGAGGCCGTACGCGACTTGGACGCGGCGGAGACGCTGTTCATCATCGCCTCGAAGACGTTCACGACGATCGAGACGATCACCAACGCGACATCCGCCCGCAATTGGCTGCTCACCGAACTGAGGGCCGATCAGGAAGCCGTCGCCAAGCACTTCGTGGCCCTGTCGACCAACAGCGAGAAGGTCGCCGAGTTCGGCATCGACACGGCCAACATGTTCGAGTTCTGGGACTGGGTCGGCGGACGGTACTCGTACGACTCGGCGATCGGCCTCTCGCTGATGATCGCGATCGGCCCGGACGCGTTCCGCGAGATGCTCGACGGGTTCCACCTCGTCGACGAGCACTTCCGCACCGCGCCCGCCGAGTCCAATGTGCCGCTGCTGATGGGCCTGCTGGGCATCTGGTACGGCAACTTCCACGACGCCCAGTCGCACGCCGTTCTGCCCTACAGTCACTACCTGTCGAAATTCACCGCCTACTTGCAGCAGCTCGACATGGAGTCGAACGGCAAGTACGTGCAGCGCAACGGTGACGAGGTGGCCTGGCAGACCGGCCCGGTGGTGTGGGGCACGCCGGGCACGAACGGGCAGCACGCGTACTACCAGTTGATCCACCAGGGTACGAAGCTGATCCCGGCGGACTTCATCGGTTTCGCCGAGCCGGTCGCCGATCTGCTGCCGGGGCTCGTCGCGCAGCACGATCTGCTGATGGCCAACTTCTTCGCGCAGACGCAGGCGCTGGCCTTCGGCAAGACGCCCGACGAGGTGCGCGCCGAGGGGGTGGCCGAGGAGCTGGTGCCGCACAAGACGTTCAAGGGCAACCACCCGACCACGACGATCCTGGCGAAGAAGCTCACTCCGTCGGTGCTCGGCCAGCTCGTCGCTCTCTACGAGCACAAGGTGTTCGTCCAGGGCGCCGTGTGGAACATCGACTCCTTCGACCAGTGGGGCGTCGAACTCGGCAAGGTCCTCGCCAAGCGCGTCGAGCCCGCCCTGATCGAGGGCGCGGACGTGCCCGGGCTCGACGAGTCGACCAAGGCGCTCGTGGCCAAGTACCGGGAGCTGCGAGGCCGTTAATCGGATGCGCGGGGGCCGGTGGCGGGCGAGACTGCCGGTTCCGTCCGTCACCCTGCCGGGAGGCCCCCGTGGACCAGTTGTTCTCAGCGCTCGCCGACCCCGAGCGCCTCAGGCTGTACGCGCGCATCGTCCTCGACGACCTGCCACCGCGCGAGGCCGACTCTCCGGTCGCCCGCAAGCATCTGGGCAAGCTGATCGCGGCCGGGCTCGTTGAGCGTGACGCCGAGGGGTCGCTGCGCGCCGGGACCGAGGTGTTCCGGCGGGCCAGGACGCCCGAGCAGCCGACCACCGGGGTGCCGCGCAACCTCACCGGATTCTTCGCGGGCGGCCGGCTGACGGCCATCCCGGTGCGCCCCGCCGTCCGCCACCAGCTCCTCGTCCACCTCACGGACACCCTCTTCGACGCGGACCGCTCCTACAGCGAGCGCGAGGTCAACGAGGCACTGCGCACCGTCCACGACGACACCGCGGCCCTGCGCCGCTACTGCGTCATCGACGGTCTGCTCGTGCGCGAGAAGGACGGAACCGAGTACCAGGTCGCTGGGCGGTAGCGCGAACAGCCGTCGTTGCCGGCGTGATCCCTGCCGTAATCTTTTACGGGTAAAACACATGCTAACCTTTTGATATGAGCAATGCCGCGTCCGCCACCAGACAGCCCCCCGTCCGAAGACTTCCGCTGACCGGCGTGCTCCGCATCAACCGGCCGTCCGACATCTGGTTCAAGCCCGCGACCAGCGTCGCCGTGGCGGCCGCCCTCGTCCTCGTGCCACTGCTCGTCGCGGGCCGCAGCGAGCTGGCGATGTACGCCATGGCCGGTGGGTTCTGCGCGCTCTACGGGCATCAGTTGCCCTACAGCGCACGCGTCCGGGCCACCGCCTGGGTCGTCGTCGGCATGACCGCGGGCATGGCCGTCGCCCTGGTCTGCGCCTCGCTCGTCGACAGCGTCGCCGCGCTGATCGCGATCGCCGCCGTGCTCGCCGGCGTGCAGAAGGCCGTCTGCGACGCCACCCGCATCGGCCCGCCCGGCCATGTGATCCCCGTCTTCGTCGTGTCGGGCACCCTGTTCGCCCCGCAGGAGCTGCACGAGGTCCCCTTCCACGTCCTGCTGACCTTCGGCGCGGGCATCGTCGGCGCGTGCGTCGCCCTGGCCCCGGCCCTGGTCCGGCGCGAGGGACCCGAGCGGCGTGCCACCGCGCGGGCCCTGGAGGCCTCGGCGGCCTGTCTCGCCGCCGACGACGCCGCCCGGCGTGCCCGGGCCCGGCACGCCGCCGCGGCGGCCGTACAGGGCGCCTGGCAGTCCCTGCTGGCCGCCGGTGAGCGCACCCCGGCCCGGCGCACCCTGGAACACCTCGTGCTGCACGCCGAAGCCGCGCTGGCCGGCACGCCCCGCGCGGGCGACAGCGACCAGCTGCTCGGCTGGGCCCGCCAGGTGCGCGGCCGCGGCGCCCTGCCCGAGGTGGAGCTGCCCGAGGGCGGCGGCGACGAACTGCTGGGCATCGACGCCGAGCGCGCGGGGCGCCGCGCGCAGGGCCGCAAGCGGCTCGTGTCGCTTCTTTTGCGGCCCGGATCGGCGGTGCTGCCCATCGCCGCACGCTGCGCCGTCGGCTGCGCGGCCGCCGGATACGTGAGCCTGGCGCTCGGCGTGGGCCACCCGTACTGGGCGATCGTCTCGGCCGCCGCGATCTACCAGGCGAACGTCACCCTCACCTGGCACCGCGTGCTCCAGCGGCTGCTCGGCAACGTCCTGGGCGTCCTGGTCTTCCTCGCGCTCGTCCCGCTGGCCCGGACCAGCGTCGTCGTCCTGGCCGTGCTGTGCGTCGTCCTCAGCTTCTGCAACGAGATGCTGATCAGCCGCAACTACTGGCTCGGCTCCGTCTCGGTCACGCCGATGGCGCTGCTGATCATCGAGTTCGCCCATGTCGGGCCCGTCTCGGAGCTCGTCACCGACCGTGTCCTCGACACCCTCGCCGGTGTCGTGGTCGGCCTGGCCGCGGCCATCCTCATCACCAACCGGCGCATCGGCGGCCGGATGGAGCAGGCCCTCGCCGCCACCGAGCGGGCCACCGCGGGCGCCGACAGCGCGCTGGCCGTCCCCGCGGGCTCGGCCGCCGATCTCGCCGTCGCCCGCCGCCGGCTCACCACCAGCCTGGTGGAGCTGAGGGACGCCGCCGACACCGCCGCCGGCGAATGGTGGCAGCGCGCCCTGCCCGAGGAGCAACTGATGCGCACCGAACAGCGGGCCCACCGCACGCTCGCCGCGACCGTACGACGGCAGGGTCTGGTGCGCGACGAACCCCTCGTCGGCGCCGGGGAGCAGCGGGCATGACCGACGACGTCATGGCCGCCGTGGTCCAGCAGTGGCGCGGCGTCCACCCGGACCTCGACACGGGCCCCATGGAGCTGATCGGCCGGATCAACCGCTGCGCCGCCCTCCTCCAGCAGGCGGAGAGCGCGGCCCTGCGCGACGCGGGGCTGTCCCGCGCCGAGTTCGACCTGCTGGGCGCGCTGCGCCGGACCGGCGGTGATCTCACCCCCGGGGAACTGGCCCGGGAGACGTTCTCCTCCGGCGCCGCGGTCACCAAGCGGCTGCGCGGGCTCACCGAACGCGGACTCGTCGAGCGGCGCACCGACGACCGGGACCGCCGGGTGTCCCACGCGCGCCTCACCGGGCCGGGCCGGGACGTCCTCGACACCGTGCTGCCCGAGCAACTGGCCTTCGAACGCACCCTGCTCGCGGGCCTGGCCCCGGACCGGAGCGCGGAACTCGCCGGACGGCTGGGTGAGTTGCTGGCCCAGCTGGAGGGGCGCTGGAAAGTGCGCGGCTTCTGAGGACTCCGCCCCGGAACCACCCCGGACCACCCCGGAACGCGTCGGGCCCCGTACCGGCACAGGTGTTCACCTGCGCCCGTACGGGGCCCGAGTGCGTCAGCGGTCAGGACACCGCCGGCGGATACAGCTCCGGAGGAAGCTGCGAGGCGGCGGTCGCGTCGAGCAGCCACAGCGTGCGCGAGCGGCCGTAGGCGCCCGCCGCCGGGGCCTGGACCTCTCCCGCGCCCGACAGGGCGATCGCCGCTGCCTCGGCCTTGTCCTCGCCCGCCGCGAGCAGCCACACCTCGCGCGCGGCCCGGATCGCCGGGAGCGTGAGCGACACGCGCGTGGGAGGGGGCTTCGGGGCGCCGTGCACACCGACGACCGTGCGCTCCGTCTCGCGGACCGCCGGCAGCTCGGGGAAGAGCGACGCGACGTGCGTGTCCGGGCCGACGCCCAGCATCAGGACGTCGAAGGTGGGGACGTCCCCGTGGTCCTCGGGCCCGGCAGCGGCGGCCAGTTCGGCCGCGTACGCCTCGGCGGCCGTGTCCGCGTCGTCCCCGTGGGGCCCGTCCGACGCGGGCATGGCGTGCACGCGCGCGGGGTCGAGCGGAACGGCGTCGAGCAGCGCTTCCTTGGCCTGCGTGTAGTTGCGCTCGGGGTCGCCGTCCGGCAGGAACCGCTCGTCGCCCCACCACAGGTCGAGGCGGCCCCAGTCGATCGCGTTCCTGGCCGGGGACGAACTCAGCGCGGCCAGCAGGCCGTTGCCGTTGCGGCCGCCCGTCAGGACGACGGAGGCGGTGCCGCGGGCGGCCTGGGCGTCGACGATCCTGGTGATCAGCCGGGCCGCGGCCGCCTGCGCCATCAGCTCCTTGTCGCGATGGACGACCAGTTGGGGTGCTGCACTCACTTGCTTGCCGCTTTCTTGGCCGGAGCCTTTTTGGCAGGGGCCTTCTTGGCTGCTGTTTTCTTGGCCGCCGTCTTCTTGGCGGGAGCCTTCTTCGCGACGGCCTTCTTCGCCGGCGCGGGCCGGGCCTCCGCCTCGGTCTCCTTCTCGGCCGGCGCGGGCTCCGCGGGAACCGTCTTCTGGTCCGCCGGTTCGCCGAGCCGGTCCACGCCGAACCGCAGGGCGGCCGCGTAGGTGTCGTCCGGGTCCAGCCGGCGCAGCTCCTCCGCGATCAGCTCGGACGTCTCGCGCCGCTTGAGCGCGACCGCGCGGTCCGGCTGCCCCTGGATGGAGAGCGTCGCCAGCGTGCCGTCGGCCCGGTCGAGGACGATCGGGCCGTGCGTGGAGTCGAGCCGCACGCCGGTCAGGCCGGGGCCCGCCGAGAGGGTGCGCTTGACGGGGACGTCCAGCCGGTCCGCGAGCCACATGGCCAGCAGCTCGCAGCTCGGGTTGAACTCCTCGCCCTCGACCTCGACCGACGTGACGTCCGTCGTGACCTGGTCGAGGGCCGCCGCGAGCATGGAGCGCCACGGCGTGATCCGGGTCCAGGACAGGTCGGTGTCGCCGGGGGAGTAGGACGCCGCGCGGGCCTCCAGCTCGTGGACCGGCTGCTCGGCCGCGTACGTGTCCGTGACGCGCCGCTGGGCCAGGGCGCCCAGCGGGTCGTTCGCGGGGTCCAGCGGGGCGTCCACGGGCCACCAGACGACCGTGGGGGCGTCGGGGAGGAGCAGCGGCAGGACGACCGACTGGGCGTGGTTCACGACCTCGCCGTACAGCCGGAGCATCACGGTCTCGCCGGTGCCCGCCTCCGCGCCGACCCGCACCTCGGCGTCGAGCCGCGACTTCGTGCGGTCGCGCGGGGAGCGGGAGACGCGCTTGATCACCACGAGGGTGCGCGAAGGGTGCTCGCGCGAGGCGTCGTTGGCCGCCCTCAGGGCGTCGTAGGCGTTCTCCTCGTCGGTGACGATGACGAGGGTGAGCACCATGCCGACGGCCGGGGTGCCGATGGCGCGGCGCCCCTGCACCAGGGCTTTGTTGATCTTGCTGGAGGTGGTGTCCGTCAGGTCGATCTTCATGGGCGCCGCCAGCTCCGTCCGTCTCGTGCGAGCATTTCGTCCGCCTCGGCGGGCCCCCACGTGCCGGACGGGTACTGCGCGGGCTTGCCGTGCGTGTCCCAGTACTGCTCGATCGGGTCGAGGATGTTCCAGGACAGCTCGACCTCCTCCGTACGGGGGAAGAGGTTCGAGTCGCCCAGCAGGACGTCCAGGATCAGCCGCTCGTACGCCTCCGGGCTCGACTCGGTGAACGACTCGCCGTAGGCGAAGTCCATCGAGACGTCCCGGATCTCCATCGACGTGCCCGGCACCTTGGAGCCGAAGCGGACCGTGATGCCCTCGTCCGGCTGGACGCGGATCACGATCGCGTTCTGGCCCAGCTCCTCCGTCGCCGTGTGGTCGAAGGGGGAGTGCGGTGCGCGCTGGAAGACGACGGCGATCTCGGTGACGCGCCGGCCGAGCCGCTTGCCCGTGCGCAGGTAGAACGGGACGCCCGCCCAGCGGCGGTTGTCCACCTCCAGCTTCACGGCCGCGTAGGTGTCGGTCTTCGACTTCGGGTCGATGCCGTCTTCCTGGAGATAGCCGACGGCCTTCTCGCCGCCCTGCCACCCGGCCGCGTACTGGCCGCGCACCGTGTCCTTGCCGAGGTCCTTCGGCAGCCTGATCGCGCCGAGCACCTTGGCCTTCTCGGCGACGAGCGCGTCCGCGTCGAAGGAGGCGGGCTCCTCCATGGCGGTCAGGGCCATCAGCTGGAGCAGGTGGTTCTGGATGACGTCACGGGCTGCGCCGATGCCGTCGTAGTAGCCCGCGCGGCCGCCGATGCCGATGTCCTCGGCCATGGTGATCTGCACGTGGTCCACGTACGACCGGTTCCAGATCGGCTCGAACATCTGGTTGGCGAAGCGCAGCGCCAGGATGTTCTGGACGGTCTCCTTGCCGAGGTAGTGGTCGATCCGGAACACCTGGTCCGGGTCGAACACCTCGTGCACGATCGCGTTCAGGTCCTGGGCGGACGCGAGGTCGTGGCCGAAGGGCTTCTCGATGACGGCCCGCCGCCACGAGCCCTCGGGCGCGTCCGCGAGGCCGTGCTTCTTGAGCTGCTGTACTACCTGCGGGAAGAACTTGGGCGGTACGGAGAGGTAGAACGCGAAGTTCCCGCCCGTGCCCTGCGACTTGTCGAGGTCGTTGATCGTCGCCTTGAGGTTCTCGAAGGCGTCGTCGTCGTCGAAGTTGCCCTGGACGAAGCGCATGCCCTGGATGAGCTGCTGCCAGACCTCTTCGCGGAACGGCGTACGGGCGTGCTGCTTGACCGCGTCGTGCACTTCCTGCGCGAAGTCCTCGTCCTGCCACTCGCGGCGGGCGAACCCGATCAGCGAGAAGCCCGGGGGGAGCAGACCCCGGTTGGCGAGGTCATAAACGGCAGGCATCAGCTTTTTACGTGACAAATCACCCGTAACGCCGAAGATGACCAGACCCGACGGCCCCGCGATGCGCGGGAGCCGTCGGTCTGCGGCGTCACGGAGCGGATTGCGGTTCGCTCCGTGTGCGGTCAAGGGTTCAGCCCTCCGAAGGGGCGAGGCGCTTGAGCTCCGCCTCGGTCGACTTGAGCAGGTCGTTCCAGGCCGCCTCGAACTTCTCGACGCCCTCGTCCTCGAGGAGCTGGACGACCTCGTCGTACGAGATGCCGAGCTTCTCGACGGCCTCGATCTCCTGGCGGGACCTGTCGTACGTGCCCGCGATGGTGTTCCCGGAGATCTGGCCGTGGTCGGCCGCGGCCTCCAGCGTGGCCTCCGGCATGGTGTTCACCGTGCCCGGGGCGACCAGGTCGTCGACGTACAGGGTGTCCTTGTACGCCTTGTCCTTCACGCCGGTCGAGGCCCACAGCGGACGCTGCTTGTTGGCCTGCGCCTTGTCGAGGGCCGACCAGCGGTCGGAGGAGAAGACCTCCTCGAACGCCTCGTACGCCAGACGCGCGTTGGCCAGACCGGCCTTGCCGCGCGCGGCCTTCGCCTCGTCGGTGCCCAGGGCGTCGATCCGCTTGTCGATCTCGGTGTCCACGCGGGACACGAAGAAGGACGCCACCGAGTGGATCTTGGACAGGTCCAGGCCCGCGGCCTTGGCCTTCTCCAGACCGGCCAGGTAGGCGTCCATGACCTCGCGGTAGCGCTCGAGCGAGAAGATCAGCGTCACGTTGACGCTGATGCCCTTGCCGATGACCTCGGTGATCGCCGGCAGGCCGGCCTTCGTCGCCGGGATCTTGATGAGCGTGTTCGGCCGGTCCACCAGCCACGCGAGCTGCTTGGCCTCGGCGACCGTCGCCTTGGTGTTGTGCGCGAGACGCGGGTCGACCTCGATGGAGACCCGGCCGTCCTGGCCGCCCGTCGAGTCGAAGACCGGGCGCAGGATGTCGGCGGCGTCGCGGACGTCCGCCGTCGTGATCATGCGGATGGCTTCCTCGACGGTCACCTTGCGGGCCGCGAGGTCGGCGAGCTGCTGGTCGTAGCCGTCGCCCTCCGAGATCGCCTTCTGGAAGATCGACGGGTTGGTGGTGACGCCCACGACGTGCTGCTGGTCGATCAGTTCGGCGAGATTGCCGGACGTGATCCGCTTGCGCGACAGGTCGTCCAGCCAGATCGCCACGCCCTCCTCGGAGAGGCGCTTCAGTGCGTCTGTCATGGAAATTGCATCTCCTATGTCGTCGTGTACGGGCGTCAGCGCTGGGCCGCCGCGAGGGATTCCCGCGCCTTGGCCACCACGTTCTCGGCGGTGAAACCGAACTCCTTGAAGAGGACCTTGCCGTCGGCGGAGGCACCGAAGTGCTCCAGCGAGACGATGCGGCCCGCGTCACCCACGTACTTGTGCCACGTCAGACCGATACCGGCCTCGACCGACACCCGGGCCTTCACCGCGGGCGGCAGGACGCTCTCCCGGTACCCCTGCTCCTGCTCCTCGAACCACTCGACGCACGGCATCGACACCACGCGCGTGGCGACACCCTCGGACTCCAGCTGCTCGCGGGCCTCGACGGCCAGCTGCACCTCGGAACCGGTGGCGATCAGAATCAGGTCCGGCGTCGCCTTGGACGCCTCGACGAGCACGTAGCCGCCCTTGACGGTGTCCTCGTTCGGCTCGTACGTCGGCACGCCCTGACGGGTCAGCGACAGGCCGTGCGGGGCGCTCTTGCCGTAGTCCTTCTTGCCGCGCTTGAGGATCTCGCGCCAGGCGATGGCCGTCTCGTTGGCGTCCGCGGGGCGGACCACGTGCAGCCCGGGGATCGCCCGCAGCGAGGCCAGGTGCTCGACCGGCTGGTGGGTCGGGCCGTCCTCGCCGAGGCCGATGGAGTCGTGCGTCCACACGTACGTGACCGGCAGGTGCATCAGGGCCGAGAGCCGGACGGCGTTGCGCATGTAGTCGGAGAACACCAGGAAGGTGCCGCCGTAGATGCGGGTGTGGCCGTGCAGCGCGATGCCGTTCATCTCCGCGGCCATGGAGTGCTCGCGGATACCGAAGTGGATCGTGCGGCCGTACGGGTCCGCCTCCGGCAGCGGGTTGCCCGCCGGGAGGAAGGACGACGTCTTGTCGATCGTCGTGTTGTTCGAGCCGGCGAGGTCGGCGGAGCCGCCCCACAGCTCGGGGACGACCGGGCCGAGGGCCTGGAGGACCTTGCCGGACGCGGCGCGGGTGGCGACGGCCTTGCCCGTCTCGAAGACCGGGATGCTCTTCTCCCAGTCGGCCGGCAGCTCGCCCGCGTTGATGCGGTCGAACTCGGCGGCGCGCTCCGGGTTGGCGGTGCGCCACTCCTGGAACGACTTCTCCCACGCGGCCTTGGCTTCGGCGCCGCGGTCGCGGGCCTTGCGGGTGTGGCCGATGACCTCGTCGGAGACGTCGAACTTCTTCTCCGGGTCGAAGCCGAGGACGCGCTTGGTGGCGGCCACCTCGTCGTCGCCGAGCGCCGAGCCGTGGGCGGCCTCGGTGTTCTGCGCGTTCGGCGCGGGCCAGGCGATGATCGAGCGCATGGCGATGAAGGACGGCTTGTCCGTGACCTTCTTGGCCGCCTCGATGGCGTTGTAGATCGCCTCGTGGTCCAGGTCGCCGTCCGGCTTCGGGGCGACCCGCTGCACGTGCCAGCCGTACGCCTCGTAGCGCTTGCAGGTGTCCTCGGAGACGGCCGTCTCGGTGTCGCCCTCGATCGAGATGTGGTTGTCGTCCCACAGCAGGACCAGGTTGCCGAGCTTCTGGTGCCCGGCCATCGACGACGCCTCGGAGGAGATGCCCTCCTGGAGGCAGCCGTCACCGGCGATGGCGTAGATGAAGTGGTCGAACGGGGAGGTGCCCGCGGCGGCCTCCGGGTCGAACAGGCCGCGCTCGTAGCGGGCGGCCATCGCCATGCCCACCGCGTTGGCGACGCCCTGGCCCAGCGGGCCGGTCGTCGTCTCCACGCCGGTGGTGTGGCCGTACTCCGGGTGTCCGGGGGTCTTGGAGCCCCAGGTGCGGAACGCCTTCAGGTCGTCCAGCTCCAGGCCGAAACCGGCCAGGTACAGCTGGATGTAGAGGGTCAGGGACGAGTGGCCCGCGGACAGCACGAAACGGTCGCGCCCGACCCAGTCGGCGTCCGCCGGGTCGTGTCGCATCACCTTCTGGAAGAGGGTGTACGCGACCGGGGCCAGGCTCATCGCCGTACCGGGATGGCCGTTACCGACCTTCTGTACGGCATCGGCGGCCAGGACCCGGGCGGTGTCCACGGCCCGCTGGTCCACATCGGTCCACTCGAGGTCTGTGGTGGTCGGCTTGGTACTCACCCTGAGTCAGGGCTCCTCTCCACATGGCTAATGCCGGTGATGTCGGTCTCACCGGCCGTTGTCGAGCCTACCTTTGCTGGAACGCGCATTTTCTCGACTTGTTCCAGACTGCCGGGCCTGCGCTGAATCCGCCTCCTGACAGGGATCCGGGCCGTTCTTCACGTGAATACGGACCCGCTCATCTGCGGGCTCATCCGGGGGCGTGAGGGCTCATCTGGAGTGCCCCCGCGGACCCGGGCGAAACGGACAGCGGGCGGGCCGCACGCGTGAGCGTTGCGTCCTTCGCGGCATGCTGCCCAACACGACCCCACCCCCACGGAGGGCGAGGTATAGGCAACGTCTACAGTGGCGTGGTACGCGCGAGCCTTTACCGGGACTTCACATCAAGTGGTCTTCTTCGGCGGCTCGCTGGAGTCTCTGTCAGGGGTGTGCGTGACGGCCGTCGAATCCCGTCCAGCGGGAGCGCTGACGAGCAGCAGCAACCGGAGCCAGCGGCCGTTCGGGGCCCGAGTCAAGGCGTTCGTGGCGCTGACCAAGCCGCGGATCATCGAGCTGCTGCTCATCACCACGGTTCCGGTGATGTTCCTCGCCGAGCAGGGTGTGCCGAACCTGAAGCTGGTGCTCGTCACCTGCCTCGGCGGCTACCTGTCGGCGGGCGGCGCCAACGCGCTGAACATGTGGTACGACCGCGACATCGACGCCCTCATGGAGCGCACGTCGCAGCGACCGCTGGTCACCGGAATGGTGAGCCCGAACGAGTGCCTGGTCTTCGGCATCTCGCTCGCGGTGATCTCCACACTGTTGTTCGGTTTCGCGGTCAACTGGCTGTCGGCCTGGCTGTCGCTCGGCGCCCTGCTCTTCTATGTGGTCGTCTACACGATGATCCTGAAGCGGCGGACGTCGCAGAACATCGTGTGGGGCGGCATCGCCGGCTGCCTGCCCGTGCTCATCGGCTGGTCCTCGGTGACCAACTCGATGTCGTGGGCGCCGGTCATCCTCTTCCTGGTGATGTTCTTCTGGACGCCGCCGCACTACTGGCCGCTGTCCATGAAGGTGAAGGACGACTACGCGCGCGTGGGCGTGCCGATGCTTCCGGTCATCGCCTCCAACAAGGTGGTGGCGAAGCAGATCGTCATCTACAGCTGGGTGATGGTCGCGGTCTCGCTGCTGCTCACGCCGCTCGGCTACACCGGCTGGTTCTACACCGTGGTCGCACTGCTCGCGGGCGGCTTCTGGCTGTGGGAGGCGCACGGTCTGCAGAACCGTGCCAAGGCCGAGGTCACGGGCGGCAAGCTCAAGGAGATGCGCCTGTTCCACTGGTCCATCACCTATGTGTCGCTGCTGTTCGTGGCGGTCGCGGTGGACCCGTTCCTGCGCTGACGCGCCGCTGAGGCACTTCCGATGGGTGGGGTGCGTGGCCCAGGCCACGCACCCCACCCATCGCTTGTTTCCCTACTCGTCGGTAGCATCCTGTCCATGGCAGAGACTCAAGAGGTTGAGGCACCCGGTCGGGCGGCGAAGGACGAGCGTCGGGCGGCCAAGCTGGCCCGGCAGATCGGCGTGTTCGCCAAGGCCCACGGCGGCGCCGAGGGGCAGCTCGCGTACATCGGCGAGCGCGGGACCCGCATCGTCCTCGTCGGCGAGGACGGCGGCTGGGGCGACCTGGTCGCGCGGACGTACGAGATCGCCCAGAAGGCCGTCGAGAAGGCCGGGATCACCCTCCACGAGGACTTCGACGGCGACTTCGCCGCCAAGGTCGAGACCGGCCCGTACGAGTGGAAGCGCATGGCGGGCATCCAGATCGGCGGCTGACCGGCGCGTCCGGGCCGTCATGGGCGCAGGTGTGCGACGCAAGGTTGAGCAACACCAGGTGCCCTGTCACCCGTTAGGACTGTAGGAGCACGGTCCATATACGGAGAGCCCCGGATGATCGAAACGCCGTCCCTCGTGGACCAGTACTGCCACGGGGTGCTCCGTACGGAGCTGGGCCTCGGCACGTTCGAGGCCCACCTCGGCCGGGGCGAGGGGCCGCCCGCACCCGGCACCACGTTCTTCGACACCCAGACCGGTTTCGCGGTACGCCGCTGGTGCCCGCCCCTGCTCGGTCTGGAACCGCACTGCCCGCCCGCCCGCTATCTGGCCAGACGCCGCGAACTCGGCGTCCTGGAAGCGGGACGGCGGCTGCTGCGCGGCAGCGGCATCACCACGTACCTCATGGACACGGGACTGCCCGACGATCTGACCGGCCCGACCGAGATGGCCTCGGCCGCGGAGGCCGAGGCCCACGAGATCGTCCGCCTCGAACTGTTGGCCGAGCAGGTCGCGGACACCTCCGGCACCGTCGAGTCCTTCCTCGCGAACCTCGCCGAGTCGGTGCACGCCGCGGCCGTCGGCGCCGTCGCGTTCACCTCGGTCGCCGGGGTGCGGCACGGTCTCGCGCTCGCACCGCAGCCGCCGGGCCCCGGCGAGGTGCGCGGGGCCGCCGGGCGCTGGCTGGCGGGCCGCGCGGTGGGCGGGCCGGTGACCGACCCCGTCCTGCTGCGCCATCTGCTGTGGATCGCGGTCGCCTCCGGCAGGCCGCTCCAGCTCCACGCCGGACTCGGCGAACCCGGGCTGCGCATCGACCGCACGGACCCGGTGCTGCTCGCCGACTTCGCCCGGGCCACCGCGGGGCTCGGCACCGATCTCGTACTGCTGCACGGTTACCCGTACCATCGGCACGCTGCCCATCTGGCGGGGATCTTCCCGCATGTCTACGCGGATCTCGGCCCGGCCCTCGCCCGCACCGGAGCGCGGGCCGGAGCGGTGCTGGCGGAGATCCTGGAACTCGCCCCGTTCGGCAAGCTCCTCTTCTCCAGCGGCGCGCGCGGCCTGCCCGAACTGCACGTGGTCGGCGCCCGGCTGTTCCGCGAGGCGCTCGGGCGGGTGCTCGGCGGATGGGTGGCCGACGGGGCGTGGTCGCTGCACGACGCGCAGCGGGTCGCCGGGATGATCGCGTCGGGGACGGCACGGCGGGTGTACGGGCTCGGGGCAACGGACACGGACGGCTGACCGGACCCGGCCCGAGGGGTCCAGGGGTGGGCGGCCGGCTGAACCCTTCCGGGGGCTACGGGCGCAGGCGGCCGACCGATTCCGGTGTGAGGTGCCGGGCCAGCACGGCCAGCGCGTCGCCGACCTCGCGCAGCCGGTCCGGGTCGTCGGTGCCGAGCGCGGTGGCCAGTGCCTCGTCGATCCCGGCGGCGCGCACCTCGGCGATCCGCCCGGAGACCTCGCCGGCCTGGCGGATCAGCTGGCGCCTGCCGTCGTCGGGGTCGGGCGCCGTCACGACGGAGCCGGTCTCCTTGAGTCGGGCGACGGCACCGGAGACCTGGCTCTGGGGCAGGCCCGTGCGGGAGGCGATGGCACCGACGGACGTGTTGTCGTGGGCGTAGACGTCGCTGAGCACGACCAGGACCGCCCGGGTGCCCCCGCGGAACGGACCCGCGCCGAGAGCCGGCTCGGGCAGTGACTCCTCGCCGATCTTCATCAGCGTGCGGCCGAGCAGGAACAGTTCTACGGGGCTGAGGGAGGCGCTCATGCCCGGAGATTACATCGGTTCAGATGAATCTCTGGAGATGAATCCATTCTGATGAATCTATCTTGATGCATCGAAATAGATGAAGTACGGTGTGGGTGTGCGGCGGCGAACGGGCCGCCCGGCAGATGCCACCTGGGGGATCCGATGTTTCTCACCGTCGAGGGCGCCAAGCTGTACTACGAGGTCCGGGGGAGGGGCCCGCTGCTGCTCATCGCGCAGAGCGGAGAAGGGGACGCCGGCCGCAGTGTCGATCTGGTCGGCCGGCTCACCGACCGCTACACCGTGGTGACGTACGACCGCAGGGGCCTGTCCCGCAGCGAGCGCGCGGCGCCGGACGGAGGAGTGCGCCTGACCCAGCACGCCGACGACGTGCACCGGCTGCTGGCCGAGCTGACCGACCGGCCCGCGCTGATGCTGGGCTGCAGCATGGGCGCCTCCATCGGACTCCACCTGGCGCTGCGCCACCCGGAGCAGCTGGCCACCCTCGTCGCGCACGAGCCGGTGTCACCCGCCCTGCTGCCCGCCGACAGCCGCCCCGCGCACGTGCGAGAACTGCTCGCCCTGCAACGGCTCTACCGCGAGCGGGGCCTGTCGGCGGCTTTCCCGGAGATGGCACGCGTACTCGGTATCGACCGGGCGCACCAGGAGACCGAGCCGCATCTCACGCCGATGCCGCTCACCGCGCAGCGCGAGGCGAACTTCGGATTCTTCATCGAGCGGGAGTTCACCGCGGTCGTCCAGGCGGAGCTGGACGTCGACCTGCTCGCCCGCAGCGCGGTGCGGATCGTGCCGGCGGTCGGCCGGACCACGGCTCCCGAGGTGTTCGACCGGCGGTGCGCCCTGGAGCTCGCCCGGATCCGGGGAGTCGAGGCGCGAGAGTTCCCCGGCGGGCACAACGGGAACACGACGCACCCGCGCGCCTACGCGGCCCGCCTCACGGAGGTCCTCGATGGAGGGTGAGCGGTGGTTCTCGACGAAGGCCGCGCGGACAGCGTCAGACCGCCGACAGCTCCGAGCCCGCCTGAGCCGGTACGTCCGCGGCCGTCTCCGGGCGCTCGCGCAGCGACAGGACCACTCGCAGCACCCCGATCCAGACCAGCGCCGAGCCCAGCATGTGCAGGGCGACCAGCACCTCGGGAAGGTCGGTGAAGTACTGGACGTAGCCGATGACGCCCTGCGCCAGGAGGATCAGGAACAGGTCGCGGGTGCGGTTCAGCGGACCCTTCGGGGCGTCGACGGCCTTGAGGACGAACCACAGGGCGAAGGTCAGCGTCACCACGATCCAGGCGAGTACCGCGTGCAGCTTGCTGACGGTCTCCCAGTCCAGCGGCATCCGCGGGACGTCGCTGGAGTCGCCCGCGTGCGGGCCCGCACCGGTCACCACGGTGCCGACGAGGATGAGCAGGCCGGCCGCCGCGACCAGGAACCAGACCAGTTGCTTGATGGCCTGGCCGACCAGCGGGCGGGGGGCCGCGTCGCCCTCGCGGGTGCGCTGCCACATCAGGACGGCGACCGTGAGGAGCGCGGTGGTCAGCACGAAGTGGGCCGCGACCGTGTACGGGTTCAGGCCGACCAGGACGACGATGCCGCCCAGCACCGCATTGCCCATGACGACCCAGAACTGCGTCCAGCCGAGCCGGGTCAGCGACCGGCGCCACGGCTTCTGCGAGCGGGCGGCGATGATCGCCCAGCCGACCGCGGCGCACAGCACATAGGTGAGCATGCGATTGCCGAACTCGATGGCTCCGTGGAAGCCCATCTCGCTCGTCGCGGTCAGCGACTGGTCGGTGCACTTGGGCCAGGTCGGGCAGCCGAGGCCCGATCCGGTCAGGCGCACCGCGCCGCCGGTGACGACGATGATCACCGTCATGACGACGGCGGAGAGCGCCGCACGCTGGACGGTCCGCCGCGTGGGGGTCCAGCGGTCGGCGATGAAGGCGAGCGGGTTGCGCACCGCCTGTACGGCGTCGGCGCGGTTCAGGTTTGGCACGGGCCCATCGTAGGGGGCCGCTTGTGCGCGGCTTCACGAGGGGGACGTAACTGCGGAATCTGTGACGGGAGTTACGTCACGTTGGCGGCATGTCGGATCACACCGAGCGATACGGGCCGCCCGCCGCGTCACTCCCAGCGGAAGAACCGGCCCGCCGCGCCGAGCCCCACGACCGCCCACACGGCGAGGATGCCGAGGTCGCCCCAGGGCATCGACGCCCCGTGCTGGAGCACGTCCCGCAGACCGTCGGAGAGCGCCGAGATGGGCAGGAGGCCGAGCACGGACTGCGCCGCGTCGGGGAACTTGTCGAGCGGCACGATGACGCCGCCGCCGACGAGCAGCAGCAGGAAGACGAGGTTGGCGGCGGCGAGCGTGGCCTCCGCCTTGAGCGTGCCGGCCATCAGCAGCCCGAGCCCGGAGAAGGCCGCCGTACCGAGCACGAGCAGCAGCACGACGGCGACCGGGTTCCCGTGCGGCGACCACCCGAGAGCGAAGGCGATCACGGTCAGCAGGATCACCTGCAGCACCTCCGTGACGAGCACGGAGAGCGTCTTCGCGGCCATCAGCGCCCAGCGCGGCAGCGGCGAGGCGCCCAGCCGCTTCAGGACGCCGTACCGGCGCTCGAAGCCCGTCGCGATCGCCTGCCCGGTGAAGGCCGTGGACATCACGGCCAGGGCGTGGATGCCCGGGGCGAGGAAGTCGACCGCCTTGCCGGAGCCCGTGTCCACGATGTCGACCGAGGAGAACAGGACGAGCAGGAGCGTGGGGATGACGACCGTCAGAAGAAGCTGTTCGCCGTTGCGCAGCAGCATCTTCGTCTCGAGGACGGCCTGCGCGGCGATCATGCGGGGGAGCGGCGCCGCTCCCGGGTTCGGTGCGTACGTACCGGCGCTCATCCGCGCAGCTCCTTGCCGGTCAGTTCCAGGAAAACGTCTTCGAGGGTGTGCCGCTCGACGGAGATCTTGTCCGGCATCACGCCGTGCTGGGCGCACCAGGAGGTGACCGTCGCCAGCAGCTGCGGGTCGACCGTGCCGCTCACGCGATAGGAGCCGGGGGTCAGCTCGGCGGCCGCGGAGTCGGGCGGCAGGGCCTTGAGCAGGGAGCCGACGTCGAGCGCCGGGCGGCCGCTGAAGCGCAGCGTGTTCTCGGCGCCGCCGCGGCACAGCTGCTCGGGGGAGCCGTGCGCGATGACCTTGCCGGCGTCCACGATCGCGACGTCGTCGGCGAGCTGCTCGGCCTCGTCCATGTAGTGCGTGGTCAGGATCACCGAGACGCCGTCGGCGCGCAGGTCGCGGACGAGGTCCCAGGTGGCGCGGCGCGCCTGCGGGTCGAGGCCGGCGGTCGGCTCGTCGAGGAAGACCAGTTCGGGCCGGCCCACCACGGCCATCGCGAGCGCCAGGCGCTGCTGCTGGCCGCCGGAGAGCCGGCGGTAGGTGGTGCGTCCGCAACTGCCGAGGCCCAGGCGTTCGATGAGGGCGTTCACATCGAGTGGGTGGGCGTGCAGCTTCGCGATGTGGCGGAGCATCTCGTCGGCGCGGGCGCCCGAGTAGACGCCGCCGGACTGGAGCATCACGCCGATCCGCGGCCGCAGCCTCGCCGCGTCCCGCACCGGATCGAGGCCGAGGACACGGACGGTGCCGGAGTCCGGCCTGCGATAGCCCTCGCAGGTCTCGATGGTGGTGGTCTTGCCCGCGCCGTTGGGGCCGAGGACCGCGGTGACGAGGCCTGCGCCGACCGTGAGGTCGAGGCCGTCGACGGCGGTCTTGCCGCCGTACCGCTTGACGAGGCCGACGGCCTCCACGACGGGGTCGTTACTCATGTCGGCGAGTCTACGGAGCCGGTCGGAAGGACCGGCCGGTGGGGAGAGGGGTGCCGGATGGACGAGGAGAAGCGGGCCGGCTGCCCGCCGGCCGGGCGGGGCGGAAGGGCCGCGATGCGGTCACTCGTTTTGCGGCCGGTGCGCGGGCAGCCACTTCTGGGCGTACGCCACCGCGTCGGCGAGGGAGAACAGGCGGGTGTCGGCCGCGCCGACCCGGCCCCGGACGACCGGGCTGTCGCGTTCGAAGTCCGCGCCGAGCTCGTCGAAGCGGTCGGCGGTGATCGCCACCTCGGTGACCGGGTGCCAGCCCGCCGGGCCCGGGCGGCCGGCGTCCTCCAGTTGGAACGGGACGCGGTACTCCGCGAGGTGGAAGCTCGTGCAGGCGTCGTAGCCCGCGCCGAGGAGGAGTACCCGTGCGCCCAGTTCCTCCAGACGGGCGAGCGGGCTGCGCTCGCCGAGCCGGCAGTCGGGGGCGTGGCCGTCGACGATCCGGGCCGCGCGCGGGCCCAGTGCCGCGAAGGAGGTGTGCGGGTGGGCGCTGCGCAGGGCGCCGGGCCAGATGCGCACGGTCTCGGGGAGCACGCCGACGCCCCGGCTGGGCGTGGTCGCCGGGTCGTAGCCCGGCATGGTGGCGCGGACCGTCTCCCACCAGTCGCGCGGGACCGGCGGATTGCCCCAGCCCTCGGGGTCGGTCAGGTCGCCGGTCTGCGTGGGTACCGCGAGGGTGCCGTCCGGGCCGAGGGCGTCGAGGAGGGCCAGGACGACGGCGACCGGGCCGCCGTTGACCCAGCCGAGGCTGCTGAGCGAGGTGTGCACCAGGAGGGTTTCGCCGGGTTCGACACCGAGGGCGCGCAGATCCGTGGCGAGGGAGGCGCGGGTGACGAGCGGGCCGGTCGGTTCGGGTGCGGGCATGAACGGCAGTGTCTGTGAGCGGCCCCCGGGGCGCCAGGGGATTTCGGGGCAGGAGCGGCGGATTTTGATCGATCAAAGATCGTTTCCGCAGGTCACCCCACGTGCTTACTTAGGTCTACCTAAGTGATGCACCGCACCGCGCGGCGGTCACCTCGTCGCTTGTCAGGCTCTGAGGAATTACGCAACAATGGCGTTGTGAAAAACGTCGGCGAGGCTCAGGAGGCCCCCATCGGGGCCCCGCAGGAGTTCGCGACCGGGGAGCGATCGACGCGCAACCGGGTCGCGCGCTCCATCCTGGACCACGGCCCGTCCACCGTCGCCGATCTGGCCGGACGCCTCGGCCTGACCCAGGCGGCCGTCCGCCGCCACCTCGACGCACTGGTCGCCGACGACGTCGTGCAGCCCAGGGAGCAGCGCGTCTACGGGGCCCGCACCCGCGGCCGCCCCGCCAAGGTGTTCGCGCTGACCGACTGCGGCCGGGACGCCTTCGACCAGTCCTACGACAAGCTTGCCGCGGAAGCTCTCCGCTGGATCAGGGAGACCGCCGGGGGTGACGAGGCGGTGGTCGCCTTCGCCCGCGCCCGGATCGCCGCGCAGGCCGCGCCGTACAAGGCCGCGATCGACGCGGCCGAGCCCGATCAGCGGGCCCACGCCCTGGCCAGGGCCTTGAGCGCGGACGGGTACGCTGCTACGGCGCGTAGCGCACCGGTCGGTGAGCAGCTCTGCCAGCACCACTGTCCCGTGGCCCACGTGGCCGAACAGTTTCCGCAGCTGTGCGAGGCGGAGACGGAGATGTTCTCCCAGTTGCTCGGCACTCATGTGCAGCGGCTGGCCACGATTGCCCACGGTGACGGCGTCTGCACGACGTTCATCCCCAAGAACGCACCCAAGAGCACCACCCCCACTGACTGCAACAAAAACGCATCTGCAAGCACGGCCGGGAGGAACCCCGCATGACTCTCCCCATCGAGGAGACTGCCCACCCTGAGCTCGAGGGCCTGGGCAAGTACGAATACGGCTGGGCGGACTCCGACGCGGCCGGCGCCTCTGCCAAGCGCGGTATCAACGAAGACGTCGTCAAGGACATCTCCGCGAAGAAGTCCGAGCCGGAGTGGATGACCAAGCTCCGTCTCAAGGGCCTGAAGCTCTTCGGCAAGAAGCCCATGCCGAACTGGGGCTCGGACCTGTCCGGCATCGACTTCGACAACATCAAGTACTTCGTGCGCTCCACGGAGAAGCAGGCGGAGTCCTGGGAGGACCTGCCCGAGGACATCAAGAACACGTACGACAAGCTCGGCATCCCCGAGGCGGAGAAGCAGCGCCTCGTCGCCGGTGTCGCGGCCCAGTACGAGTCCGAGGTCGTCTACCACCAGATCCGTGAGGACCTGGAGGAGCAGGGCGTCATCTTCCTCGACACCGACACCGCCCTGAAGGAGCACCCGGAGCTCTTCAAGGAGTACTTCGGCACCGTCATCCCGGCCGGCGACAACAAGTTCGCCGCGCTGAACACGGCCGTGTGGTCGGGCGGCTCCTTCATCTACGTGCCGAAGGGCGTGCACGTCGAGATCCCGCTCCAGGCCTACTTCCGTATCAACACGGAGAACATGGGCCAGTTCGAGCGGACGCTGATCATCGTCGACGAGGACGCCTACGTCCACTACGTCGAGGGCTGCACCGCGCCGATCTACAAGAGCGACTCGCTGCACTCCGCGGTCGTCGAGATCATCGTGAAGAAGGGCGCCCGCTGCCGCTACACGACCATCCAGAACTGGTCGAACAACGTCTACAACCTGGTCACCAAGCGCGCCGTGGCGTACGAGGGCGCGACCATGGAGTGGATCGACGGCAACATCGGTTCCAAGGTCACCATGAAGTACCCGGCCGTCTACCTGATGGGCGAGCACGCCAAGGGTGAGACGCTGTCCATCGCCTTCGCGGGCGAGGGCCAGCACCAGGACGCCGGTTCCAAGATGGTCCACATGGCGCCGAACACGTCGTCCAACATCGTCTCCAAGTCGGTGGCGCGCGGCGGCGGTCGTACGTCGTACCGCGGCCTCGTCGAGATCGGTGAGGGCGCCGCCGGATCGAAGTCGAACGTGCTGTGCGACGCGCTGCTCGTCGACACCATCTCGCGCTCCGATACGTACCCGTACGTCGACGTCCGCGAGGACGACGTCTCCATGGGTCACGAGGCCACGGTCTCCAAGGTCTCCGAGGACCAGCTCTTCTACCTGATGAGCCGCGGTCTCTCCGAGTTCGAGGCCATGGCGATGATCGTGCGCGGCTTCGTCGAGCCGATCGCCAAGGAGCTCCCCATGGAGTACGCCCTCGAGCTCAACCGGCTGATCGAGCTTCAGATGGAGGGCTCGGTGGGCTAGTCCCCACCGTCCGACGTCAAGCCACTCACGTACGCAATGAAAGCGAGCACTACGACAGCCATGGCTGAGGCTCAGAACATCCCCGCGGGGTCCACGACGGCGGGCTCTGTCGCGGTCGCCGCCGAGTCGACCGTCGCCACGCGCATGAGCGCGCCCCCGTCCTTCGACGTGCAGGACTTCCCGGTCCCGCACGGCCGTGAGGAGGAGTGGCGGTTCACGCCGCTGGAGCGGCTGCGCGGCCTGCACGACGGCACCGCCGTCGCCACCGGCACCGGCGTGAAGATCGACGTGGAGGCGCCGGCCGGCGTCACCGTCGAGACCGTCGGCCGGGACGACGCCCGCATCGGCAAGGCGGGCAAGCCCGTCGACCGCGTCGCCGCCCAGGCGTACTCGGTCTTCGAGGAGGCGTCCGTCGTCTCCGTGCCCAAGGAGACGGTCCTCACCGAGCCGATCCGCATCGCGGTGCACGGCGAGGGCGGCGTCGCCTACGGCCACCAGGTCATCGAGCTGGGCGCCTTCGCCGAGGCCGTCGTCGTCATCGACCACACCGGTGACGCGGTGCTCGCGGCCAACGTCGACTACCTGCTCGGCGACGGCGCGAAGCTGACCGTCGTCTCCGTGCAGGACTGGGACGACAAGGCCGTCCACGTGGCGCAGCACAACGCGCTCGTCGGCCGCGACGCCTCCTTCAAGTCCGTCGTCGTGACCTTCGGCGGTGACGTCGTCCGCCTGCACCCGCGCGTCGAGTACGCGGGCACCGGCGGCGAGGCCGAGCTGTTCGGCCTCTACTTCACCGACGCCGGTCAGCACCAGGAGCACCGCCTCCTGGTCGACCACAACACCCCGCACTGCAAGTCGAACGTCGTCTACAAGGGCGCGCTCCAGGGCGACGACGCGCACGCCGTGTGGATCGGTGACGTCCTCATCGAGGCCGCCGCCGAGGGCACGGACACGTACGAGATGAACCGGAACCTGGTTCTGACCGACGGTGCCCGCGTCGACTCCGTGCCGAACCTGGAGATCGAGACCGGCGAGATCGTCGGCGCCGGTCACGCCTCCGCGACCGGCCGCTTCGACGACGAGCAGCTCTTCTACCTGATGGCCCGCGGCATCCCCGCGGACGAGGCCCGCCGCCTCGTCGTGCGCGGCTTCTTCGCCGAGCTGGTCCAGCAGATCGGCGTCGCCGACATCGAGGCGCGCCTCCTCGAGAAGATCGAGGCCGAGCTGGAGGCCACCGTCTGATGGCCTTCGTACGCGCCTGTGACCTGAGCGAGCTGGAGGAGGACACCCCGAAGCGGGTGGAACTCGACGGCACGCCGGTCTCGGTCGTCCGCACCGAGGGCGAGGTGTTCGCGATCAACGACATCTGCTCGCACGCGAACGTCTCGCTCTCCGAGGGCGAGGTGGAGGACTGCCAGATCGAGTGCTGGCTGCACGGCTCCGCGTTCGACCTCCGTACCGGCAAGCCGTCCGGCCTCCCCGCGACGCGCCCCGTCCCCGTTTACCCCGTACAGATCGAAGGGGGCAGCGTCCTCGTTGACGTACGCGCCTCCCTCACCCAGGAGTCCTGAGGCACCCATGGCAACGCTTGAAATCAAGGACCTGCACGTCACCGTCGAGGCGGACAACGCCACGAAGGAGATCCTCAAGGGCGTCGACCTGACCGTGAAGCAGGGCGAGACGCACGCCATCATGGGCCCCAACGGCTCCGGCAAGTCGACTCTCGCCTACTCGCTGGCGGGTCACCCCAAGTACACGATCACCTCCGGCACCGTCACGCTCGACGGCGAGGACGTCCTGGAGATGTCCGTCGACGAGCGCGCCCGCGCCGGCCTCTTCCTCGCCATGCAGTACCCGGTCGAGGTCCCCGGCGTCTCCGTCTCCAACTTCCTGCGCACCTCGGCCACCGCCGTGCGCGGCGAGGCCCCCAAGCTGCGCACCTGGGTGAAGGAGGTCAAGGAGGCCATGGAGAAGCTCTCCATGGACCCGTCCTTCGCCGAGCGCAACGTGAACGAGGGCTTCTCCGGCGGTGAGAAGAAGCGCCACGAGATCCTCCAGCTGGAGCTCCTGAAGCCGAAGATCGCGATCCTCGACGAGACCGACTCCGGCCTGGACGTCGACGCGCTGCGCATCGTCTCCGAGGGCATCAACCGCGTCCGTGAGAACGGCGAGGTCGGCACCCTCCTGGTGACCCACTACACGCGCATCCTGCGCTACATCAAGCCCGACTTCGTGCACGTGTTCGCGAACGGCCGCATCGTCGAGTCCGGCGGCGCCGAGCTCGCCGACCAGCTCGAGGCCGAGGGCTACGACAAGTACGTGAAGGGTGGCGTATCCGCGTGACACAGCTGCCGGGCCTCCTCGACACCGAGGCGATCCGCAAGGACTTCCCGATCCTCGACCGGGTGCTCCACGACGGCAAGAAGCTCGTGTACCTGGACAACGCGGCGACCTCGCAGACGCCGCGCCAGGTGCTCGACGTCCTGAACGAGTACTACGAGCAGCACAACGCCAACGTCCACCGCGGCGTGCACGTGCTGGCCGAGGAGGCCACGGCGCTGTACGAGGGCGCGCGCGACAAGGTCGCCGCGTTCATCAACGCGCCGAGCCGCGACGAGGTCATCTTCACGAAGAACGCCTCGGAGTCGCTCAATCTCGTCGCCAACATGCTCGGCTGGGCCGACGAGCCGTACAAGGTCGACCACGAGACCGAGATCGTCATCACGGAGATGGAGCACCACTCCAACATCGTGCCGTGGCAGCTGCTCTCGCAGCGCACCGGCGCGAAGCTGAAGTGGTTCGGTCTGACCGACGACGGCCGCCTCGACCTGAGCAACATCAACGAGGTCATCACCGAGAAGACGAAGATCGTCTCCTTCGTGCTGGTGTCGAACATCCTGGGCACCCACAACCCGGTCGAGGCCATCGTGCGCCGCGCCCAGGAGGTCGGCGCCCTGGTCCTGATCGACGCCTCGCAGGCCGCCCCGCACATGCCGCTCGACGTGCAGGCGCTCCAGGCCGACTTCGTGGCCTTCACCGGCCACAAGATGTGCGGCCCGACCGGCATCGGCGTCCTCTGGGGCCGCCAGGAGCTCCTGGAGGACCTGCCGCCGTTCCTCGGTGGCGGCGAGATGATCGAGACGGTCTCGATGCACTCGTCGACGTACGCTCCGGCGCCGCACAAGTTCGAGGCGGGTACGCCGCCGATCTCGCAGGCCATCGGCCTCGGGGCGGCGATCGACTACCTGAACGCGATCGGCATGGAGAACGTCCTGCGGCACGAGCAGGCGCTCACCGAGTACGCCGTGAAGAAGCTCCAGGAAGTCCCGGACCTGAAGATCATCGGCCCCACCACGGCCGAGGACCGGGGCGCCGCGATCTCCTTCACGCTCGGCGACATCCACCCGCACGACGTGGGCCAGGTCCTCGACGAGCAGGGCATCGCGGTCCGCGTCGGCCACCACTGCGCGCGGCCCGTCTGCCTGCGGTACGGAATTCCTGCGACCACGCGAGCGTCGTTCTATCTGTACTCCACGCCCGGCGAGATCGACGCGCTGGTCGACGGCCTGGAGCACGTACGGAACTTCTTCGGCTGAGGGGCTGGCTGAGAACGTGAAGCTGGATTCGATGTACCAGGAAGTCATCCTGGACCACTACAAGCACCCGCACGGGCGGGGCTTGCGGGACGGCGACGCCGAGGTGCACCACGTCAACCCGACGTGCGGCGACGAGATCACGCTGCGCGTCAAGTACGACGGCGAGAAGATCGAGGACGTCAGCTACGAGGGCCAGGGCTGCTCCATCAGCCAGGCCTCGGCCTCCGTGCTGAACGACCTGCTCGTCGGCAAGGAGCTCGCGGACGCGCGGAAGATCCAGGAGACCTTCCTGGAGCTGATGCAGTCCAAGGGGCAGATCGAGCCGGACGATGCGATGGAGGAGGTCCTGGAGGACGCGATCGCGTTCGCCGGAGTCTCCAAGTACCCGGCCCGAGTCAAGTGCGCGCTGTTGAGCTGGATGGCGTGGAAGGACGCGACGGCGCAGGCTTTCGCGGAGGAGGCGAAGACCGCATGACCGAGAACGCTGTTGAGATGAAGCCGGCCTCCGAGGAGGAGGTCCGCGAGGCGCTGTACGACGTCGTCGACCCCGAGCTGGGCATCGACGTCGTCAACCTGGGCCTGATCTACGGCATCCACATCGACGACGCGAACATCGCGACGATCGACATGACGCTGACCTCGGCGGCGTGCCCGCTGACCGACGTCATCGAGGACCAGGCCAAGTCCGCCACCGACGGCATCGTCAACGAGCTGCGGATCAACTGGGTCTGGATGCCGCCGTGGGGCCCGGACAAGATCACGGACGACGGCCGCGAGCAGCTGCGCGCGCTCGGGTTCAACGTCTGAGACATCCCTGCGGCAGACAGCCCTTCAGTGGAGAGCCCCGGCCCGTGCGGCCGGGGCTCTTTGCCGTTGCCGGTCCAGCTGTTCCGACCCCGTACGCATGATCGACACCAGGGGTTGGGGTACGGAGCGGAACCTTCCGACGGCATCACGTCGATGAAGGGACCACAGTGCCGCACACCTCTCGGATCGCGCGCCGCGCGGCCGTCGCCGCCGCGGGCGGACTGCTCACCGTCGCCGTCGTCAACTTCCCGGCCGCCGCGGCCAGTACGCCGACGATCAAGCTGTCGGCCGCCTATCTGTCCGGCGCCGTCGGCGCGAGCGGCGACCCGGCAGTCACCGTGACCGTCGCCCAGAGCGGCACCGACGCCTCCGCCCTCACCGTGACCGCGTCGGCCAGCAGCAAGACGTCCGTCGCGCAGACCGGCGACGTCACCGTCAGCGGCACGGGCGCGACCCGCACCGTCTCCGTCGCCGCGCGCGCCCAGGGCTACACCGACCTGACGCTGAAGGTGACCGGCACCGGCGGCGCCACGGCCACCACCAAGCTGCACTACGCGGCCTCCCAGGCCGTGCAGAACCCGGCCGACACCCGCTACCTCACCGGCTCGTCCGACGCCTCCGCCGCCGTCGACGCGGGCGGCGGCTACGTGATCGTCGCGGACGACGAGACGAACGTGCTGCGGCTGTACAACGGCGCGGTCTCCGGCGCGCCCGTGAAGACCTGGGACATGACGTCCAAGGTCGGCGCGAGCAAGGAGATCGACATCGAGGGCGCCACCCGTGTCGGCAACCTCATCTACTGGACCGGCTCGCTCGGCAACAACAAGGACGGCGAGTACAAGGCCGACCGCAACACCGTCTTCACCACGACGGTCAGCGGCTCCGGCGCCGCCACCGAGCTGACCTACGCCCACTCCTACAAGAAGCTGCGCGACAAGCTCGTCGCCTGGGACGAGGACAACGGCGACCGCTACGGCTTCAAGGACGCCACGGCGGACGGCCAGGCCCCGAAGCAGATCGACGGGTTCAACGTCGAGGGCCTGGAGTTCGCGCCCGGCTCGACCACCACCGCGTACGTCGGCTTCCGCGCCCCGCTCGTCCCGCCGGCCAACGGCGGCAAGGCGCTCATCGTGCCCGTCACCAACATGGACAAGGTCGTCGCGAGCGGTTCGACCCCGGCCTTCGGTACCCCCATCGAGCTGGACCTGGGCGGGCTGTCCATCCGCGACATCCGCAAGAACGCGGCGAACCAGTACCTGATCGTCGCGGGCAGCTGGGCCGCCGACGACAACTCCGACCCCTACGCGCTCTACCGGTGGGACGGCGTCGCGGGGCACGCGCCCGCGAAGGTCCGCGACCTGCCCACCACCGACCCCGGCGGCTGGGAGGCCGTCGTCTCGGTGCCCGACCTGACGGCGTCCGGCCAGAGCGCCCAGCTGATCACCGACAACGGCGACGCCGATCTGTACGGCGACGGCACCGCGGCCAAGGACCTCGACCACGACGAGTGGAAGAAGGCGCGGACCGTCCGCTTCACGGTGTCCTGACACTCCACGACCCTGCCCGCCGCCCGCGCGGTGTGTACGGGCGTACACAACGATGTGTACCCTCGTACACATGGGATACGTTCTGCTGGCGGGCGCCATCGCCGCCGAAGTGGCCGCCACCACGGCCATGAAGTACAGCGAGGGTTTCAGCCGGCTCTGGCCCTCGCTGATCACCGTCTGCGGATACGTGATCGCGTTCGCGCTGCTCGCCCAGACCCTGAAGACCGTGCAGGTCGGCACCGCCTACGCGATCTGGGCGGGCGCGGGCACCGCCGTCATCGCCGCGATCGGCATGATCTTCCTCGGTGAGGGCCTGACCCTGGCGAAGGTCGCGGGCATCGTGCTCGTCATCGGCGGCGTCGTGCTGCTCAATCTCGGCGGGGCGCACTGATGGCGGCGCGGCGCTACGACCCCGAGCGGCGTCAGCGGATCATCGACGCCGCGATCCGGGTCGTGGGGGAGAAGGGCATCGCGGGGCTGAGCCATCGCACCGTCGCCGCCGAGGCCGATGTGCCGCTGGGCTCGACCACGTACCACTTCAAGACCCTCGACGAGCTGATGGTCGCCGCGCTGCGGCAGGCCAACGAGGGCTTCGCCAAGGTCGTCGCCGCGCGCGGCGTCTTCCAGGACCCGGCGCTCGACCTCGCCGGTGAGCTGGCCGGGCTGCTCGGCGAATGGCTCGCCGGGGAGCGCGTCGGCGTCGAGCTGGAGTACGAGCTGTACCTCGCGGCCCTGCGCCGCCCCGCGCTGCGGCCCGTCGCCGCCGAGTGGTGCCAGGGACTGGCCGAGGTCCTCGCCGAGCGGACCGACCCCGTCACCGCGCGGGCCCTCGTCGCGCTGCTCGACGGCATCTCGCTCCAGGTGCTGCTCACGGACGGCGCGTACGACGCCGGATACGCCCGCGAGATGCTGGCCCGGCTGATCCCCTGAGAATTTCCTGTGCGGCGTGAACTCTTCCGGTGCCCGCGGGGAACAACGGCTGACACGCCGAGCGGGTCCGGGGAGACACGGGGGTGTTCCCCGCCCCGCTCGGCCTCCCCACCCGCGGACGGAGGACTCGTGAGCGGACCACCGGGGCCCGACACCGGGCCCGGCGAGCACGACGGCCTGATCATCGCCAGATCCCTGGAACAGCCCGAGCTGTTCGCCCTGCTCTACGACCGCTACGCGCCCGACATCCACCGGTACGTGACCCGGCGGCTCGGCGAGCAGGCCGCGGACGACATCACCGCCGACACCTTCCTCACCGCGTTCCGGGTGCGCGCCCGCTACGACACCGCGCGGACCGCCGCCCGGCCGTGGCTGTACGGGATCGCCGCGCACCTCATCGGCAAGCAGCGGCGCAAGGAGGTGCGCGGGCTGCGCGCGCTGGCCAGGACCGGTCGCGACCCGGTCGCGGCCGGCTGGGTCGAGGACACCGCGGACCGCGTCGCTGCCCAGGCCCCGCTCGCCGACGCGCTCGCCGCGCTGTCCGCCGCCGACCGGCACGTGCTGCTGCTCGTGGCCTGGGCCGATCTGACGTACCAGGACGTCGCCGAGGCGCTCGGAATACCCGTCGGGACCGTGCGGTCGCGGCTGAACCGGGCGCGCAGGAAGGTACGGGCCGCCCTGGGGGCGGACCCGGCGTTCGTGAGTGACATGGCGGAGGTGGTCCGGCCGTGAACGTGGACGAGATGAAGGACGTACGGGACTTCCGGGCCGGGGCGCCGACGCCCGACCGGGGCCGGCTCGCTCCCGGCCGGGACAGGCTCGTCGCCGCCGCCGGGGGCGGCCGGGCGCGGAGGCTGCGGGCCGACTGGCGGTTCGCCGCGGTCGGGGCGGCCGCCGCGCTGACCGCGGTCGCCGTGCTGGCCGCCGGGGTCGGCGGGGACGGCGCCGACCGGTCCGCGCCCGCCGACACCCGGACGGTACGGGGATCGGTCGGCGAGGTGATGGAGCGCGCCGCGACCGCCATGGAGCAGGCCGGCCCGCCCGCCACCCCGCGCGCCGGGCAGTGGATCTACACGAAGACGCTCTCCCGCGACCCGGGAGTCTGGCCCAAGGACAAGAGCAATACCCAGACCTCGCCGAAGAGGGGCGCCCAGGAGTCCTGGACGCTGTACGCGGACCCGCGCTTCGAGAACGGCAAGGAGGGCGACGACCGCTCGCCGCGCGAACGGCTCCAGTTCCTGAACGCGCTCCCCGACGACCCGGACGCCGTCCTCAAGAAGGTCCGCGCCTACTACCCCTCGGGCAAGGGCGACCCCGAGTCCGAGGGCGAGCACGACATGCGCGCGATGAGCGTCGTACTGGAGACCAGGCCCATGCCGCCGAAGGCCCTCGCCAAGCTGTACCGGGCGCTGGCCGCGGTGCCCGGCGCCGAGGTCACCCCGCGTCTCGTGCACGACGCCGCCGGCCGGGACGCCATCGCGGTCGGGCACGACGAGAAGGGGCAGACGGTCCGCCGGGAGATCCTGATCGACCCGCGCACCTACCAGTATCTCGGTGACCGGTGGCTGATCGTCAAGGACTTCAAGGAGTCGTACTCCCCCGACACCCCGGACCGGCCGTGGAAGGCCGGCGACATCATGTTCCAGAACGCGCTCCTGGACACGGCGGTCGTCGACCACAAGGGGGACCGCCCCTGACGGACGGACGGACGGGCACGGGGCGGCGCCCGGCACCTGAGACGCCGCCCCCGCTGGTTCGCTCGAACAGGGGCCCGCCGATTAAGTTGGGCCCCATGACCGACACGACCCTTGCTCCCCGCTCCACCGGCGCCGTCGCCGCCGGCCTCGCCACCGTCACCGCCGACGGCACCGTTCTCGACACCTGGTTCCCCGCGCCGTCCCTGACGGACGAGCCCGGCCCGGCCGGTACCGAGAAGCTCTCCGCCGACAAGGCCGTCGAGCTGCTCGGCGAGGGTGCCGCGAAGGCGATCGGCCCCGACGCCCGCCGCGGTGTCGAGGTCGTGGCCGTCCGTACGGTCATCGGCTCCCTCGACGACAAGCCGCTGGACGCGCACGACGTGTACCTGCGCCTGCACCTGCTCAGCCACCGCCTGGTCAAGCCGCACGGCCTGAACCTGGACGGCCAGTTCGGCTTCCTGGCCAACGTCGCCTGGACCTCGCTCGGCCCGGTCGCCGTCGACGACGTCGAGAAGGTCCGCCTGAACGCCCGCGCCGAGGGCCTGCACCTCCAGGTCACCTCGATCGACAAGTTCCCGCGCATGACCGACTACGTCGCGCCCAAGGGCGTGCGCATCGCCGACGCCGACCGCGTCCGCCTCGGCGCGCACCTCGCCGAGGGCACCACGGTCATGCACGAGGGCTTCGTGAACTTCAACGCCGGCACGCTCGGCACGTCGATGGTCGAGGGCCGCATCTCCGCGGGCGTCGTCGTCGGCGACGGCTCCGACATCGGCGGCGGCGCCTCCACGATGGGCACTCTCTCCGGCGGCGGCAACGTCCGCATCGTCATCGGCGAGCGCTGCCTCGTCGGCGCCGAGGCGGGCGTCGGCATCGCCCTCGGCGACGAGTGCGTCGTCGAGGCCGGCCTCTACGTCACCGCGGGCACCCGCGTCACGATGCCCGACGGCGAAATCGTCAAGGCCCGCGACCTCTCCGGCGCCTCGAACATCCTCTTCCGCCGCAACTCGGTCACCGGCACGGTCGAGGCCCGGCCGAACAATGCGGTGTGGGGCGGGCTGAACGAGGTACTGCACAGCCACAACTGATCATCGGCGGCCGTGACCTGCGGTCGTGTACTGGATCACCGCTCTGAGCTGCGGCTTAGCTGTCGCCAGTTGTCAGCGCTGGTCACCAACGAGCGCCCTTCCACGGCCCCAGGACGGCCCGGGAGGGCGCTTGTGCGTGACACCTCATAAGGAGTTCGGCTCTCTTTGAGGTAGGCAGGGGGCGTCTCGCGCTTCGGTGTTACATGAATTCGCATCAAGGTTGATGTGGTGCACCCACCTAATTTCGCATCTCCCTCATCGCAAAGAACAACAACGGTTGATCGTCTGCTGAAGTACTTGCGCGAGGCACTCTGCGACGTCCTTAAGGAAGCTTAGGTGGCCCTCTACCTCAAATCGTGTAGGCTTCTCAGACTTGTCACCGTGAGCTATCTTGTTGCGCCGATTAACGATTTCCTCGAGTTTGACGCTAACCTTGACTCGAGTTGCGCTGTCGCCACGGTCCATGATGGCTTGGTTCACGTGGGCGTCCATTGTCGCTAGGACATCTTGAACATCGAGGATAGAAAAGACGCTATCGAGCACCTCGGGTCGCGCGTTGGTGAATTGGCGCGTGAGGACCCTGGCTGAAAGGATGCGAGGATTGACTGTTCGGTCTGAATCCCATAGTGATGCGTAGGCTGAAAAAAGTCTGCGGGTCTTGTGGATCCTGTCTGGGCCCGCAGTTCCGAAGATTTCCTGTATCCGTTCGCGTGTGTGGAGTTCCAGCAGGCCTTCGGGAAGGCGGCGAGTTGGAGGCTCTGCCTCGGAGATCTCATCGATCAATTCCGTGAGGGCAGACTTTACGAATCCCTCGAAATGGGCAACCAGCATCACCATCGCGGACCGGTTAACCGCATTGACTAGATCCCGATTATGAGACTGACGTGAAACGCTTCCATCGCCCAACGGCTGTGATGGGGCGGCGGCTAGTAGCGTCTCTACTTCGCGCAGACTGTCAATGAACTCGGACAATGCTCCGAGCGATGTGTCGGCCATTTCCTTCCGCCTAGTCCGGGAGTCGCGGAAGGTCACAGCGCACACCAAGCCTCTTAAGCCCCTTGGCGAAAGCTGTGATGCGTCCGTGCATTCGGCTTCGGTCGGCCGTCGCACGCCCGATATCAGTTTGGAAGCTTTCTCGATCAAGGAGCTCCGTGCGTAGCTCCTTGATCTCTTCCGTCTTACTCACCGCTGCACCTCTATCTGCGTACGCAAGCGGCAGCATGATTGAGTCGAAGAGAGCTTTATTGAAGGCGCCCAGCTTGCCGTCTTTGATAGGCCTAAAGCCGTCTGCGCCAAAGATTTCGAATGCGGTTGTGCAAGTTTCAGAGAATACGCGGATGGCCTCACTGTCTGGAGCTCCGGTGCGATGATTCCGCATGTAACCGTTAAGCAATTGCCGCAGGGGTGGGCGATATCCCGCGAGGTCCTCGTACAAAGAGAAGAAGCGCAAGGCTAGCTCCTCGTAAGCCATTCGATTATTCTTTAGCCCTCCGAGAATTCGCGAGAAGTTTGGATCCTCTGCTAGCTCTTTGAGGTAAGTGTTGAGGCCGCCTCGGTAGATGCAATTCCTCAGTTCTTGCGCGGCGAGCATTGCCGAACCGGTGTTCAAGCGCTCAAATACGTCGAACTTGATATCCGGGTGAGAGTCATCGGTGATTACGATGCATCGAATGGTCCTATTGCTCAGTCGGCGCTGCTCTTTGGGGGGGAGTTGGTCGTAGTGCAACCCTTCGAATTCGCTGACAACGGAAACTCCGCGCAAGGCGAATTCCCCTGACAGGAAGTCCTTGACTGTTTGGATCCGCTGAAGTCCATCAATTACTTCGTAGGAGCCATCTTCATTCTCCGCGAAATAGCAAACTGGAACTGGAATGTTGAGTAGGAAGCTTTCGATCAGACGGCTGGCCTTCGACCTGTCCCATACGTACTTCCGCTGATACTCGATGCTCAAGAGGAGGCGTTCCCTCTCGATGTCGTCTACCAGAGTCGCAAGTGACAAGTCGTACGGCTGCGTGACCAGTCGACGATCCTCCAGTGGTACTGAAAGCGGCTCCGACTGCTCGGCAGTAACATCCTCGTCTTCAAGGTCATCGAACAAGGGGGTCTGATCCGACTGCTTTGCCACTGTGCTGCTCCACCTCATCAGTCGCTTCTGTTCATGACGGACAGGAGAACTGTAGATCGCTGTTGCTTGCTCGAGTATGGGTTCGTAGAAACTCGTTGATCGTGCGCGAGGTGGGCAGCCAGGTCGGCGGAGCGGCTTTGGGCTGGAGCTGCTTTGGGGCGAGTGATCATGGCCCGTTAAGCTGATGGCGAGTCGGGCAGTCTGTGGACCTGCCCGTTAAAGCACGACGTTGGGCCATGATCTTAGAGGCTCGCCCCAAAGTGGCTGCCTAAAGCCGTGGAGCCGACCGCCCCAGCCATAGAGGGTGTTTTCTGACCTCGCCCGCATGCACGCAGCGGGCCGCCGGGCCCGGCCAGCCGGGGCGGAGACAGGAGGCAGGCCGGGCCGCTGAGGCGGCCCGCGTCCGCGCCGTGCGCGGGCCTTGATGATGTAGGGAAAGTTCCACCGCGCCAGCGCGCCAGGGGCCTTGTCGGCATCGCCGGACTGTCCTGCGCTCCGCGGCTCGGATACGGTGCGATTCATGCCTCTTGCACTGGACACGCCTCAGGGAGCGGCCGACCTGGCCGAGTCCCTCTTGCCCCCGCTCGGTAACCGCTGGCTTCACACTCAGGCTGTGGCTGCACGGGCTCGCGAGGCTGTGGCGGCTGTGCCGGAGGATGAGCGCGATCTCCTCGTTGCCGCAGCGTGGTTGCACGACATCGGCTACGCGCCGGAGCTGCGCGAGACCGGGTTCCACCCGCTCGACGGGGCCCGCCACCTTGAATCCCTGGGTGCTCCTGACCGGCTCGTCCGGCTGGTCGCCCATCACTCCGGCGCCGTGTACGAGGCTGAACAGCGCGGGCTGTCGGCTGAGTTGGCCGTCTACGAGCGGGAAGACTCGCCGCTCCTCGATGCGCTCATCTACGCCGACATGACGACCGGGCCCGCCGGCCAATCCTTCGACTTTGCTCGTCGGATCGACGAGATCCTGGTGCGGTACGAGCCCGGCAGCGAAGTGCACAACGCGATCAGCAAGGCCCGGCCGTACCTCGGGGCCGCGGTCGAGCGCACTCGTGGTCGCATTGCCGCCTAGTCACCCGATGTAGGGCTCGGAGCGGTTGGACAGGCCGTGCTCGATCCGCATCCGCATGGACGGATGGATGTTCAGCTCGCCCAGCTGCTCCGGATCAACGAAGACGACTTCCTTGCTCTCACTGCTCGTTCGGGGCTCGCCGCCGAGGATGCGGGCCGTGAAACAGATCGAGAACTGTTGGCGGACCTCGCCATCGTCGTACGCCATGACGTGACCCGGGTCGGTGTAGAGACCGACCACACGCGTCACCTCGACATCGATCCCGGTCTCTTCCTTGGTCTCCCGGGCGGCGGCGTCTGCGACGGACTCGCCGATCTCCACCCCTCCGCCGGGGAGCGCCCACAGGTTGTTATCCGTTTTGCGGATCATGAGGACTTGACCGGCGTCGTTGACGGCGACAGCGACCACAGAGGGGACGATGCTGTTCGCCTTCGGGGCGTTCGGATCATTGATGTAGTCGATGCGGGCCATGGCTCCAGCCTCGCATGTTCCGTCGGCGGAGGCTCCTACGCCGGGTGACCTCGATCCCAGGCGTAGTCGAAGCTCCGCATGTAGTGGCGGAACGTCCGGGCGCCCGGAAGGTAGCGGAAGTGCAGTACCGGGTTCTGCCCTGCGGGGGCTCCGAGTACGTGCGGGTTCACCAACACGTCGTCGTCGAACCGGTAGATCGAGTTGTAGAGGATCGTGTCGTGGAGACGCAGCTCCACGCCCGGAGTGGCCGTGGCGGGCTCCAGGTAGCGGCGAGTGATGCGGGCTCGCGCTGCCAGGTCGGTGCCGATGCCTTCCTCTTCGCCGCGCTGATGGATCATCGCCGAGTCAGGATCGCCGAGGAGTACGCGGATCTGTGCTCCGGCCCTCGCCTTGTCGGCCAACTGGTCGGGGAGGTCCGGGTGTCCGTCGAAGAGGAACAGCCCCGCGTACACCAGGATCTCGACGTGGTGCGTCGCGTTCTCGATCAGCGACGACCAGAGGGCCGCAGGGACCGCCCCGCGGTGGGGGTAGTAGGTCACCAGCTCTGAGGCACTGGCTGTTTCGGCCTGCTTCTCGATGGCGGGCCAGAGGTAGATCTCATCAACTCCGAGGAAGCTGGCAGTAGTCCAGCGGTGGCGCCGATGCGGTGTACGTCCCAGCGTGATCCACCGTTCCACGCTCTTGGGGTCAACCTCGACGTGATCAGCCACCGACTGAATCGTCTGTCCCTTAGCTGAAATCGCCGCTCGTAAGCGCTCGTTCGCCATGTTGGCTTCCTCCCCTGGAGGCGTGGACGGCCAAGGACGTTTTACCCTACTCGAAGACGTCCCTAAACGTCCCTCTGGACCGAGATACGTCCACCCCTTCTCGCGGTCTCCTGATCTCGTCGCCGCCGAACTCGGCGGCAACAGCCCCTCAGAGCAGGAGACAAGACGATGCGTCAGATCCCCGTTGACACCTCCGCCGCCGCCGTGATGGTGGCCAAGGCCCCGCAGCCCAAGGTCAAGGACCGCCGTACCGGCGAGATCGCCACGGACGTCGAGACCGGCGCCCACCTGATGACGGTCGACGTCATGTTCTCCGCCAACGATGAGGTGGAGCTCCTGGCCGTCACGGTGCCCGAGCCGGGCATCTCGGGTGAGCTCGTGATGGGTACGCCCGTCGCGCTCACGGGGCTGATCGCCCGCCCGTGGGAGAACGACTTCGGCAACGGCAAGCGCCACGGCATCTCGTTCCGCGCGGTGGCTGTGACCTCGCTGGCCGCGGACGCCTCGAAGTCGAAGGCTGCCTGACCATGACGTGGCTTCTCGCCTTCGTGCTGCTGGTCGCTGCTGCTGCGGGTCTCCTGCGGTGGCGGCGCCCCGCCTGGTACTGGCTGACCTTCGGGGTCACCCTTGCCGCGCTGCGTCTGCTGGTCCGCTACGGCTCGGTCATGGACGCCTGCGGCCTGACGGTCCCGCCGCCCCGCTGGCGAATGCGGCTCGCCCGGATGACCAACCGGGACATGCCCGGCCCGCGGGCTCCGCGCATCCTGCGGCTGCGGCCGACCCGGACCGGCCTGGTCCTACGGATCAAGCTCCGCCCCGGGCAGGACGCCTTCGACGTGGCCGCGTCCACTGATCGGCTACGGCACTCCTTTGGCCTGTACGGCGTCTCCTCGCGTGAGCTGCGCTCGGGCATCGTCGAGTTGCGCATGACCGGCTACGACGTGCTCAAGCGCGTGCACATGCCCGCCAAGACCGACCCGGCGCCGATGCGCATCCCGGTCGCCCTGCGGGAGGACGGCGCGGTGCACTACCGCGACTACCGTGCCATCCCGCACGCCCTCACCCTCGGGGCCACCGAGTCCGGCAAGTCGGTGTACCTGCGCAACCTGGTCGCCGAACTCGCCCCGCGTGACGTGGGCCTGGTCGGGATCGACTGCAAGCAAGGTGTCGAGCTGTTCCCGCTCGCCCGCCGGTTCTCCGCGCTGGCCGACAACCCCGACACCGCTGCGGACCTCCTTGACGCGCTCGTGGACCACATGGAGGGCGTCTACCAGACCATCCGTGCCCATCAGGGAGTGGCGTCCGCGATCCCGGATGCAGAGATCGCTGCCGACATCTGGGACCTCCCCGAGGACCTGCGACCGGTCCCGATCGTCGTCCTCGTCGACGAGGTCGCCGAACTCGCCCTCTTCGCAAACAAGATCGAAGAGAAGCGTCGAGACCGGATCATCACCGCGCTCGTGCGCCTGGCCCAGCTCGGCCGTGCTGCCGGGGTCTACCTGGAGATCTGCGGGCAGCGCTTCGGCTCCGAACTCGGCAAGGGCATCACGATGCTCCGCGCCCAGCTCTCCGGCCGCACCGCTCACCGCGTGAACGATGAGACCTCGGCGAACATGGCCTTCGGCGACATCGCCCCCGACGCAGTCTTGGCCGCGATCTCGATTCCCGCCGAACTCCGCGGCGTGGCCATCTCCGGCGACTCGACCGGCGGTTGGTCTCGCATCCGGGCCCCGCACACGTCCCTGCGCAAGGCCGTCAACATCTGCAATCGGCACGCGGACCGCACTCCGGACCTGCCCGAACTGGCCCCGTTCCGGCCCGTGCTCCCGCACCTGATGCCGATCTCGGCTCCGGCCGTGGAGTCCGCTCCGAGCGCGGCCTGATCTTCCCCGCTTCCCGGTCGGCGTGACCGTCTCGCGCCAGGTCCCTACCCCGTCCATGCCTGATCACGGAAGGAGCACCACCCATGCCCGCACGCAAGAGCCCCGCTCGTAAGCCCGCCGCCCCGCCGCAGTGCAAGACCTGCGAGGGCTCCGGAGAGATCTCCGTCGCGGTCCGTGTCGGCGGACGCAAGCAGCGGACCACCGGTCATCGGCAGACCGGCATGTGCCTGACCTGCTTCGGCTCCGGCGAAGCCACCGACTGAACACCGCCTAGGCCGGGCGGCCGGATCTCGTGAGCCCCGCCCGGCCCCGGCTACAACTCTTCGAAGGAGGTGAAGACATGCCCCGTTCGGTCCGCCTGGACGCCGTACTCGTGCAAGCCGTGATCGCTGGCGCGCTGTCCTTCGCCCACCTGCACGACCTTGCCTCTGCTGCCGGACAGGACGGCTGGAAGGCATGGGCCTATCCGATCTCGGTTGACCTGCTCCTGGTCGCGGCCTGGCGACGGCTGCGGAACTTCGGGCCCTCCCGTCTGGCCTGGTGCTGGTTCCTGGTCGCCCTGGTGGCCTCGCTCGGCGCGAACGTCGCCACCGCCGGGTTCCTTGATCTGACCAACCCTCCGGCCTGGCTGCGCTTCGGCGTCGCTGGCTGGCCTGCGCTCGCCTTCCTCGGCGGCACCCTTCTGGCGCACTCGCCGAACAGTGACGGGGACCGGGTGCCGGTTCCGCCGGCGCCCGCAGCCCCGGCCCCCGAGCCCACTCCCGCCCCTGACCCGGCGGACTCCATCCCGGCCGCGGACGACGCTCCCGCCCTGCCCACTGCTGCTCCGGCTCCTGCCGTCTCGGCCGCTCTGGTCGACCACGCCCGCAAGGTCGCCGACGACCACCGCGCCCGGACCGGCTCCCCGATCGACACCGACACCCTGCGTGCCCGCCTCGGCGTCCCCGCGCCGATGGCCGACGCGATCGCCGCCCAACTCACCTGATCTGAGAGGAGATCACTGCCATGCCTGCTCGCGACTTCTTCCACTCCGTGCTGCGGATCGGCCCCGTGCAGATCGGCACCCACCGCAACAAGAGGGGCCACACCAAGCACGCCGCGGTGTGCACCAACGACCGGTGCGGCTGGTCCTCGGACTACTCCAGCCAGTCCGCCGCCCAGCTCGCCGCCCGCACCCACCGCTGCCGCGTCGCCGACTAGGAGGCCCCGCCGTGGACGTTCCGCTCTGGTTCTTCGTCGCCTGCGTCGGCCTCGTCGGCATCAAGCTCATCCGCCCGCCCTGGTGGCTCATCGCCCTTCTGCTCCTGGGCGGCTACCTCCTCGCCGACAGCCTCTTCGCCCCGCTCATCGACACCGCCATCACCAAGTAACCCTCGAAGGGAGAACGACCATGCTCCGCCCCAAGGTCCCGACCATGCCCGCCCCGACCGGCCACGTCACTCCGCCCGCCATCATCGAGCCCACGGCCGTCGTGCCGCAGACCCCGGCACCGATCGCCGCGGCCCCGCAGCCGACTCGGCCCACGGTCCAGCTCACCCCCGGCGCCCTGCTCCTGGCCGTCGGCGGCGGTACTGCGGCTGTCCTCGTCGTGGGCGCGGTCCTGGTCTCCATGCTCCTGGCCGTCGCCATCACCGCCGGATCGCTCGCGATCGTCGCGCTGGTCGTCCGCTCGCTCATGGCCTCCGAGCACAAGCACCGCTGACCGGCCCCGGGCGGCCTCCACTGCCAGGTTTCCGCCGCCCGGGCCCGCGCCTCCTGCCCGATCTCGCAACCGGAAGGAACACCCATCATGACCGAACGCCCCCGCCCCACGTCCCGCATCTGCCCGGCCTGCGACGGCTTCGCCTCCGTCTCCATCACCCTCGGCGGCCGCACACGCGCCGGACACCTGCGCACCATCACCGTGCACTGCTCGAAGTGCCACGGCACCGGAACCACGACCCGCCGCACCATCGCCCTCGCCGGGGGCCGCGCATGACCGACACCGCGACCTTCGCGGGCCTGGACCCGACCACCCTCGGCGACCTGCTGAGAGTGGACGGGTCCGACGGCTTTGACCGCTGGCAAGACCAGATACGCCGTACCGGCGGCTGCGCCAACCCCATCCACCTGACCGGCTGGACGCTGACCAAGAACAAGACGACCGGTGAGACCCTGCACCACTACTCGACCGAGACCGAGCCGGGCGGTCGGCTCCGCGTCGCCTGCGGCAACCGCCGCGCCTCCCGCTGCCCGGCTTGCGCCTGGACCTACGCCGGGGACACCTACCACCTGATCCGCGCCGGACTCGTTGGCGACGACCGCTGCGACATCACCGCCACAGTCCGCGATCACCCCCGGGTCTTCACCACCCTGACCGCGCCCTCGTTCGGCCCGGTCCACAACCGGCCCGACCGCGGCACCTGCCGCTGCGGCACGCGACACACCCCGGATGATCCAGCCCTCGGAACCGCGCTCGACACGAGCACGTACGACTACGCGGGCACGGTCCTCTTCAACAATCTGTCCGGCGAACTGTGGATGCGCTTCGTCAACCGGCTCCGCCGTGAGATCGCCGCTCGCGCCGGACTCACTCAACGCGAACTCGCCGAGTCTGCCCGCGTCTCGTACGGCAAGGTCGCCGAGTTCCAGAAGCGAGGCGCCATCCACTTCCACTCCGTGATCCGCCTCGACGGGCCCGATGGACCGGATACCCCGCCGCCCTCCTGGGCCAGCGTCGCCCTCCTCGACGACGCGATCCGGGCCGCCGCAGCGCACGCCTACACGAGCGTCAGCGTCCCCGCCGCCGACGACCAACCGGCCCGTACCTTCCGGTGGGGCCGACAGCTCGACGTGCGACCCGTCAAAGCCTTCGGCAACGGCTCCGACATCACCGAACAGGCCGTCGCCTCCTACGTCGCCAAGTACGCCACCAAAGCCGCAGAGGACACAGGCACCCTCGACCGCCGGATCGGCGAACTCGCTGAACTCGACCGCCACGGCGTCCCCGACCATGCCCGCCGACTGATCACCGCATGCAAGCTGCTCGATCCGCTCTACCCGGACCGGCGCCTCTGGGCCTGGGCTCACATGCTGGGCTTCCGCGGCCACTTCTCCTCGAAGTCCCGCCGCTACTCGACCACCCTCGGCGAACTCCGCCAGGCCCGTGCCGACTTCCGAGCCGCCCAAGAACGCGAAGCCCTCGGCACGCCTGACTACGAGCCGGGAACGGTCCTCGTCCTCGCCGACTGGCAGTACGCCGGGCACGGACACACCCCCGGCGAATCCGCCCTCGCTGCCACGATCGCCCGCGACATCCAACTGAATCGAGAGACAGCACGCGAAGCACTCGCAGACCTTGCCGACGAGAAGGAGTGGTGACCGTGAAGCGTGCCCTGCCTGAGCGCTACCTGCCCCCGACAGACGTTGCTGACCTGCTCGGCGTCCCGGTCGAGACCCTTTATCAGTGGCGTCGCAAGGGCACTGGTCCCAAGGGATTCCGCGTTGGCCGGCACGTTCGCTATCACCCCGGAGACGTGCGCTCCTGGGTGGACTCCCTGATGGAAAGAGCGGCTGCCTGATGGCCGGGCACATCCAGGACCGCTGGTTCAAGGTCGAGATCGGCCCGGACGGCAAGCCCCGGAGGGTCAAGAGCGACCGCTACGGCGTCGGCCTCCGCTACCGAGCCCGGTACATCGGCCCGGACGGCTCGGAAAAGTCCAAGAGCTTCCCGGACAAGCAGAAGCGCAAGGCTGACACCTGGCTGGCCAACATCGAGGCGGACGTATCCCAAGGGCGCTACATCGATCCCTCGGCCGGAGTGGTGACCTTCGAGCAGTACGCGAAGACCTGGATGGCGGCGCTCACCACGGACCCCGTGACGCGCGAGAGCGTCGAGATCCGCCTACGCGTGCACGCCTTCCCCTTCTTGGGAGATCGGCCCATGGCGTCCTTCCGGCCGTCGCACCTCCGCGTGTGGATGAGGCAACTCGAAGCGACTGGCCGCGCTGCCTCCTACCGGCGCTCGATCTTCGCGAACGTCTCGGCGGTCTTCACGGCGGCCGTAGAGGACCGCATCATCGCCGAGAACCCTTGCCGGGCTCGATCGGTCCGCGCGCCGCGACTGGACCCGCGCAAGATCAAGCCGTGGACCGCGGACCGCGTGATGCAGCTGCACGAGACCCTGCCCGATCAGTACCAGGAGACGACCTCGGTCGGCGCGGGCTGCGGACTGCGGCAAGGGGAGATCTTCGGGCTGGCCGTCGAAGACATCGACTTCCTCGGCGGCACCCTGCACGTGGTCCGACAGGTGAAGCTCCTCCAGGGGACCCGTCCCGTATTCGGGCCTCCCAAGGGCGGCAAGGAACGTGACGTCCCGCTGCCCGAGACCGTGGCGTTCGCGCTCGCCGCTCACATCACCCGGCATCCGCCGGTACAGGTGACCTTGCCCTGGAAGACCCTCGATGGGCCCGCTGTCACGGCCTCGCTCATCTTCGTCACCGTGACGGGCAAGCCGCTCAACCGCACGCGCTTCAACGAGAAGGTGTGGCAACCGGCTCTCCGCACCGCTGGCGTGCCCTCCGGCCGCGAGAACGGGATGCACGCGCTCCGGCACTTCTACGCCTCCGTCCTCCTCGACGCGGGCGAGAGCATCAAGGCCCTGAGCGAATACCTCGGCCACCACGACCCGGCCTTCACGCTCCGCACGTACACGCACCTGATGCCGTCTAGTGAGGCCCGGACCCGGGCCGCCGTAGATCGCGTATTCCGCGGGGAGGACGTAACGTACGACGGCCCGGAGACGGCCCAGGGGGAGGATTGAGTGCCTGACCTGCTGCGTCATCAGAACAGCCACAACTGACCGCCTCAGGCCCCACGGGCGGCCCGCACCGGATCTCCGGTGCGGGCCGCCCGTGGCATGTACGGCGAAAGATTTTCGGTGGGGTGGCATAGCAGGGGGCGTTCACAGGCGTCACCAAGGTCAGGAGCACCACGTCGGTGGTGGGGGAGAGGGAAGGTGTCGATGGATGCCGTGCACGATCAGGGCGCGGAGAGTTTCCGGGAGTTCGTGGCCGGTCGGTCGTCGGCGCTGCTGAAGACCGCCGTGCTGCTCAGCGGCGGCGACCGGCACGCGGGCGAGGATCTGTTGCAGAACGCGCTGATCAAGGTCGCGGGGAAGTGGAACCGGGTCGAGGACCCCGAGGCGTACGTGCGACAGGTTCTCTACCGGCAGCAGATCGGCCGGTGGCGGCTGAAATGGCCCAAGAGGGAGGTCAGTTACGGGGAGGTGCCGGACAGCGCCGCCGGTGAGGGGAGCGCCTCGGCAGCTGATCTGCGGGTCGTCGTGCGCGAGGCCCTGGGCCGGCTCACCGGCCGCCAGCGCGCCGTGCTCGTCCTGCGCTACTTCGAGGATCTGCCCGAGGCGGACGTGGCCCGGCTCCTGGGCTGTTCCGTCGGTACCGTCCGCTCCACCACCCACCGGTCCCTGGCCAAGCTGCGCGCCCTCGTGCCGGAGCTGGGGCCCGGCGCCGCCGGACCGTCGCCGTCCCGTGACTACGCGCCCGTGGAGGTGCGCCCGTGAACGTCGAAGAGGTACTGAAGGACACCTTGCGCGAGCAGGCCGACGGCACCGGTCCCGCCGCGCCCGACCTGGCTGACCGGGTGCTCGTGGCCCGGCGCCGCCGCCGGGGACGTACCGCCGTGACGGCGGTGCTCGCGGTGACCGCCGTCGTGGCCGCGGCCGTGCTGGTGCCCCGGGCCCTGGAGGACGAGGACCGGACCGCGGGCGTGCTCGGCACCGAGGACGTCATCGCGCACGCCGACCAGTCGCCCCCGCGCGACGTGATCGCTGCGGGACGCTCGGCACTGGCCGCCTTCCAGACGTACAAGAGGGTGAAGCTGGACGGCGGCGACGTCGAACTGACCCGCACCTACGGTGTGCTCGACCCGACCACGAAGACCTACCGCAAGACCACCCGCTGGTCCTGGCTGACCGTCGCCCCCGGCCTGCGCACCGCCGCCGTGCTGGAGCGGAAGCTGCCCGCCGACCGGATCGGGATCCTCGACCTCGCCACCGACAAGGTCGTGCGGTGGATCGCCGTCGACCACAAGGTGGCCGCGGTCGCGTTCTCGCCCGACGGCGGCAGGCTCGTCGCGACGACGTACGAGAAGGACCCGGACCACTGGACGACCGGGTCCGGGATGACCGACGGCGGCGAGCCGGGACCGCAGGCCTCGACCCGGACCGGTTTCTACGTCCTCGATGCCGACAAGGGCGAGGGCAAGTGGCACGCGGTGTCCGCCGACGAGTCGAACAGCAACGCCCGCCAGGACTTCGTCTTCAGTCACGCCGGGAACCTCGTGCTCAGCGACGCCATGGGCAGCGGTGCGTACTACGACCTGAAGGGCAGGGAGGCGGCGGTCCCCGACAACGCTCTGCACTTCCAGCCGTACGTCGACCAGGGCATCTCCCCGAACGGCACGCTGGTGATCCAGGACGGTGGCGCCGTGCTCGACGCCCGGAGCGGGACACCCGTCGACCAGCTGTCCGTGCAGACGCCGCTGGCCTGGGCGGACGACGACCGGGTCATCGCCTGGGGTTGCGATCCCAAGAAGTGCGACAAGAAGGGCGAGTTCCGCAATCAGTTGCTGCTCGTCACGCTGCACAGCCACAAGACGGTCCCGCTGAGCGACTTCAGGAAGGCATCGGCGGACTATCCGGGCCGCTGGTACCCCCAGTTCACGACGCGCTGACCAACTCCTCGTACACCCCGAGCAGCCCGTCGGCCACCTCCTGGCCGGCGGGCCGCAGGGGTGCCCGGACCGGGCCGCCGCCCGGCAGGCCGAGTGCGGTCAGGAGGGCCTTCACGGTGACGGTGCCGGGCAGCCCTGCGTTCATCACCGCCTGCGTCAGCGGCACCGTCAGCCGCTGGCGGCGGGCGGCCTCGGCGGTGTTCCCGGCGTCGTACGCGTCGACGATCGCGCGGAAGGCGCGGGGCGCGGCGTTCGCGACCGTCGAGACGTAACCGGCGCCGCCCAGCGCGTACAGCGCGAGCACGTACTCGTCGCAGCCCGTGTAGTACGCCAGGTCGGTGGCGGCCATGACCCGCTGCGTGCCGAGCAGGTCGTAGGCGCAGTCCTTCACGGCGACGATCCGCGGATGCGCGGCGAGCCGGATCATGGTCTCCGGCTCGATACGGGTGCCGGTGCGGCCCGGGATGTCGTACAGCATCACAGGTACGTCGACGGCGTCGGCCAGCTCGCGGAAGTGGGCCTCCACGGCGTCCTGCGGCGGCCTGCTGTAGTACGGGGTGACCACCAACAGGCCTTCGGCTCCCGCGTGTTGGGCCTGTCTGGCCAGGGCGAGCGTGTGCCGGGTGTCGGACGTGCCGACACCCGCGAGGACCGTGGCCCGGCCGTCGGCCGCCTCGCGCACCGCCCGGATCAGGTCCGCCTTCTCCGCGTCCGTCGTGGTGGGGGACTCCCCGGTGGTCCCGGACAGGACGAGCCCCTCGCAGCCCTCGGCCACCAGCCGGTCGGCCAGCCGCTGCGCGGCGGTCAGGTCCAGGGCGCCGTCGTCGGTGAAGGGGGTGACCAAGGCGCACAGGGCGCGGCCGAACGGGCTGCGGGGGCTTCGCGGGGCGGTGGTGTCCATGGGTGCAGTTTCGGCCGCCCGACGGTGAAGCTCCACTTAAATTCTCTACGAGGTGATGTGAAGCGTTGCTTAAGTGGGAGGAGGGTGACGCGGTTTTTTCTGTTGACTTGGCCGGTTCTGGCCTTGTTTTGGCCTAAAGGAGTACTTCAGTGAGATCGGCCGGAATCCGATGAACTGCACAGCAGGTGTTCTGAGTACTAGCGGTTCATGCGGTTCACGAAGGGGTTGTGGTGCGAGACGTGGTCTATGCCCTGGCCATGCCCGCGCTGATGTGCGCGAGTGGGATCTACGCGGCCGGTGCCGCCTGGTGGCGGCGCAGGCGTCCGGCGCCACCGCCGTACTCGCAGGCCGGGCTGCGGCTCGCCGGTGAGCGCGCGGTCGTGGTGGCCGAGGCGATCGTGGCCGACGAGTTCGCGCTGTGCGCCGGTGGCATAAAGTTCCCGGATGATCGAAGTGCCGGAGGCGTTCGCGCGCGGGACCGTCGCCCGTGAAGGAGAGCCCGGGGCGGCCTGGATCGCCGAACTCCCGCATCTCGTCGCGGAGTTGCTGGAGCGGTGGCAGTGCGTGCCCGACGGAGCCGTGCTGCACGGCGGGGTCGGTGTCATCGTGCCCGTGCGACGGCGGGGCGGGACGCCCGCGGCGCTGAAGGTGTCCTTCCCGCACCCCGGCAACGTCCACGAACCGGATGCCCTGGAGCTGTGGGACGGGCACGGCGCCGTGCGGCTCCACGAACGCGCCGACGACCGCTTCGCGATGCTCCTGGAACGGGCGGCGGGGCCGACCCTCGCCGAGTGCGGCGAACCCGACACGATGATGTCCGTCGCGGGCCGCCTCAGCCGACGGCTCGCCGTGCCCGCACCGCCCGAACTGCCCCGCCTGCGCGACCGCGCCGACGAGTGGGAGACACAACTCCGCACCGACGAGGACGAGTTCGCTCATCCGCTGCCGTCGCGGATGGTCGCGGTCGCGTTCGACACCGTGCGCGATCTCGGACGGGACCAGCCCGGTCTGCTCGTCCACGGCGACCTGCACGCGAGGAACATCCTGCGCGCCGGACGCGAACCCTGGCTGGCCGTCGATCCGAAAGGGTGCGCGGGCGACCCCGCCTACGACGCCGGTACGGTCATCAAGGCACACCTGCTCTTCCTTCTGGCGGAGGACGACCTCGACAAAGCCGTCCGGCGCAGCCTGGACATCTTCACCGACGCCGCCGGCCTCGACCGCGACCGCGTCCGGCGCTGGTGCCAACTCCGCGCAGTCCAGACCGTGTTCTGGGCGCTGCGGTACGGCCCCGGCCGCGAGCGCCCCGGGCTCGACCGCGACGGCGTCGTGGCGCTCGCCGGGCGGCTGGCCGCGCTGCTGACCGAGGAGGTCTGAGGCCCTGCTGCCAAATCGCCCCGTATGCGCCACCATGAAGGCGTAGCTCGCAGGCCGTTCAGGGGAGGCAGCATGAGGCTGGGCAAGGCACTCGCCACCGGGATCGCCGAGGAAGCGCCGCAGGAGGCCGTCGAGGTCGCCGCGGACCGTGAAGTCAGCCAGGATCAGCGGCAGTCGACGGGTGCGGCCGATGTGCCGGAGCCCCTCGAGGTTCCGGCCGTCCGATGAGACTCCGGCTCCCCGAGGAGAGCCCGAAGGAGCCGCCCACCGGATTCAAGATCGCCCACCCCGTGCTCCACACGGACGGTGGGCGCGCCGGTTTCCTGGGCGTCTCGCTCGGCGCGGCAGCGCCCTACGGAGTGCTCGACCAGGCGCGGTGCGTGTACGGGAGGCGGCACCGCGTTCCCCACCGGCGCTGCGACTGCGGGTTCCACTGTGTGCACGAACGCGCCGTCGCCGAGGGGCTGTTGGTGCTCGCCGAGCACCGCAAGACGGTCCTCCTCGAGGTCTCCGTGCTCGGTCGCTACATCCGGTTCGAGCAGGGCTTCCGCTACGCCCGGCAGCGGGTGCGCACCATGACCGTAGGACCGTGCCCGTGCGGCGCCGCGGCCTCCGTGCTCGCCGACGCCGGGTGGGGGCGCGACGGGCAGCGGGCCCTCGAAGCGGCGTGCGGCGGCTGTGCGGGCGGTCGGGCGCGCTGGACCCTCGCGACCTTCGCCGAGCGCGCGGGGCAGGGGCTGAAGGTGATCGCCGCGCCCGGTACGCAGCTCGCGGGCGACCTCCCCGGTACGCCGGAGCTGGTCGCCGAGGCGGCCCTGTTGCAGGCCCGGCTCGACTGGTTCCAGGGGCAGCTGGGCCGGCTCGGCGAGGCGCAGGGCGGAGGTGGGCCGGAGGCGCGGCCGTAGGGGACCGGGCGATCCGAACAGATTCTCCGCCTCGACAAAAAATGTTTTCGGTGGGACGGTGGAGTCATGTTCGACGTCACCGTCATCGAGGATCCGGCCGCCGCCGCGGTCTCGCTCGACCCCGTGCGGGCCCGGCTGCTCGCCGAGCTCGCCGCGGGGCCCGCGTCCGCGGCGATGCTGGCGCCCAAGGTCGGCCTGCCGCGGCAGAAGGTGAACTATCACCTGAAGACGCTGGAGAAGCACGGCTTGGTCGAGCTGGCCGGCGAGCGGCGCAAGGGCAATGTGACCGAGCGGCTGATGCGGGCGAGCGCCGCCAGCTACGTGATCTCGCCCGGGGCGCTCGGCGCGGTGCAGCCCGACCCGGAGCGGGACCGCGACCGGCTCTCCGCGCACTGGCTGATCGCGCTCGCCGCCCGCCTCCTGCGGGACATGGGCGCGCTGCTCACCGGCGCGGCGAAGGCCCGTAAACGGCTGGCGACGTTCGCGCTCGACGGCGAGGTGCGGTTCGCGTCCGCCGCCGACCGGGCGGCGTTCGTGGCGGAGCTGACGCAGGGTGTCGAGGGGCTGGTCCGCAAGTACCACGCGGCGGACGCCGCCGACGGGCGCGACCATCGCCTGGTGATCGCCCTGCACCCGAAGGTCCGTGACGAGGAACCCCGACTGCCCACCAGTGACCAGGAATTGACGGAGTGACAGGCCATGACTGACGAGAAGCGGCACGCCGAGAATGCCAAGAGCGGGAAAGAGTTCGAGATCCCCCGCGAGTTCGAGGTGGGCGCCTCGCCCGAGCAGGTCTGGGACGCCGTCACCCGGCACACCGACGGCTGGCAGTGGCCCATGGAGTTCGAGCCGAAGGAGGGCGGCGCGGGCCCCTTCAACTCCGTACTGACCGCGTGGGAACCGCCGCACCGGCTCACCGTCCGCTCCGACGACCCGGAGGCGCTGCCCCCGTTCCAGACGAGCAACCAGCTCGACTACACGGTCGAGCCGAGGGACGGCGGCACCCGCTCCTGGGTCCGTTACGTGCACAGCGGCATCTTCGTCGACAACTGGGACGACTACTACGACGGCGCCGACAAGCACACCGACTTCTATCTGCACACCCTGCGCCAGTACGTGACGCACTTCGCGGGCCGCACGGCAGCCTTCTCCAGCCTCGACGCCCCGGCCGCCTCGGCGACCGAGGCGGCCCTCGCCGCCGTGGGCCGTGCGCTGAACCTGCCGGAGGACGCCGCCGCGGGGGCGCGGGTCCGGGTCCAGGGCCCGGACGGGACGACCCTGGACACCGTTCTCGACTACCGCAACGACTGGTTCATCGGTCTGCGCACCGACACCGCGCTCTACCGGATCTTCGGCCGCGGCCGCTGGGGCGCCCCCGTCGGCGTCACCGTTCACGACTTCGCGCGGGACGCCGACGCCGACCGGAACGCGGACGACTGGAGCGCCTGGCTCACGGCTCTCTTCCGCTGAGCCGGGCCGCCCGGCACGTCACGGGCGCAGGCGCAGCACCTGCGGGTCGTGGTCGCTGATCTGATCGTGGAACTCGCTGTTGATGTGCACGCTGTCGTACTGGAAGGCGCCCTTCCACCGGATCGACGGGCTGACCAGGATCTGGTCGAGGACCTGGCTGTTGCCCTGGTAGTCGTACGTGTAGCGCTCGCTCTTCGGCAGCGACTTGATCGCCGACCAGAGCGCGCCGCCGTTCTCCAGGAGCTTCGCCGTGTCCGAGAACTCGAAGTCGTTGATGTCGCCGAGCGTGATCACGTCGGCGTCCTTCTGGACCTTCAGGATCTCCTTCACGAAGGAGTTCACGGCCGTCGCCTGCGCGTGGCGCTGCGTCTCGGAGCTGCGCGCCGGCGGCTGGTACTGCGAGGTCAGGCCCTGGTCGCCGCCCTTCGACGCGAAGTGGTTGGCGATGACGAAGACCGTCTTTCCGCGGAAGGTGAACTCGCCGGCCAGCGGCTTGCGGCTGTTCGTCCAGGCCGCGTTCGCCGGGTCGACACGGCCCGGCGACGCGGTGAGCGCGGCCTTGTTCTTGCCGGCGCGGGTCACGCCGACCGCCGTCGTCGCGTCGCCGCCCGCCCGGTCGGTGAAGGAGACCCGCTCCGGGTTGAACAGGAACACCTGGCGGATGTTGCCGCCCGGCTCGCCGCCGTCGGCGTTGTTCACCGGGTCGATGGAGCGCCACTCGTAGCGCGGGCCGCCCGCCGCGACGATCGCGTCGATCAGCTTGGCCATCGTCCGGTCGGCCGCGACGGTGCCGTCGTTCTTCGCGCCGTTGTTGTCCTGGATCTCCTCCAGGGACACGATGTCGGGGGAGCGGAGGTTGTCGACGATGGCGGCGGCGTGCTCCTCGAAGGTGGCGTCACCCGGGTCGAGGTTCTCGACGTTGTACGTCGCCACGGCCAGCTCGCCCGACTTCTGCGCGCGGGTCGTCTCGCGGGTCAGCCCCGACTTCTCCAGACCGCCCAACTCCCGTGCCACGAGCGTGTATCCGCCGAAGGAGTTGTAGTCGAGCGGGCCCTCGGTGGTGCCGGTCAGCACGTCACCGACGTCGGCGACCGGGAAGTCGGCCGTCGCGCCGAGCGACTGGACCTGGATTCGGCCCGTGTTCTGGGACTCGTACGAGCCGTAGCGGGTGCCGCCGCGCTTCGTCGCGTTCTCGTGCGGCTTCACCGTGACCCACAGCTCCGTGTACGGGTCCGACGCGGTCACCACCCGCGACGAGCCGATCCGGACGTTCTGGCCCTCCAGGGACTCGTAGTAGTCGAGGGCGTACTTCTTCGGCTGGAGCGGCAGGCCGTTGACCGAGCCGTTCGCGGCGCTGTCGCCCGCCGGGGTGTAGGCGTCCGGGACGGACTTCGCGCTGATCGTCGTCACCGGGACCGGGTTGCCGGACGAGACGACCGTCACCGTCGGCTTGGTTATCTCGGTCAGCGACTGGTTGCCGGACGAGGCGCCGCCCGGCACGTACTCGGTGACCGTGCCGGAGACGGTCACTGCGTCACCGGCCTTCACGGTCGGGGCCGAGCCGGTGAAGACGAAGACGCCCTCACTGGTCGCCGGGTCGGCGTCCGGGTTCGGGTCCTGGAACCAGAAACCCTTCGACGAGCCGTACGTACGGACACCGGTCACCACGCCGGGGACGTCCGCGACCGCCTGGCCGGCCAGCGGGGAGACGCGGGTGCTGCCCTGGATGTCGTGGATGGCGACCGTGGCGGCGTGCGCGGGGGCCGTCACCACGACCGCACAGGTCGCGCAGCTCGCGGTGGCGACGGCGAGCGCGGCCAGGCGCGAACGGGTACGCGCGGAGTACGCGGGCGATACGGACGATACGGATCTGCTCGACAAGGAATGCCTCCGGGGGCGTGCGTGTGGCGAGCGCCGGGACGAGGGTGGAGCGGGGCGCGGGCGGGACGGGGGTCCGTTCCGGCCCGTGCTTCCGACTGACTACTGCCTGTCTACGTCTACGCGCGTCAATCTCTTTCCTGGGCAGGGGAGTTGTCAAGGTTTTCCGGGTGTCCCACAGGCGAGCGAAACCTGACGGGTACATGAACTGGGCGGCAAAGGGTCAAATCCGTCTACGCTGAACCGTCGCAACGCATGACTCTTGTACGGCCCGAGGAGAACCAGCCGATGTCAGACAGCTCCCCCCTGCCGCCGGTGCGGCTGCCCGCCGAAGCGGAGCTGGCGCGGGACGCCCTCGCCAGCCCCCTGCTGTCGCGCGCGGTGCAGCTCGCGCGCTGGGCCGGACCGGACACCCGGGTCGGCGCGGGCGGCGAACTCGTCGAGGAGCAGCTGCCCGCCGCCGCTGCCGAGCTGGGGCTCTCCGGCGCCGGTGCCGACGACGGCGAGGCCGCCGCGTACGCGAGCGAGGCCTGGCGGATCGCCGTCGACACGGGGCTCGTGGAGATCGTCGACGAGGAGCAGGGCACCGTCACCGTCGGCGAGGAGCTGGGCGTGCTCACCTCCGGCGGCCCCGCCGACATCCTCGGCCTGTGGCTCGGCGCGCTCGACAGCGTGCTCGCCGACGCCTCCGTGCCGGACCTGGAGGATCTGGTCGGCGCCATGGAGGAGGGCGGCGAGATCGACTTCTCGCAGCTCGACTGGGACCCCGACGCGGAGTCCGAGTTCCTGGACGGCGTCCTCGCCAATCTGTATCTGCTGACCGTCGCCGAGGGCGGCGCGGGCGAGGGGCCCGTGCCGCTGCCCGCCCTCGCCGCGTCGATGATCGTCCCCGACGACATGGGGGAGCCCACCGACGACATCCTGGAGCAGGTGTCGGACGCGATGATGCGGCTCGACGACCAGTTCCGGCTGCTCGATCCGGTCGGGCTCGTGGAGTTCCAGCCGGTCGACGAGGCGCTGATGGCCGACATCGACGAGGCGGCCGAGACCGTCGCCGAGCCGGTCGACGACTCCGACGTCTCCCGGTACGGCATGGTGCGGCTCACTCCGCTCGGGCTGTACGGGATCCGGGCGCGGATGCTGGAGGCCGGGGTGGACGCGCCGGCCGTCGGTGACCTCGCGGACAAGGGGGCCGACGTGCTCCTCGACAGCACGTCCGGGTTCCCGCAGGCGGCCGCCCAGGCCGAGATCGAGCTGTGGCTCGCGCGGCGTGAACCGCTGGGGGCGGCGCGGGAGTTGCTGGGGGCGGCGCGCGGGGCCGACGAGGGGGCGCCGTTGCGCAGGCTGCGGTGTCAGCAGGCGTTGTCCCTGGTAGGGGGCGGGGCCGAGCCGGCGCTCCGGGAGGTTCTCGACGATCCCGAGCTCGGGGGGCTGGCCCGGGTGTGGCTCGCCGAGCACGGGTTCGGCGATGTTCCGGCGCCCTCGGAGGACCTGGTCTTCTGGCTCACCGTCGACACCATCGCGGCGCAGCTCTCCCTGGAGGGGAACTCGGACGAGTTGCAGGCGCTGGTGGAGGGGCTTGCCGCGCAGCACAGCGGGTTCTTCGCTGCCGCGTGGCGGGTCGATCATCCGGCCACGCCGGATGTGCTGGAGGCGATGGGGCGTCTGCATCCCGACAAGCGGGTTGCCAAGGAGGCGCGGAAGGCTGCCTTCAAGGCGCGGTCTGCTGCGCAGTAGGCGGGTGTCGTTCGTCTGCGGCGCCGGTGGGGGCTGGTCGCGCAGTTCCCCGCGCCCCTGTTGGGTCGTCGGTCGGGTGCCGGCCGGTGGGGCTTCTCGCGCAGTTCCCCGCGCCCCTTTTTCGGTTGTCGTTCGTGTGCGGGCCGGTGGCCGCTTCTCGCGCAGTTCCCCGCGCCCCTGAGATGCGCACTTCGTGCGGCATCTCATCAGAGAGGCGCGCCTCGGACGGCCTTCCCTCGGAGAGGCGCGCCTCTGGATGGCCTTTCCTGGGAGAGGCGCGCCTCCGACGGCCTTCCTTCAGAGAGGCGCGCCCCTGGATGGCCTTTCCTCGGAGAGGCGCGCTCCCGGATGGCCTTCCTTCGCAGAGGCGTGCCCCCGGATGGCCTTTCCTCGGAGAGGCGCGCGGAGCGCAGCCTCGAGGGGAGGCTGCGCGGAGCGCATGCCTCAGGGGCGCGGGGAACTGCGCGGTCAGCCGCGACGGTGGCGTGCGTGACGGCTGGTTTTAGGGGCGCGGGAAGCGGTCACCGGGGCACGCGCGGAGCGCAACGGTGGGGATCAGGGCGGGGCGGCACCGCGAAAGTGCCGGCCCGCCGTGCACCCGCTAGCTGAGATAGCGCGTCGTGTGCTTGAAGGATGACGTCGCGCCGTCGAAGCCGTACGTACCCCGGTACGCCGGCGGATTCTGGTAATCCCCGACGATGGTGATGGTGTTGGCGCAGGAGCCCTGCCCGGCCCGCTTGGCGTCGATCCGGATCGAGTCGCCGATGAAGCCGCCCGTGATGTCCCACGGCGCCCCGCAGATGCCGGACGTGATCTGGCCCCCGGTCACCACGTAGGGATGCGTGTTCGGATTGACCTGAGCGGTGATGCCGAACGTGACGGTCCCGTTGTTCAGCTCCAGCCTGCAGTCGACGGACACCGCCTCGGCGGACACGTCGGCCTGCGCGGCGAACGCCTCGTCGCGGGTCTTGACCTCCGCGCCCTGCGGGTTGTGGAACCGGTGCTCGGCGCGTGACGGGCTCTTCTGCCTGCGTGCCTGAGTGGTCATGACGTCACCCCCTATGCCAGCTGCTCGGCGATCTCGACGCGCAGCAGCGCGCGGACGTTCTCGATGTGGTTGGCGACCGTGACCTGCGAGGAACCGGCGAAGAGCAGGCCCACCGCGACGTTGTCGAGGGAGGTCACCAGGGAGCCGGAGTCGCCGCCGGCCGACATGTTCGTGGTGAGGATCTGGTCCTTGAAGCGGGCCGTGCCCGCGGTGCCGTAGTTGACGTCGATCGTCGAGTCGACCGCGATGATCCGGCCGAAGGAGATGTTCGTCGTGCGGCCGGTCTTCTTCACGAGGTCGCCGACCGCGACATTGGCCCTGCGCCGCCAGGCACGCGGCGCGCCGCTGAAGTACTGCTCGCGCGTGGCGTCCTGGAACTGGACCTCGCCCAGCGCCGCGTCGACCACGTTGTTGTGCTGGTCGATCGGGGTCGTCGGGGCGAACTGGATGGTGATGAACCGGGACAGCGTGGCGATCCGGTCCGCCGGGTTGCTGCCTCCGTCGAACGTGCCGGGCTGGAGGATGACGCTGCCCAGCTGCGCCCGGTTGGCGTCGGCGAGCACGTGGTTGTTGGACAGGACGTAGAACTTGGCCGGGGTGCCGAGGCCGGGCCCCGGCGGGTCCACGGTGGCGCCCGGCAGGAAGTCGTAGACCACGCTGCCCAGGGTGCCCGCGGTGATGGCCACGTTGCCGACCGAGAAGCCGGCCGGACACGGCCGCATCCGGCGGACCAGGACCTGCGGCTCGAAGCTCGCGAGGCCGCCCAGCTCCTCCAGCATCGGCTGGCCCATGCCGCCGAGCTGCTGGGTGACGCCGCCGTCGGGCCCGTAGCCCATCTCCTGCTGACGTGCCCCGGCGCCCGGCCGGCTCTGCCGCCGCTGGGCGGAGATCTGGCCGACGGCCACGATGTCGGTGGGGGTGCCGTCATCCATCTGACGCGGGATCACATCCCGCTCGGGCAGCATGGATTCGGGCACCTTCTGGGTCACGAAGACCAGGACGGCCGGTTCACCGGTGGGCCGGCCGTCGACCCATTTCACGCCGTGGCCGTAGCCGACCACGTTGGCCAGCGGCTGTTCGCGCCGCAGGAAGTCGCTCTGTGCCTGCCGACGGGAGCTGTCGCTGAGCTGACCGCCGGCCGGGCCTCGCATCAATTCGGGCTGGCTCACGCCAGACCACCTCTTCCCCTGACGTGCACATGGATGCCGTGCACTGCTGTGCGGGGGTTCCCGGAGCCGGTCAGCGCCCTTCGGGCGGTTCGCCGGGCGTCCCGTCCCGGGACCGGACGTCGCCGATCGCGAGCACGCGCACCGGTACGCCGTCCAGCTCCTCGGGAACCACGTCGTCCGCGGGGAGCCGGTCCGGGGGCACCTTCCGGGTGACGAAGACGACGATCACGTCCGTCCCCGAGTGCTCGTCCCTTCCGATCCCGACTCCCGTGACGTTGGCCAGCTTCATCAGCCGGCTCTCATGGAGGGTGCGCGCCCGCCGTGCGTCCACTCGGCTCGCCACCCCCTCAGCGGGTGATGCGGTGATGCGGTGATGCAGGTAGGGCCTGTCTAGTGACGGCCGGGAAGGCGGTCAAGACGTTCTGCGCGAAATCTTGGGTTTACCGGTGGGATGCGCCTGTTGACCTTCTTTACGAAGATTCTTCCGATGTCTGCGGGAAAGCGCTGTCAGGGCTGTCAGGTCCGCAGGTAGGAGGCGCCGTTGAGGTCCAGGACGGTTCCCGAGGCCCACTGCGCCCCCGGCGACGCCAGCCACAGCACGGCCCCGGCGATCTCCTCGGCCGAGGCGACGCGGCCGAACGGACTCTGCGCCCGCACCTCGTCCGTCAGCCGGTGCGCCACCCGCTCCGTCTCGATGAACCCGGGCGCCACCGACGCCACCCCGATCCCGTGCGGCGCGAGCGCGACCGCGAGGGACTGCCCGAGCGCGTGCACGGCGGCCTTCGTCGCCCCGTACGCCGGGTGGTCCGGCTCGCCCTTGAAGGCACCGCGCGAGCCCACGTTGACGATCCGGCCGCCCGTGCCCTGCTCGATCATGCGGTGCGCGGCCAGATGGCTCAGGTGCGCGGTGCCGAGCAGATTCACCGCCACATGGCGCTGCCACAGCTCCGACCACTCCTCGTACGAGGTGGTGGCGGGCGGGTGCGGCAGGTTCACGGCCGCGTTGTTCACGAGGACGTCGATCCCGCCCAGACCCTCGGCCGCCCGCCCCGCGATCGCCGCCGCGCCCGCCGGGTCCGCCAGATCGCCCCCGACGAGCACGTGCCCGGTGCCGGTCAGCGAGTCGAGGGTGGCGCGGGCCTCCGCCTCCCGGGAGCCGTAGTGCACCGCCACCCGATCGCCGCCCGCCGCGAACGCCTGTGCCAGCGCCCGGCCCAGGCCGCGCGAGGCGCCGCTCACCAGCACGCGCCGTCCGGATTCCGGCAGGTTCACTGAAGTCATGAAAGGGGGCCCCTCGGCTTAGGACGGTGTTCAACCGCCGTTTATACGCGAGCGAGAACGTGTGGCCGAAACAGGCCCGCCCCCCGCTACACCATCACAACGGGAGACAGCCACATGTCGCTCACTCGCAGGGACTTCGCCAGACGCTCCGCGGCCACCGGTGCCGGAGTCGCCCTGGCCGGCTCCGTCGGCGCCCTCGCCACCGCGCCGAACGCGCTCGCGGCCACGGACCACGGTCACGACCACGACCACGGGCACGATCACGACCACCACCACGAGCACGGCGTCGGCTACGGACCGCTGATCCCCGACCCGGCCGGCCTGCTCGCGCTGCCCGCCCACTTCTCGTACAAGGTCATCACCTACAGCGGGAAGACCAAGCTGGAGTCCGGCGAGTTCACCCCGTCCAACCACGATGGCACCGCCACCTTCGAGGGCCCGCGCGGCACCACCCTCCTCGTCAACAACCACGAGCTGGCCGGCGCCCGCGCCGACTGGCCGCACCCGGTGCCGCTCACCGAGGGACTCGTCTACGACCCGGGGGCGGCCGGCGGCTGCACCGTCGTCGAGGTCCGCCGCGGCGGCGAGGTCGCCGAGTGGGTCGGCATCGCCGGCACCGCCACCAACTGCGCGGGCGGCTCCACCCCCTGGGACACCTGGCTGACCTGCGAGGAGACCGAGGACAAGGCCGGCTCCAAGGGCTTCACCAAGGACCACGGCTACGTCTTCGAGGTCGACCCCGCCGACCGGCGCGCCAACCGCTCGCCCAAGCCGGTCAAGGCGCTGGGCCGGTACGCCCACGAGGCCGTCGTCATCGACCCCAAGAACGGCCAGGCGCTGCTCACCGAGGACGCGTCGAGCCCCAACGGCCTGCTGTACCGCTGGGTGCCGCCGCACGGCTTCAAGCACGGGCGCGGTCGCTTGCGTACCCTCGCCGACGACGCGGGCGTCCTCCAGGCGTTCAAGTGCTTCGACTCCGGCGGCCGGTTCGTCGACGACCTCTCCCGCGCCACCAAGATCGGCACGGTCTACGGCGTCGACTGGGTCGAGGTCCCCGATCGCGACGCCAAGACCGTCTCCACCCGCAAGCAGTTCAAGGACGGCGAGGTCACCCGCGCCCGCAAGCTGGAGGGCATGTGGTGGGGTGACGGCGGCGCGTACATCGTCTCCTCCTTCGCCCGCACCGAGAGCCCCGTCCAGCACGACGGCCAGGTCTGGTTCTACGACCCCAAGCGCCGCACCCTGACCCTGAAGGTGCTGCTCGGCGTGAACCCCGACCCGTCGAAGGACGGCGCGTTCGACGGCCCGGACAACATCACCGTCTCGCCCTACGGCGGTCTGGTCATCGCCGAGGACGGCGAGGGCGTCCAGCACCTGTTCGGCGCGACCGAGAAGGGCCGTACGTACCCGATCGCGCGCAACGAGCTGAACATCGGCACCGAGGAGGACCCGGAGTACAGCGAGTTCACCGGCGTCACCTTCTCGCCCGACGGACGCACGCTGTTCGCCAACATCCAGACGCCCGGCATCATGCTCGCCATCACCGGCCCCTGGAAGCGCCAGCGCTAGTCGCTCAGCTCAGCGGGTCCACCGGCGGCGCCTCGCGCTCCGCGGCGATCCGGTGGACCCGCCGCCGCACCGCGTACCAGCCGATCAGCAGTGCGGCGGCGATCGGGATCAGGGTGAGGACCGTGTCCCGGCCCGCGCCGTCCGTGTCGAACCACATCATGACGACGACCGCCAGCAGGAAGGCGATCGTCGACAGCTCGATCCACGGCGAGGCCCACAGCCGGAACGCGGGCCGGTGCACCAGGCCCTGCTTCGCGCGCCGCACGAACAGCAGATGACAGACCATGATCATCGACCAGGTGGAGATCACGCCGAGCGAGGAGATGTTGGTGACGATCTCGAACGCCTTGTCGGGCAGCCACGCGTTGAGCGCGACGCCGAGCAGCGCCACCACCGCGACCAGCAGGATCCCGCCGTACGGGACATGGCTGCGGCTCATCCGGGCGGTGAAGGACGGCGCCGAGCCCGCCATCGACATCGAGCGCAGGATGCGGCCGGTCGTGTAGAGCCCGGAGTTGAGCGACGACAGCGCGGCGGTCAGCACCACCAGGTTCATGATGCCGCCCGCCGAGGGCACCCCGATCTTCGACAGCACCGTCACGAACGGGCTCTCGCTCGCCGAGTACGACGTCCAGGGCAGCATCAGCGTCAGCATCACGACCGAGCCGACGTAGAAGACCGCCACCCGCCACATGATCGAGTTCACCGCGCGCGGCACGACGGTCGCCGGGTCGGCGGTCTCGCCCGCCGTCACGCCGACCATCTCCACGGCCGCGTACGCGAAGATCACGGTCTGGGTGATCAGCACGACCGGCCAGATGCCCAGCGGGAACATGCCGCCGTTGTCGGCGATCAGGGAGATGCCCGCCGGGTGACCGTCGACCGGCTCGCGCGAGACGAGGAAATAGATCCCGATCAGCAGGAAGATCACCAGTGCGGCGACCTTGACGATCGCGAACCAGAACTCCATCTCGCCGAACGCCTTCACCGAGATGAGATTGACCGTGAGGACGATCCCCAGGGCGATCGCCGCGAGCACCCATTGCGGCACCGAGGTGAAGAGCGACCAGTAGTGCACGTACACCGCGGCCGCCGTGATGTCCGCCATCCCCGCGGTCGACCATTGCAGGACGTACATCCAGCCCGCCGCGAACGCGCCCTGCTCGCCCAGGAACTCACGCGCGTAACTCACGAACGAGCCGGACGACGGCCGGTGCACCACCAGTTCGCCCAGCGCCCGTACGACGAAGAAGGCGAACACCCCGCACACGAGATAGGCGATGGCGAGCGCGGGCCCGGCCTTGGCGAGATTTCCGCCCGCGCCGTAGAGCAGCCCGGTGCCGATCGCACCGCCGATCGCGATCATGCTGATGTGGCGGGGCTTGAGCGTCTTGCTGTAGCCGAGGTCACCGGCGTCGGCGACGCCTTCGGCGGTGGTCGGGTCGTCGAGCCGCGAGTCTGGATTCCTGTCCTGGTGCACGCGGGGAACTCTCGCAAAATAAATGCCTGGCATGGCTGATGCGCGCCGCCGTACAGTCGTTCTTGTCCAGGTGCGACAGGCAGGACCTACTTCCACTCATCATGGGGAGGCCGCGGGTTCGATTCCCGCCGCCGGCATTTCGAGCCGGTGTAGCTCAGTGGCAGAGCACCATCCGTCGGTTCCGCCGGCCTCGATCTCTGGACGCATGCATTCTTCGCACCTCCCGGTGCGAAGGCCACGGCTCCTTCTCTCGACAAGAAACCGACGCCGTGGCCGGTCTGATCTCGGGAGGCGCAGCAGATGGTGTGTGCCCGGTGCGCAGACAACGGGTACTTCCTGGAACTGGCGGTTGCGGGTTCGAATCCCGTCGGTGACTTCGGGTCGCCGTAGCTCAAATGGCGAGAGCACCAGACTGTTTCCGTCGTCGATTCCCGACCTCGGGCACGCTCCATTCGCTGTGCCTCCCCCTGTGCGCATCTCAAGAATTCGGGGGGAATTCTCATGGCTCGTTACAACCGCAAGGGCGCCAAGCAGGCGCTGCGTTCCGTCGTCCGCACCACCGGCCGCACCGTGCGCACGCACGAGGGCGGCGCCGGCTTCGAGCGGGACGCCCGCTCCGAGCTCTTCCTGCTCGCCGTCGCCAACTTCGTCTCCCAGCGCACCTTCTACGAGGACGGCGCGGACCGCGACGACCGGTTCGCCGCGCTCGTGCGCGGGCTGGCCGTGAGCGACCCGGAGTGGACCGCGGGCCTGCTCGGCTGGCTGCGCGGCGAGGGCAACATGCGTACGGCGTCGGTCGTGGGCGCCGCCGAGTACGTGAAGGCACGCCTGGACGCCGGCGCGAGCGACGGGCCGTCGAACCGGGCGGTCGTCGGCTCCGTGCTGCGCCGCCCCGACGAGCCCGGCGAGCTGCTCGGCTACTGGACGCAGACGTACGGGCGTGCCGTCCCCAAGCCGGTCAAGCGCGGCATCGCCGACGCCGTGCGGCACCTGTACCACGGCAAGGCGCTCCTGAAGTACGACACCGCGTCCAAGGGCTACCGCTTCGGCGACGTCCTCAACCTGGTGCACGCGGCGCCCGACCCGGCCAAGCCGTGGCAGGGCGAGCTGTTCCGGTACGCCCTCGACCGGCGCCACCACCCCGACACGGCCGTGCCCCCGGCGGGCAGCGACGTCCTGCGCGCCCACCGGGAGCTGATGGCCCTGCCGGTCGCCGAGCGGCGCTCCGTGCTGCTCGCGCCCGACGGCGCCGAGCGGCTCGCGGCGGCGGGTGTGACGTGGGAGGCGCTGGCGGGCTGGCTCCAGGGCCCGATGGACAAGGCGGCCTGGGAGGCCGTGATCCCGTCCATGGGCGCGATGGCGCTGATCCGCAACCTGCGCAACTTCGACGAGGCGGGCGTCTCGGACGAGGTCGCGGCGCGGGTCGCCGCCAGGATCTCCGACCCGGCCGAGGTGGCGCGCTCGCGGCAGTTCCCGTTCCGCTACCTCGCCGCGTACCAGCACGCCCCGTCGCTGCGCTGGGCGTACCCGCTGGAGACGGCGCTCGGCCACTCGCTGGCCAACGTGCCGTCCCTGAAGGGCCGTTCGCTGATCCTGGTGGACCGCTCCGGCTCCATGTGGAGCCCGCTGTCCGAGCGGTCGCGGCTCAACCGGGCGGACGCGGCCGCCGTGTTCGGCGCGGCGCTCGCGCTGCGGGCGGAGCGGGCCGACCTGGTGCAGTTCGGCACGGGCAGCACGGACGTGATGTACCGCAAGGGCGAGTCCGTCCTGAAGGTCCTGGAGCGCTTCGGTGACCTGGGCGGGACGAACACCGCCGAGGCGGTCCGGCGCCACTACCGCGGCCACGACCGGGTGCTGATCGTCACCGACGAGCAGGCGCACTACAGCCGGCACGGCGACCCGACCGGGCAGGTCCCGGCGCGGGTCCCGGTCTACACCTGGAACCTGGCCGGGTACCGGGCGGGCCACGCGCCCTCCGGTTCCGCGAACCGGCACGCGTTCGGCGGGCTCTCGGACGCGGCGTTCCGGATGGTGGCGCTGCTCGAGGCCGGGCGGGACGCGGACTGGCCCTGGATGTAGCGGGGTCGAGCGGCTCGGGCCGCTCGACCCGGCTCCTCGTCCGCCGGGTCAGCCGGGTTGCCGGGCGCGGAGGGTGTGCGGCCGGTCGCGCCGGCGGGACCGTAGCCCCACCGCGATCACCAGCAGGGCCCCCGTCGCGATCAGGGCGCCCACCCCGAACGCCCTCGTCGCCCCGTGCACCAGGATCGCGTCCGCCGACCCGTGGGCGTGGCGCGTCGCCGTGCCGTACACCGTGACCAGCGCCGCGAGGCCCAGCGTGCCGCCCAGCCACTGGAACGTCTGGAGGAGGCCCGAGGCCGCGCCCGCCTCGGCCGGGGTGATGTCCTTCAGGATCGTCGCGTTCAAGGGCATGAAGCTCAGGCCGACGCCCGTGCCGAGCAGCAGCATCGGGCCGAGCAGGCCGGTCGCGAAACCGTCTCCGGTGCCGAGGCGGCTCAGCCAGGCGCCGGTCGCGATCATCAGGAGCGATCCGGTGACCAGGAGCGGCTTGGGGCCGAACCGGGCGAGCAGACGCGGCGCGCACCGCACCGTCGCGAACACCGCCACGGTCAGCGGCAGGAACGCGAATCCCGCCTTCAACGGGCTGTAGTCCAGGACCTGTTGGACGTAGAGCGTGAGGAAGTAGAAGGCGCCGAAGTTCCCGGCCGGAAGCAGCAGGATGACCGCGTAGGCGGCCGCGCGGTCGCGGTCCCTGAACAGGGCGAGCGGGGCGATGGGCTGCCGGGCGCGCGACTCGGTCCAGAGGAATCCGGCGAGCAGCGCGGCCGCCGAGAAGAAGCAGGTCAGGGCGAGTGTGTCGGTCCAGGAGCTGTCCGAGACGCGGAGGAAGGCGTAGACGAGGAAGAACATCCCGGCCGTGCCGGTGACGGCGCCCGTGGTGTCGAACCGGCCGTTGTGGCGCGGGGTTTCGCGGACCGTGCGCGGCAGGGCGAGGGCGAGCGCCACCCCGATCGGTACGTTGATCAGGAGCGACCACCGCCAGGAGGCGAGGTCGGTGAGGGCACCGCCGAGGACCAGACCGATGGAGGCGCCGATGCCGGCCATCGAGGAGTAGACGGCGAGGGCGCGGTGGCGGGCGGGGCCGTCGGCGAAGTGGGTGGTGATCAGGGCGAGGGTGCTGGGCGCGATCAGTGCGGCGCCGACGCCCTGGACGGCGCGGGCGGCCAGCAGTAACGCGCCGTCGGTGGCGAGGCCGCCGCACAGCGACGCGGCGGCGAAGACCAGGACGCCGCCGGTCAGGGTCCGGCGGCGGCCGAGGATGTCGCCCGCGCGGCCGGCCAGCAGGAGCAGGCCGCCGAAGGCGAGGGTGTAGGCGTTGAGGACCCAGGACAGGCCGGTGGGCGTGAAGCCGAGGGTGCGCCGGATGTCGGGGAGGGCGACGTTCACGACGGTGGAGTCCAGGCCCACCATCAGGTACGCGGTGACGATGAGGGTGAGGACCGCGCCGGGGCGCGTTACGGTGCGTTCCCCGGGGCTCGTGGACGTGGTGGCGGGCGGTGCGTCGGAGGACATGCTCGACTCCCGTACGGGGACGGTGGGTTGAGAGGCGCGCGGGCAGCCCGGACTGCCCGCGAGATGAAGCGGGGACTGTCTCCGTTTAGCTCCGGCTAACATACGGAGACAGTCCCCGGTTGTGCAAGGGGTTCTTGAAGGCACCCCCGGAGGAGGCAGACATGGCCCAGGTGGGAGCGGCCGGGCGACCGGCGAAGCCGAAGCGGGCGGACGCGCGCCGCAACTACGAACGGCTCCTGACGGAGGCCGCCGCGGCGTTCGCCGAGAAGGGGCCGCAGGCCTCGCTGGACGACATCGCCAAGCGGGCCGGCGTCGGTTCGGGCACGCTCTACCGGCACTTCCCGACCCGCGAGGCCCTCATGGAGGCCGTGTACGTCGACAGCTTCGAGGCGCTGGCCGAGCGGGCGAAGGCGCTGAGCGCCGAGCTGCCGCCGGGGGCGGCGCTCTTCGCCTGGCTCGAGGAGCTCGGCGACCAGACCGTGCGCGTGAAGGCCCTCAAGACGCTGCTCGGCGCGGTCGTCGCCGAGAACGGGGCGCCGATCGTCATTAAGTGCGGCCAGTGCCTCAAGACCGCGGCCGCCGAGCTGCTCGCCGCGGCGCAGGAGGCGGGCGAGATGCGGGCCGACCTGACCCATCTGGAGCTGCTGCGGCTCAATCACGCCGTCGTCGAGGCGGCCCAGCTGGCCGGGGGCGACCCGCGGGGCGTGACCCGCTACCGGCGGCTGATGCTGGAGGGCCTGCGGACCTCCGCGTAAGGGCGGGCCGGGGTAAGAGAACCGTAGAAAAGTCTTCGGTAAGGGAACGGTAAAGCGGAGCCGCTCGTTATCTGGGGCATGACCGCTATGACCCCCGGTTCGAACATCCCGCTCACGGCCCAGCGCGTGGCGGTGGACGTCACCGCTCCCGTGCGGCTCGACGTCTCGGGCCTGCTGCTCACCGCCGACGGTAAGGTGCGCTCGGACGACGACTTCATCTTCTACAACCAGCCCGCCGGGCCCGGTGTGACGTACGCGTCGGGCGGGGGCACGTCCCCCGACTCGATCACCGTGGACACCACGGCCGTGCCGCCCGGCATCGAGAAGATCGTCGTCACCGCGAGCCCGGACGCAGAAGGCCAGACGTTCCAGGGCATCGAGCCCACGGCCACGATCCGGAACGCGGACGACGGCTCGGTCCTCGCCACGTTCACCCCGCCGCAGCTCGGCACGGAGACGGCGCTGGTGGTCATGGAGGTGTACCTGAGGAACGGCGCGTGGAAGGCCCGCGCGGTGGGCCAGGGGTATGCGAACGGGCTGGCGGGCATCGCCACCGACTTCGGCGTCTCCGTCGAGGAGCCGGAGGCCGCGCCCGCCCCGGCTCCGGCCGCTCCGGTGACGTCGCCGCCCCCGCCGACCACGCCGCCGGTCGACCCGCGCATCGCGCCGCCCCCGCCGCAGACCGCCGCTCCCGCCGCGCCGCCCGCGCCGCCGGCCCCCGCCCCGGGTGCCGGGAAGATCAATCTGGACAAGGGGCGGGTCTCCCTCCAGAAGAACCAGACGGTGTCCCTGGTCAAGGGCGGCCGGCCGCTGCTGAGCCAGGTCAAGATGGGCCTCGGCTGGGAGCCCGCCTACCGGGGCAAGGACATCGACCTGGACGCGTCGGTCATCGCGTACGGGCCGCAGCGCAACCACGTGGACAGCTGCTACTTCGGCAAGCTGTCGATCGTGAACGGCGCGATCAAGCACTCGGGCGACAATCTCACGGGTGAGGGCGGCGGCGACGACGAGGTGATCGTCGTCGACCTGGGCCGCCTCCCGCAGGACGTCACGGGCCTGGTCTTCACGGTGAACTCGTTCTCGGGCCAGAAGTTCACCGAGGTCGCCAAGGCGTACTGCCGCCTGGTCGACGCGGCGACGGACGAGGAGCTGGTCCGCTTCGACCTCACGAACGCCGAGGCGCAGACCGGCGTCATGATGGCCAAGCTCATCAAGCAGTTCAGCGGTGAGTGGGAGATGACCGCGATGGGCGACTTCGTGAAGTCGCGGACCGTGCGGGGGATGGTGAAGCCCGCCGCCGCCGCGCTCTGAGGGCCGGCCCCTCCGGCGCCGCGACCTCGGCGCCGGAGGGGCCCGACCGTCCTACGGCACCACCACGATCTTGCGGCCCACCCCCGACGCGAACTGGTCGAGGGCCTGCGGGTAGGCGTCCAGCGGGAGGCGGTCGCTGATGAAGACGTCCGGGTCGAGGACGCCGCCCGCGAAGAGTTCGGCCGCGCGCTCGTAGCTGTGCAGGACCGCCATCGACCCGGTGATGGTGATCTCCTGGTTGTAGATGCGGTACGGGTCGATGGTCACCCGGGTCGCGTAGTCGGCGACGCCGAACTGGAGGAACGTACCGGCCTTGGACACCCGGCCGAGGCCGTCCTGGATCGCCGCCGCGTTGCCGGTCGCGTCGATGACGACGTCCCAGCCCTCGGGCCGGTCCAGCTCGTCGGGGCCCGCCGCCGACGCGGAGACGCCGAGCCGCTGGGCCGTGGCGAGCCGGTCGGGGTTGAGGTCCACGACGTCGACGCTCGCGGCGCCGGTCCGCTTGGCGAGCTCCAGCATCATCAGGCCCATGGTCCCCGAGCCGTAGATCAGCACATGCGCCCCGAGCCGGGAGTTCAGCACGTCGTAGCCGCGCACCGCGCAGGACAGCGGCTCGATGAGGGCCGCGTCCTGGGTGCGTACGTGGTCGGGCAGGAGGACGCAGTTGGCGGCGGGGGCAAGCGCGTACTGGGCGGCGCCGCCCGCGGTGGTCACACCGATCGCGGCCCACCGCTCGCACAGGTTGCCCCGGCCCGCCCGGCAGAAGCGGCACTCGTGACAGTGCAGGGAGGGGTCGACGGCGACCCGGTCGCCCACGCGCAGCTCCGTGACGTCGCGGCCGACCTCGGCGACCGTGCCGGCGAACTCGTGGCCCGGCACCACCGGCAGCGTGGGCGCGAACTCGCCCTGGAGGATGTGCAGATCGGTGCCGCACAGCCCGCAGGCCGCGACCTCGACGACCACGTCCCGGGGCCCCGGCGTGGGGTCGGGCACCTCGCCGACGGTGACCTTGCCGACGGACTCGACGATCGCTGCCTTCATTTCACTGCTCCCAACGACAGGCCCTGGACCAGCTTGTCCTGGGCGGCGAACCCCGCGGCGAGCACCGGCAGGGAGATCACGAGCGACGCGGCGCACACCTTCGCCAGGAACAGGCCCTGGCTGGTGATGAAGCCGGTCAGGAAGACGGGCGCGGTCTGGGCGACGACCCCGGTGAGCACCCGTGCGAAGAGAAGTTCGTTCCAGCTGAAGATGAAGCAGATCAGGGCCGTCGCCGCGATGCCGGGCAGCGCGATGGGGGCCACGACCCGGGTGAGGACGGTCGGCAGCCGGGCGCCGTCGATCTGCGCCGCCTCGATCACCGCGACCGGCACCTCGGCGAGGAAGGACTGCATCATCCACACCGCGATCGGCAGGTTCATCGACGTGTAGAGGATGACCAGCAGCCAGATGTTGTCGAGGAAGTCGGTGTTCTTCGCGAAGAGATAGATCGGCAGCAGCCCGGCGACGACCGGCAGCATCTTCGTCGACAGGAAGAAGAACAGGACGTCGGTCCACTTCTTCACCGGCCGGATGGCGAGGGCGTACGCGGCCGGGAGCGCGAGGAGCAGCACGAACAGGGTCGAACCGAGCGACGCCACCAGCGAGTTGATCAGCGCGGGCCAGGGGCTCGCGCCGCCGCCCGCGCCGAAGAAGTCGCGGTAGCCGTCGAGGGTCAGCGCGGCCGCGAAGGACGGCGGGTTGGTCGCGGCGTTCTCCTCCGAGTGGAAGGAGGTCAGGACCATCCAGGCGATCGGCAGGAAGAAGACGATGCCGAGCAGCCAGGCCGCAAGGCCGAGTCCCTTGCCTTTGAGGACCGTTGCGAGGTTCATCCGCGGCCCACCTCCTCGCGGAACAGCGACGACACGACGCGCAGCGCGAACGTCGCGATGATGATGGAACCGATGACGACGAGGACGCCCGCCGCGGAGGCGAGACCGTTCTCGTGGGCCTGGTAGAAGGTCTGGTAGACGGTGTAGGGCAGGTTCGCCGTGCCCAGCCCGCCGGAGGTGAGGGTGAACACCGCGTCGAAGTTCTGCACGATGTAGATCGAGCCGAGCAGGGCGCCGAGTTCGAGGTAGCGGCGCAGGTGGGGGAGGGTGAGGTGGCGGAAGATCTGCCAGGGGCTCGCGCCGTCCATCCGGGCCGCCTCGATCTGCTCGGCGGAGCGTGACTGCAGGCCCGCGAGCAGGATCAGCATCATGAACGGGGTCCACTGCCAGATCAGCGACATCTCCACGGCGAGCAGCGGCGTCTTCGAGATCCAGTCGGGCTGGGGGCCGCCGACGTAGTGCAGCAGGCCGTTGAGCAGCCCGTACTCGGGGTTGTAGAGGACGTGCTTCCACAGCAGGGCGGCCGCCACGGGCACGACGAGGAACGGCGCGATCAGCAGCGTACGGACGATGCCGCGGCCTCTGAACCTCCGGTCGAGGAGCAGCGCGAGCGCCAGCCCGGCGACCAGGCTCACCACGACCACGGTCACCGTCAGCAGGATCGTCGTCAGGACCGACTTGCGCAGATCGGGATCGGTGAGGACCTCGGAGTAGTTGGCGAACCCGGCGAAGTGGCGGGCGTCGGGGTAGAGGGCGTTCCAGTCGAAGAACGAGATCACCAGCGTGGCCACGAACGGCAGCTGGGTGACGACGATCATGAAGACCAGGGCGGGGAGCAGCGGCGCGCGGGTGGCCCAGGCGCGCAGCCGTCGGGGCGGGCGCCGGCTCGCGGCGGTCTGCGGTGCGGCCACGGGGGCCGAGGTCACGGTCGTCATCGGCCCTCGTACTCCTTCGCGATCTCGGAGGCGAGTTTCTGGGACTTGTTCAGCGCCGAGTCGACGGACTGGCGCCCGGCGATCGCCGCGCTGATCTCCTGCGAGACCTTGGTGCCGAGATCGGTGAACTCGGGGATGCCGACGAACTGGATGCCCGGTGCGGGCCGCGGCTGGACGCCCGGGTCGCGGGGCCTTGCGCCCTCGATGGCGGCGCGGGTCTGGTCCTGGAAGGCGGCGGCCTCGGCGCGGTACTGCGGGATGTCGTAGGTCGAGGCGCGCTTGCCGGCGGGCACGTTGGCCCAGCCGAACTTCTCGCCGACCAGCTTCTCGTACTCCTTGCCGGACGCCCAGGAGATGAACTTCCAGGCCTTGTCGGGGTTGTGGGACGCCTTCTGCAGGCCCCACGCCCACGTGTACAGCCAGCCGCTGGACCTCGTCTTCTCGGTGGGCGCGGCGACGTATCCGATCTTTCCCTTGACCGGCGACTTGGCCGACTCCAGGGAACCGGCGGCGGACGTGGCGTCGTACCACATGGCGGTCTTGCCCTGGGTGAGGTTGTTGAGGCACTCGGCGAACCCGGACTGCGCGGCGCCCGACTCGCCGTGCTCGCGTACGAGGTCGACGTAGAACCGCGTCGCGTCCTTGAAGCCCTTGTCGTCGAGGCGCGCCGTCCAGTCCTTGTCGAACCAGGTGCCGCCGTAGGTGTTCACCACCGTCGTCAGCGGCGCCATCAGCTCGCCCCAGCCGGGCAGGCCGCGCAGACAGATGCCCTTCATGCCGGACTCGGCGCCGTCGGCCTTCGCCGCGAGGTCCGCGACCTGCTTCCAGGTCGGGTGCGCGGGCATCGTCAGGCCCTTCTTCGCGAAGACGTCCTTGCGGTACATCAGGAAGGACGACTCGCCGTAGAAGGGCTCCCCGTAGAGCTTGCCGTCGTCGCCGGTCAGCGACTGCCGCATCGGCGCGAGGATGTCCTGCTGGTCGAAGCCGGGGTCCTTCTTCACGTACGGGCCCAGTTCGTGCAGCCAGCCGTTGCGGGCGTAGATCGGGATCTCGTAGTTGGAGAGCGTCGCCACGTCGTACTGGCCCGCCTGGTTGGCGAAGTCCTGGCTGATCTTGTCGCGGACGTCGTTCTCCGGCAGGACCGTGAAGTTCACCTTGATCCCGGTCTCACGGGTGAAGTACTTCGCGGTGAGTTTCTGCAATTCGGTCATCTGCGGGTTGTTCACCATCAGGACGTTGATGGAGTCGCCGCCCCCGAGTCCGCCCGCTCCGGCCCAGCAGCCGGACAGCAGAGGGGTGAGCAGCGTCCCTGCGGCGGCCGTCGCGAGCAGGGCGCCCGGCGGCCTCCGTCGGCTCTGGGTTCGCATGGATGCTCCTGGACTTCTGTCGCGTATGGGATGAATCGCTTGACCGATGGGTGTGCGGTGCCGACTCCCGTGCGCCGCACGGGAGGTGACGGTGCGTCCGGTGTTCAGGCGCGGATGACCTGCGGGCCCATCAGTGAGTAGCGGTGTGCTTCGGACACGGGCAGCTGGCTGCTCGTCACGATCGTCTCCAGGGCGCCCACGGGCGCGAACCGGCAGAAGCTGACCGCGCCGAACTTGGTGTGCACGCCCACGAAGACCGTGCGCCGGGCCGCCCGGATCGCCTGCGCCTTGACCTCGCTGACCGCCGGGTCGGGGGTGGTCAGGCCGTGGTCGCGGCTGATGCCGTTGGCGCCGATGTAGGCGAGGTCGATGACGAAGCCGGCGAGCATCTTCGTCGTCCAGTGGTCCACGGTGGCCAGCGTGCCCGCGCGGACCCGCCCGCCGAGCAGCAGGACCGTGGTGTTCGGCGCCTCGGCCAGCGCGCCCGCCGTGGCCAGCGACGCCGTGACGACGGTGAGCTGCCGGTCGCGCGGCAGCGCCTCCGCGATGAGCTGCGGGGTGAACCCCTCGTCGACGAAGACCGTCTCCGCGTCGCCGAGCAGATCGGCGGCGGCCGTGGCGATCCGCCGCTTCTCGGGGACGTGCATGGTGGTGCGGAACGCGAGCGTCGTCTCGAACCCGGCGCTCTCCACCGGGTACGCCCCGCCGTGCGTGCGCCGGACCAGACCGTGGTCCTCCAGGGCGCGCAGATCGCGGCGGACCGTCTCCTTGGCGACGCCCAGTTCGGCCGCGAGTCCGGTCACGTCGACGCTGCCGGTGCGGCGCGCCGCGCGTACGATCTCCCGCTGCCGTTCCTCGGCGCTCATGTCGCCCCTCCGTGCCCTGGTGCCGTCGTGCCCGTTCGGGCCCGGTGGGGCCCGCTCCGGAATTTCTACCGGGGCTACGAGGTGGTGACCAGGTCTGTCAGGGAGGCGATGCGGCCCGCTTGTGTCCGTTTCGGGGCGTGGCTGCCCGGCCCGGACCAGGGAAGGAGCCGGGGATCATGTGGTTTCGGGCGGGGTGGCTGCCCGTTTCGCGGGGCGAGGGGGCCCGCTTGGTGCCCGAGTGGGGCGCGGGCCGTGCGGGGGTCAGTACGGCCAGATCGGCGGGTCGTTGATGAAACGCCCGCCCATGTACCGGTGTGCCGGATTGTCGTCGCTGAGCGGGCCGAACTCGGCGAGCAGCTTCTCCGCGTACACCTCGGAGTCGTCCTGCGGCTCGTAGCCGAGGGCGCGGGCGCTCGACAGGTCCCACCAGACACGGGTGTTGGCGGACGAGCCGTAGGCGACGGTGTGGCCGACGTCCGGCGCGGACAGCGCGGCGTGGAAGAGGCGGGCGCCGTCGGCGGGGCTCATCCAGACCGACATCATGCGGACGTCGGTGGGCTCCCTGAAGCAGGAGCCGATCCGGACCGACACCGTCTCGACGCCGTACTGGTCCCAGTAGAACTGGGCGAGGTCCTCGCCGAACGACTTGGACAGGCCGTAGAAGGTGTCGGGGCGGCGCGGGGTCGAGACCGGGACCACCGGGGCGCCGTCCTCGGTGCGCGGGCGCGGGGTGTAGCCGATCGCGTGGTTGGAGGAGGCGAAGACGACGCGCGGCGCGGTGCCGTCGGCACGGGACCCGCCCTCCGCGCGGACCGCCTCGTAGAGCCGCTGGGTGCCCTTGATGTTCGACTCGACGATCTTGTCGAAGGTCGACTCCAGGGAGATGCCCGCCAGATGCAGCACGCCGTCGACGCCGCGCACCGCCTCGCGCAGCGCCTCCGGGTCGTTCAGGTCCGCGACGATCGCGTCCCGCGCGCCCTCGACGGGGCGGACGTCGAGCAGGCGCAGGGTGTACCCGTACTGCGGCAGCAACTCGCGCATCAGGGTGCCGAGTCCGCCGGCGGCGCCGGTGAGCAGGAGAGTGCGGGGCGCGGAGGGGACTGGCATGTGCGAGATCTCCATGTCCATGCGTGAGCGGCATTCACATTCGTGGACACGCTAAGGAGGCGGCCCCGCTCCGTCAAGGTCCCGCCGAGTTCGGACGCTTGACCGTCTGCTTTGGGGCGGCTTACGGTACATGCGTTCAGAAATATAGACGCGGATCAGAAACATGCACATGCGTGCGTGCAACGCTCAGGGAGAGCCCGTGACGTCAGCCGCCCTCGCCGTTCGACTCGGTGTCCCGAGTGGCCCGCTCTTCTTCCCGGTCACCCCGTACGGGCCGGACGGCGCCGTCGACCTCGACACCTACCGCACCCATGTGCGGCGCGGCGTCGAGGCCGGGGCCGCCGCCGTCTTCGCCTGCTGCGGCACCGGGGAGTTCCACGCGCTCGCCCCCGAGGAGTTCGAGGCGTGCGTGGCCGCCGCGGTCGAGGCGGCGGACGGGCGGGTACCGGTGGTCGCGGGCGCCGGATACGGCACCGCGCTCGCGGTCCGCTACGCACGCGCGGCCGAACGGGCGTGCGCCGACGGCCTGTTGGCGATGCCGCCCTATCTCGTCGTCGCCGGGCAGGAGGGCCTGCTGCGGCACTACACCGAACTGGCCGACGCGACCTCCCTCGACGTCATCGTCTACCAGCGCGACAACGCCGTGTTCACCCCGGAGACCGTCGTCGCGCTCGCCCGCCACCCGAAGGTGATCGGTCTCAAGGACGGGCTCGGCGACCTCGACCTGATGCAGCGGACCGTGAGCGCGGTGCGCGCCTCGGGCGTCCGCGACGACTTCCTGTACTTCAACGGGCTGCCCACCGCCGAACTCACCATGCTCGCCTACCGGGGCATCGGCATCACGCTCTACTCCTCCGCCGTGTTCTGCTTCGCCCCCGAGATCGCCCAGGCCTTCCACCGGGCCGTGAACACCGGCGACGACACCACGGTCAACGCGCTGCTCGACGGCTTCTACCGGCCGCTCGTCGAACTGCGCAACCAGGGGCGGGGCTACGCGGTCGCGCTGGTGAAGGCCGGGGTACGGTTGCGCGGGCTCGACGTCGGCGAGGTCCGCCCGCCGCTGCACGAGCCGACCGAGGAACACGTCAAGCAGCTCGCCGAACTCATCGACCGGGCGGCGGAGTTGCTGGACTCCGCGAGTGAGGAGCAGGGCGCGTGAAGACCTCCGCCTTCGTCTACCCCTGGGACGTCGTCGGTGACCCGGACGCCGCCCGCCGCATCGCGGACCTCGGCGTCCGGCAGGTCACCCTCGCCGCCGCCTACCACTCCACCCGGGCCCTCACCCCCCGCCACCCCCGGCACCGCGTGGTCACCGCCGACCACGCCTCCGTCCTCTACCCGCCCGACGAACAGCACTGGGCGGCACATGAGTTGCGGCCGTACCCGGCCGGGGACTGGGCGCCCGGCGACGCCTGGGGCGAGGCCGCCGCCGCGCTCACCGACGCCGGTCTCGACGTGCACACCTGGGTCGTCCTCGCCCACAACTCCCGCATGGGAGACGAGCATCCGGACACCTCGGTCGTCAACGCGTACGGCGACCGCTACCCGTGGGCCCCCTGCATCGCCCAACCCGCCACCCGCGCCCACCTCGTCGCCCTCGCCGCCGAGGCCGCCACCCGGCCCGGCGCGCGCGGCACCGAACTCGAATCGCTCGGCTGGTACGGCCTCGCCCATCTGCACGCCCACGACAAGACCGGCGGCGTCGGCCTCGGCGAGGCCGCGCAGTACCTGATGGCGCTCTGCTTCTGCCCGGACTGCCGGGACGGGTACGCCCGACACGGCCTGGAACCGGATGAGTTGAGGCGTTCGGTGCGGGCCGCCCTGGAACCCGTATGGCGGGGCGAGGCCGCCGACGACGGCTGGGGGAGCGTCGAGAAGCTGCTCGGCGCCGAGACGGCCGCCGCCACCCGCGCCCATCGCGACGCCACCGCCCGCGGCCTCCAGGAAGCCGCCGTCGCGGCGGTACGGGAAGCGGCCCCGGCCGGCTTCCAGGTACTCCTCCACGCCGACCCCGTCTCCTACCACTGCGGCGCCAACGCCGGCGTGGACCCCGCGCACATCCTGTCCGTCGCCGACGGGGTGGTCGTGCCGTGCACCGGCGGCGCCGGACCGCTGACCCCCTTCGCCGAGCAGGACAAGGGGGGCGGGAAGGTGCTCGCCGCGAACCTCACCGTCGTACGGGGCATGGGCGGCAGCCCCCACACCCTCGCCGCCGACGCGCGGGCCGCCCGCGAGCTGGGCGCGAACGAGCTGCGCCTGTACCACGCGGGGCTGGCGTCGGACGCCGACCTCGGCCTCGTCGCGGAGGCCCTCGCGGAGCTGTAGAGGCAGCACCGATGAGTTCCGGGCCACCACGGGGTCAGTACCGGTGAACACGGCACACCACGCCTCACCGGAAGGGTCACCATGAGTGACACGACAGTGGACCTCGGCCCCCAGGCCCGGATCGTCGCCCGGCTCGCCCACGGCGTCCGCGAGGACCAGCTCGACCTGCCCACGCCCTGTCCCGACTACGCGGTACGCCATCTCATCGGGCACCTCGTCGGCCTCGCCGGCGGCCTGCGCGCGACGGCCCGGAAGGAGCGCGCGGACGGCGACACGGCGCAGCCCGGCAGCACCCTCCCCGAGCTGTCCCCGGACTGGCGCGCCGCGCTGCCCAAGGCGCTGGACGAGCTGGCCGAGGCCTGGCGGGCCCCCGCCGCCTGGGACGGCACGACCCACGCGGGCGGTCTCGACCTGCCCGGCGCCGTCGCCGGGCTCGTCACCGCCGACGAACTCGTCGTGCACGGCTGGGACCTGGCCCGCGCCACCGGCCAGGAATACGCCCCGGACGAGGCGGCCCTCGGCGCCGCCCACGCGCTGCTCGCCCCGGCCGCGGACGACAGCGCGCGCGGCGGCCTGTTCGGCCCGGTCGTCCCGGTGCCCGAGGATGCGCCGCTCACCGACCGGGTCATCGGGCTCAGCGGCCGCGACCCTGGCTGGCGTCCGTAGCCCCGGCCCCCGCTCCCGCGGCGACGGCCACCGCCAGGCCCGCCGCGCCCACCACCGGCAGCAGCACCCCGGGCGGCGCCACCTCCACCAGCCCCGCGCCCGCGGCGAGCGCCACCGCGGTCGGCGTGAACAGCACGGTGTGCGCCGCCGCCGACACCCGGCCGAGCAGCGCGTCCGGCGTCGTACGCTGCACCGTCGTCAGGGCCGCCACCAGCGGGCACGGCAGCCCGAACCCGATCACCGCGCCGCCCGCCAGCGCCGCCGCGTCGTACGGCAGCGCCCGCACCGCGTTGCCCAGCGCGAACAGCGCGATGCCGTACGCCGCGAACCGGTGCGGGCCGAACCGGCGCAGCAGCGCGCCCGTCAGCAGACCCGACGCCACGGAGCCCGCGCCCTGCACCGCGTACAGCACCCCCGTGTACGACGGCGCGCGGCCCAGCGCCCCGACGACCGCGAACAGCGACCCGGCGGCGATCCCCGACAGGAACATGGTGGCGCCCCCGGCCAGCACGAGGCGGCGCACGGGCGGCCGCGCCCACAACTCCCGTACGCCGTCCAGGGCTTGGGGGCGTACCCGGCGCGCCCGGCGCTGCGCACGGGAGCCCGGAATCGCCGCGAACAGGCCCGCCGCGACGGCGAACGTCACCGCGTCGAGCAGCGCCACCCGCGGCCCGCCGAACGCCGTGTAGAGCGCGGCCCCGGCGAGCGGCGCCAGGATCTTCGTACCCTCGTTCACCGACATGCGCAGGCCGTTCAGATCACCGAGCACGTCCCCGGGCACGGCGCTCGCCACGAACGCCGCCTCCGCCGCCTCCGTGACCACCCCGCACGCCCCGTACAGGACCAGGACCGTGAACAGGATCCACAGCCGGTCAGGACCGTCGACCGCGAACAGCGCGAGGAGGAGCACGGCCAGTCCCGCGTTCACCACGACGAGCAGCCGCCCGCGCCGGACCCGGTCCACGACCGCGCCCAGCCAGGGACCGGCCAGCGTCGGCGCCCACAGCGCGGACACGCACAGCGCCGCCAGCCCGTCCGAACCGGTCAGCTCCTTCGTCCAGACCCCCGCGACCAGCCACAGCGCGCTGGTGCCGAACCCGGACACGAACACGGCGAGCAGATAGCGGGAGGCGGCCCGGTCGCGCAGCACGCGGAGGAGCGGGGCCGGTGCCTTCTCGGTCGGAGTCGTCATGGCAGCTCAGACTGCGGCTAAGGACCGGGCCCCGGGATCGGTCAACTGCCCTAATCCGCGCGGCCGTACGTGGGCCCGTGCGGACTTCTTTTGCCGGAAGCGTTGACGAAACCTCGCCGTGCTTCTAGCTTCAACGCGTCGTACTTCGTACGTCATATATGAGACGCGATACGTGATACGCGGTACGCGGTACCCCGGCCCACACCGAGAGGCGCGCATGACCTCTGTGCCCACCCCGATTCCCTCCCGCACCCAGTTCGTCCTGGAGGAGATCAAGCGCCGCATCCTGACGGGGCAGTTGAGACCCGGCCAGGCCCTGGTCGAGACCGACCTGGCCGCGCAGTTCGGGGTCTCCAAGACACCGGTGCGCGAGGCGCTCAAGACGCTCGCCGGGACCGGGCTCGTCGTGATGAACCAGTACAAGGGCGTCACGGTGCGCATGGTGGACGCGGACATGGCCCGCGAGGTCTACGACGTGCGCCTCCTGCTCGAACCGGAGGCCCTGCGCCGCACCGTGCGCCGCAAGGCGTCCCTCGACGCCGCCCGCGACGCCCTGCGCGCCGCCGACACCGCGGCCGACACCGCCCAACGGTCGCTGGCCAACCGGGAGTTCCACCGCGCCCTCTACGCCCCCTGCGGCAACCCGCTGCTGGGCAAGATGCTCGACGAGGTGCGCGACCAGGCCGCACTGGTCTCCGCGGTGGCCTGGGCCGCCGACCCGTCCTGGGAGCGGGAGGCCGCCGAGCACCGGGAGATCCTGGAACTCGCCCTGGCCGGCGACGCGCAGGGCGCCTCGCGCGCGCTGCGCGACCACATCGCGTCGTTCGTGCGCCGGGCCTTCCCCGAGGCCCGTGAGGAAGAGAGTGAGCAGCCGTCATGACCGCGCCGAAGGCCTCGTACCCGACCCAGCGGTCCGCGCTCGCCGACGTCGTGGCGATCCCGGTGACCCCGTTCGCCGCGGACGGCTCCGTCGACGAGCCGGCGCTGCGGACCCTGCTGCGGCGGCTGCTCGACGGCGGCGTGCGCGTCCTCACGCCGAACGGCAACACCGGCGAGTTCTACGCCCTGACCGACGCCGAGCGTCGCCTGGTCGCCGAGGCGGCCCTCGACGAGGCGGGCGCCTCGGCCGCCGTCCTGGCCGGCGTCGGCCACGACGTGCCGACCGCGATCGCCGCCGCCCGGCACGCCCAGGAGCACGGCGCGAGCATGGTGATGGTGCATCAGCCGGTGCACCCGTACGTCTCCGAGGGCGGCTGGGTCGACTACCACCGGGCCATCGCCGACGCGGTGCCCGGCCTCGGTGTCGTCCCCTACATCAAGACCGCCACCCTGCCGGGCGCCCGGCTCGCCGAACTCGGCGCGGCCTGCCCGAACGTGATCGGCGTCAAGTACGCCGTCCCCGACGCGGCGCGCTTCGCGGCCTTCGCGCGCGACGCGGGCCTGGACCGTTTCGTATGGGTGGCCGGACTCGCCGAGCCGTACGCCCCCTCCTACTTCTCGGCGGGCGCCACCGGCTTCACCTCCGGACTGGTGAACGTCGCCCCGAGCGTCTCGCTGTCCATGATCGAAGCGCTTCGATCCGGGGACTACCCGGCCGCGATGAAGGTCTGGGAGCAGATCCGCCGTTTCGAGGAACTGCGCGCCGCCGACGCCTCGGCCAACAACGTCTCCGTCGTCAAGGAGGCCCTGGCCTCGCTCGGCCTGTGCCGCCGCGACGTCCGGCCGCCCAGCCGGGAACTGCCCGAGGCGGAGCGCGCCGAGGTTGCGGAGATCGCGGCGGGGTGGTCGATATGACCGGCCGTCGGCGGCTCGCCCCCGAGGAACTGCGCTCCCACCAGTGGTACGGCACCGAGGGCGCCCTGCGCACCTGGTCGCACAACGCCCGGATGCGCCAACTCGGTTACGAGGCCGAGGAGTACCGGGGCCGCCCGGTGATCGCCGTCCTCAACACCTGGTCCGACATCAACCCCTGCCACGTCCATCTGCGCGAGCGCGCCGAGGCGGTCAAGCGGGGCGTGTGGCAGGCGGGCGGCTTCCCCCTCGAATTCCCCGTCTCCACGCTCTCGGAGACGTACCAGAAGCCGACCCCGATGCTCTACCGCAACCTCCTCGCCATGGAGACCGAGGAACTCCTCCGCTCCTATCCGGTCGACGCGACGGTGCTGCTCGGCGGCTGCGACAAGTCGACCCCCGCGCTCCTCATGGGCGCCACCTCCGCCGACGTCCCCGCCCTGTTCGTGCCCGCCGGGCCGATGCTGCCGGGGCACTGGCGCGGCGAGACGCTCGGCTCCGGCACCGATATGTGGAAGTACTGGGACGAGCACCGCGCGGGCAACCTCACCGACTGCGAACTGCGCGAACTCCAGGGCGGGTTGGCGCGGTCGCCGGGCCACTGCATGACCATGGGGACCGCCTCCACCATGACCGCCGCCGCCGAGGTCCTCGGCATGACACTGCCCGGCGCGTCCTCCGTTCCCGCCGTCGACTCTGCGCACGAGCGGATGGCCGCCGCCTCCGGGCGCCGCGCCGTCGAGCTGGCGTGGACAGCGCTCAGGCCGTCCGAGATCCTCACCCGCGAGGCCTTCGACGACGCCGTCACCACCGTGCTCGGCCTCGGCGGCTCCACCAACGCCGTCATCCACCTCATCGCGATGGCCGGACGCGCGGGCGTCGCGCTCACCCTCGACGACTTCGACCGCATCGCCCGCACCGTGCCGGTCCTCGCCAACGTGCGGCCCGGCGGACGGACGTACCTCATGGAGGACTTCCACTTCGCCGGCGGACTGCCCGCCTTCCTCTCCCGGATCACCGACCTGCTGCACCTCGAACGGCCCACGGTGAACGGCACGTTGGGGGACCAGCTCGACGGTGCCGTCGTCCACGACGACGACGTCATCCGCACCCGGGACAACCCGGTCGCCGCCGAGGGCGGTGTCGCCGTCCTGCGCGGCAACCTCTGTCCCGACGGCGCCGTCATCAAGCACATCGCCGCCGAGCCGCACCTGCTCGAGCACACCGGTCCCGCCGTCGTCTTCGACGACTACAAGACCATGCAACGCACCATCGACGACCCGGAGTCGGGCATCACCGCCGAGAGTGTGCTCGTACTGCGCAACTCCGGTCCCAAGGGCGGGCCCGGCATGCCCGAGTACGGCATGCTCCCCATCCCCGACCACCTGCTCAAGCAGGGCGTACGGGACATGGTGCGGATCTCCGACGCCCGGATGAGCGGCACCAGTTACGGGGCGTGCGTCCTGCACGTGGCCCCCGAGTCGTACATCGGCGGCCCGCTCGCACTGGTCCGCACCGGCGACCGCATCACCCTCGACGTGGCCGCCCGCAGCCTCCGGCTCGACGTGGACGACGAGGAGCTGGCGCGCCGCCGCGCCGAGTGGAGCGCACCGCCCGAGCGGTACGGGCGCGGCTACGGCGCGCTCTACAACGAGCAGATCACCCAGGCCGACACCGGCTGCGACTTCGCCTTCCTGGCCAGGCCGGGCAAGGTGCCGGACCCGTACGCGAGCTGAGCCCGCCGCCGCGCGGGCCCCGCCCCCGGCTCTCCATGATCGACATATCGAACGGTGTCCGCGAAGCGCTTCACCCGCACGACGTACCGACCCGCCGACCTGAGCCACTGAGAACGGAGTTCCCGTCATGGCCCAAGCCGCAGCCGTGGCCAAAGCCCCGCCGGCCGGACCGCCGCCCCGGCGCCGCCGCACGTCCGCCACCCCGCGCAGGCTGCCGTATCTGCTGATCGCGCCCGCCGGTCTGCTGATGCTGGGCTTCATCGCGTACCCCGTCATCAGCGTCTTCTACTACAGCCTCCAGAACTACAACCCCACCAAGCCGTGGCGGAACGGCTTCGCGGGCCTCGACAACTTCGTCACCGCGTTCACCGGCGACCCCGACTTCTGGAGCACGCTCGGCTTCAGCCTCCAGTGGGTCGTGGTGCAGGTCGTCCTGCAACTCCTGCTCGGGCTCGGGCTCGCGCTCGTCGTGAACCAGACGTTCATCGGCCGCGGCCTCGCCCGCGCGCTGGTCTTCTCGCCGTGGGCCGTCTCCGGCGTGCTGACCTCGTCCATCTGGATGCTGCTCTACAACTCCCAGACCGGCATCACCCGTTACCTCGCCGACGCGGGCATCGGTAGTTACGGGACGTCGTGGCTTTCCGACACCGCGACCGTCTTCCCGGCCGTCGTCACCGCCGAACTCTGGCGCGGCGTACCGTTCTTCGCGATCCTCATCCTCGCCGACCTCCAGTCCGTCTCCAAGGACCTGTACGAGGCGGCCGAGGTCGACGGTGCGAGCCGGCTGCGGCAGTTCCTCCACATCACGCTGCCGCACCTGAAGGACGCCATCATCCTGTCCACCCTGCTGCGCGCGGTGTGGGAGTTCAACAACGTCGACCTGCTCTACACCCTCACCGGCGGCGGGCCCGCGGGGGAGACGACGACCCTGCCGCTGCGGATCGCCTCCATCGCCGTCGACAGCCACGACTTCGGCTACGCGTCCGCGCTGACCTCCATCGCCTTCGTGATCCTCCTGTTCTGCTCGATGCTCTATCTCCGCCTGAGCAAGTTCGGGGGCGACGACAAGTGACCGTAAAGGAAGCGCAGTTGACCCCCGCCGCCACCGCCACCGCCTCCGCGCCCCCGGCACCCGGCCGGCGCCGCCCGGAGACCAGGCCGTCGAAGAAGGGTTCGTCCTGGGACGACGTGCCTCGCCGGCAGATCTACGTGCCGCTCGGCGTGTACCTCCTCTTCACGCTGATCCCCTTCTACTGGATGCTGCTCTTCGCGTTCCGGCCCACCGGCTCGACCTCGCTCGTGCCGTGGCCGCTCACCTTCGAGCACTTCGACAAGGTCTGGAACGAGCGGGCGTTCGCCACCTTCTTCCAGAACAGCCTGCTCGTCGGCGTCGCCTCGATGCTCATGACGACGGTCGTCGCCCTGGCCGGCGGCTACGCGCTCGCCCGCTTCGACTTCAAGGTCAAGAGGGCCTTCATGCTGGCCCTGCTCTGCTCGCAGTTCATCCCGGGCGCGCTGATGCTGGTCCCGCTCTTCGAGATCTTCGCCAACCTGAAGATGATCAACTCGCTGGGCAGTGTCATCATCGCCGAGACGGTCTTCCAGCTGCCGCTGACGATGATCCTGATCAGCGGCTTCATCCGGAACGTGCCGCCCTCCCTGGAGGAGGCCGCCTGGGTCGACGGCTGCGGACGCTTCCGCGCCTTCTGCGCGGTCGTCCTGCCACTGCTGCGGCCCGGACTCATCGCGGTGGGCTCCTTCGCCTTCGTGCACAGCTGGAACCACTTCCTGTTCGCCCTGATGTTCCTCTCGGACCAGAGCAAGCAGACGATCCCGGTCGGCCTCGCCACCCTCATGGGCGCCGACTCCGTCGACCTGGGCGCGCTCGCCGCGGGCGGGGTCGTGGCCGCCCTGCCCGTCGTGATCGTCTTCGCCTTCATCCAGAAGTGGCTCGTCACGGGCTTCAGCGCCGGGGCGGTGAAGGGATGACCACCGAGATTCCGGTACCCGTCGTTCTCGCGGGTGCCCGCGGACACGGCCGCTGGCACCTGGACAACATCCGGCGGCTGGCCGACGCACGCCTCGTCACCCTCGCCGGGGTCTGCGAACCGAAGCCTCTCTCGGACTCCGAGCTGGCCGGCTTCGGAGATGTGGCCCAATCCCCGGACCTCGGCGACCTCCTTGACCGCACCGGCGCCCGCGCCGCGGTCATCTGCACCCCGATCCCGACCCACACCGGCCTGGCGCTCACCGCCGCCGCGCGGGGCGTGCACCTGCTCCTGGAGAAGCCGCCCGCGCCGTCGTACGCGGAGTACGAGCGGATGGCCGCCGGGGTCGCCGCGGCCGGTGTCGCCTGCCAGATCGGGTTCCAGTCGCTCGGCTCGCACGCGGTGTCTCATATACGAGATCTCGTACGGGACGGGGTCATCGGCGAACCCCTCGGCATCGGCGCCGCCGGAGCCTGGGCCCGCGACGAGGCCTACTTCCGGCGCGCCCCCTGGGCGGGGCGGCGCAGGCTCCCCGACGGCACCGGCAGCCAGGTCGACGTGGTCGACGGCGTGCTCACCAACCCCTTGGCCCACGCCGTCGCCACCGGCCTCGCCCTCGACGGCGCGACCGGCGCCGACGACCTGACCGACATCCGCACCGAGTTGTTCCGCGCCAACGCCATCGAGGCCGACGACACCTCGTACGTCTCGATCACCACCCGCACCGGCTCGCGGGTCACCGTCGCCGCGACCCTGTGCGCCGAGCGGCCCGACGAGCCCTACGTCGTCGTGCACGGCACCCGTGGCCGGATCACCTTCTGGTACAAGCAGGACCGCGTCCTCGTGCAGCGCGCCGGACACGGCCCGCGCGAGAGCACGTACGCCCGTACGGACCTCCTGGAGAACCTGGTCGCCCACCTCACCGACCCGGCCGGAGCCACCGGACTCCTCGTCACCCCCGCCGCGACCGGCGCCTTCATGCGGGTCGTCGAGGCGGTCCGGCGCGCGCCCGACCCGCGCCCGCTGCCCGCCTCCGCGTGGCACACGGTGCCCGGCGGCGGGGGCGACGGCACCGTCCGCCGGGTCGTGCGCGGCATCGACGGACTCGTCGCGGCCAGCGCCGACACCCTCACCGGCTTCGCCGGACTCGGCGCGACCTGGGCCCGGCGGGAAGCCGACCCGGCCCGCACGGAACAGGAGGCCGCCCGGTGAACACGACCGCCACCGCACCCCTCACCCTGCACTGCGCGGGCCGCCCGGTCGCCCGCTACGAGGTCCGCGCCGACCTCGGCCGGCGCAGCGCACCGCGCCCGTTCCTGCACCCGGTGACGACCCTCGCCGGCACCCCCGTCACCGAGTACGCGCCCGCCGATCACCCGCACCACCTCGGGGCCGGCGTCGCCGTGCCGGACGTCGACGGACACAACTTCTGGGGCGGCCGGACGTACGTACGCGGCCAGGGCCCGACCGCGCTCGACAACCACGGCGAGCAGCGGCACCGCGCGTTCGAGCCGCGCTGCCCGGACGGCCGCGTCGAGGACCTGGACCGGATCGTCGAGGACCTGGACTGGATCGTCGGGGACCTGGACCGGAACGCGGAAGCGCGCCTGCTGCTGCGCGAGCGCCGCACCGTCGCCGTGACCCGGCTCGCCGACGACGCCTGGGCGCTCGACCTCACCTTCGCGCTCACCAACCCGGGCCGTGAGCCGGTCATCGTCGGCAGCCCCGCCACCAACGGCCGCCCCGGCGCCGGGTACGGGGGCTTCTTCTGGCGGGCGCCCAAGGAGAGCGCCGTCCCCTCGGTGCGCACCCCCGACGCCGAGGGCGAGGAGGCCGTGCACGGGCGCCCCGCCGACTGGCTCGCCCTGACCGGCGACGGCTGGACCCTGGTCTTCGCCGGGGCCACCGCCGAGACCCGGCGCGACCCGTGGTTCGTGCGCACCGCCGAGTACCCGGGCGTCGGCTCCTCGCTCGCCGCCCGGGAGCGCCTGCCGATCGCCCCCGGCGACACCGTCGTACGCCGGATCGTCACGGTCGTCGCCGACGGCCGCCCCGACCGCGAGCGGACCGTCGCGCTGGTCGGAAAGGCGGTGTCCGCATGACCCCCGCGGCCCGCTTCGGCGACCTGGGCGACGGCACCTACCGCAACCCGGTCCTCGCCGCCGACTGGTCCGACCCCGACGTGTGCCGCGTCGGCGACGACTTCTACCTCACCGCGTCCAGCTTCGGCCGGGCGCCGGGCCTGCCCCTGCTGCACTCCCGCGACCTCGTCAACTGGACCCTGATCGGCCATGCCCTCGACCGCCTCGAACCCACCGAGGCGTTCACGGCGCCGCGCCACGACTGCGGCGTGTGGGCGCCCTCGATCCGGTACCACGACGAGCGCTTCTGGATCTTCTGGGGCGACCCCGACCACGGCATCCACCAGATCAACGCACCCTCGATCAGGGGCCCTTGGAGCCGTAGGCACCTGCTGAAGGCGGGCAAGGGCCTGATCGACGCCTGCCCGCTGTGGGACGAGGAGAGCGGCGAGGCGTTCCTCGTGCACGCCTACGCCCGATCGCGGGCCGGCATCAAGAACCGGCTCACCGGCCACCGGATGAGCGCCGACGCCACCGAACTCCTCGACGAGGGAACCCTGTTGATCGACGGGGACCGGATCCCCGGCTGGTTCACCGTCGAGGGGCCCAAGCTGTACCGGCGCGACGGCTGGTACTGGATCCTCGCCCCGGCCGGAGGCGTGGAGACGGGCTGGCAGGGCGCCTTCCGCTCCCGCTCGTTCCACGGCCCGTACGAGGAGCGCGTGATCCTCGAACAGGGCGCCACCGCCGTCAACGGCCCCCACCAGGGCGGCTGGGTGGACACGCCCGCGGGGGAGGACTGGTTCCTGCACTTCCAGCAACGCGGTGCGTACGGGCGTGTGGTGCATCTCCAGCCGATGCGCTGGGACGCGCAGGGCTGGCCGGAGCTCGGAGCCGAGGACGCGCCCGGCGTTCCCGTGGACGTCCACCCCAAGCCGGAGCTGCCCGCCCAGCCGGTCACGGCGCCCGCGACCGGCGACGACTTCCCCGGCGGCCGGTTCGGCCGGCAGTGGCAGTGGACCGCCAACCCGCGCGACGGCCTCGCCACCGCGCACGGCGGCGACGGCCTGCGCCTGACCTGTGTGCGCTCCGCCGACGGGATGCGCGACCTGCGCCGCGTCCCGCACGTCCTCACCCAGCGGCTGCCCCTGGCCCCCTCCCGCGTGGAGGTCGGCCTCCGGCTGGACAGCACGGCACCCGGCGCCCGCGCGGGACTCGTGGTGCTCGGCGACGCCTACTCCTGGATCGGCCTGGAGCGCGCCGCCGACGGCACCGCCCACGTCGTGCACCGGTTCGCCGAGGGCCCGACCGCCGACACCGAACGCGCCGCCGCCCACCCGCGCCCGGCACCGGACGGCACGGCGCGGCTGCGCATCGACATCCACGACGGGGCACGCTGCCGCTTCCTCGTCGACACCGGCGACGGATTCCGGCCCTCGGGCCAGCTGTTCGCCGCACTGCCGTGGCGCTGGGTCGGAGCACTGCTCGGCCTCTTCGCCGCGGCCCCTGACGGGGCGGTTCCCGGCGGTACGGGACCCGCCGGGACCGCCCTCTTCACCCGCTTCCGCAGCACCGAACTCTCCGCACAGGCACCCGTCACACCCGTCACACCCGCCTGATCCAGAAGAGATCCGATCCAGAAGAAGCCCGGATCAGAAGAAGTCCGAACCAGGAGAAGAGAGCCGATCATGAACCTCCGCATGCGCAAAGGCGCGCTCCGCACCGGCACCGCCGTGACCCTGTCCACGCTGCTCGCCCTGACCGCCACGGCCTGTGGCGACGACGGCTCCGGCGCCGGCGGCGACAAGGGCGACGAGGGCTCCGGCAAGGGCACGATCACCTTCTGGGACAACAACACGGCCGTGCGCCGCGACGTCTGGATGGAGATCATCAAGGACTTCGAGGAGAAGAACCCCGACATCGAGGTCAAGTACGTCGGCATCCCCGCCGAGAGCGTGCAGTCCAAGTACGACACCGCCATCCAGGGCGGCGGCCTGCCCGACGTCGGCGGCGTGGGCACCGCGATGCTGGCCACCCTCACCGCGCAGAACGCCCTCGAACCGGTCGGCGACCGGCTGGCCACCAGCGCCCTCAACGACAAGCTGAACAGCAAGTTCCTGGACTCGGTGAAGGCGGCCGGGGGCAGCAGCGAGCTGTACACGATCCCGACGTCCGCCAACAACGGCGTCCTGTACTACCGCACCGACCTGTTCGACAAGGCGGGCCTGGAAGCGCCGACCACGTGGTCCAGATTCTTCGACGCGGCGGGCAAGCTGACCAAGACCTCGAAGAACCGGTTCGGATACACCATCCGCGGCGGCGAGGGCTCCATCGCCCAGGCCCTCGACGTGATGTACGGGCAGAGCGGCATCACCTCGTTCTGGGACGGCGACAGCGAGCGGACGACCGTCAACGACCCCAAGAACGTCGCCGCGCTGGAGAAGTACGCCGCCCTCTTCAAGAAGGCCACCCCGTCGGCCGACGTCAACAACGACTTCACCAAGATGGTCAGCCAGTGGGACAGCGGCACCATCGGCATGCTCAACCACAACCTGGGCTCCTACGCGGGCCATGTGAAGGCGCTGGGCGCCGACAAGTTCAAGGGCCTGCCGAACCCGACCGGTGACGACGGCACCCGTGTGCAGGTCTCCAATCCGGTGGACGGACTCGGCCTGTTCAAGGCGAGCAAGAACAAGACGGCGGCCTGGAAGTTCATGGAGTTCGCCGCCTCGCACAGCGAGAACAGCAAGTGGAACGAGTCGGCGGGCCAGATCCCGGCCAACACCGACGCCGCCAAGGACGCCTGGGTCCAGAAGGCCGAGCCCACCAGGCTCGCCGCCGAGGCCCTGGAGTCCGGCTCCACCAAGATCGTGCAGCTGCCGTACTACCTGCCCGACTGGAACACCATCTCCAAGGCCGACAACGAGGCCAACTTCCAGAAGGTCCTGCTCGGCAAGGAATCCGCCAAGGACTTCCTCGACACCATGGCCGACCAGCTGAACAAGGCCCAGGACGACTGGAAGCAGCAGGCCAACTAGCCCCGCACGCCGGGCCGGTGGCACCGGGACACCCCCGCCGGCCCGCCCGCCACGACACCCGCCCGATACCGGCAAGGAGCACACAATGAGCACACGCAGATGTCATGGACGTGTCATATCCGGACTGGTCGGCTGCACCGCCCTGGCCCTCGTCGTCACCGGCACCGCGGGCACCGCCCACGCGCACGGCCGCGACACCGCCCGCCAGACCCTCGCCGCCGGTGACGGCTGGGGCTCGGCGACCACCGGCACCACCGGGGGCGCCGCCGCCGACGCCGCGCACGTCTACACCGTCACCACCTGGGCCGGACTGAAGGCCGCCTTCGCCGACGGCGGCACCGCACCGAAGATCGTCAGGATCCGGGGGACGCTCGACGCGGACGGCTCGACCTGCGACGACTTCGCCGCCGACGGCTACGACTTCGACCGGTACCTCGCCGACTACGACCCGGCCGTCTGGGGCTACGAGAACGAGGTCAGCGGCGAACAGGAGGACCTGCGAGCCGCCTCCGCCACCGCCCAGGCCAAGGCCGTCAAGGCCGACGTGCCCGCCAACACCACCATCGTCGGCGTCGGCAAGGACGCCGGGATCGTCGGCGGCAGCCTCCAGATCACCGGCGTCGACAACGTCATCGTGCGCGGCCTCACCCTGGAGTCGCCGCTCGACTGCTTCCCGCAGTGGGACCCGACCGACGGCGACACCGGCAACTGGAACTCCGAGTACGACGCCGCCGTCGTCCACGGCTCCACCCACGTCTGGCTGGACCACAACACCTTCACCGACGGCGACCACCCCGACTCCACGCTGCCCACCTACTACGGCCGCCTCTACCAGCAGCACGACGGCGAACTCGACATCGTCAAGGGCGCCGACCTCGTCACCGTGTCCTGGAACGTCTTCGAGGACCACGACAAGACCCTGATGATCGGCAACAGCGACGGCGCCGCCGCCACCGACGAGGGCCGGCTGCGCGTCACCCTGCACCACAACCTCTTCAAGAACCTCGTCGAGCGCGCGCCGCGCGTCCGCTTCGGGCAGGTCGACGCGTACAACAACTGGTACGTCGCGAACGCCGACTACGGCTACTCGTTCGGCATCGGGTTCAAGTCGCAGCTCTACGCCGAGAAGAACGCCTTCACGCTTCCTGAAGGGATCGGCGCCGGGTCGATCCTCCACCGGTGGAACGACTATCCCCTCACCGCGAAGGGGAACGTCGTCAACGGTGTCGGGACCGACCTCATCGCCGCCTACAACGCGGCGAACGCTTCCGCTCCGCTGCGGTCGGGGGCCGGGTGGACGCCCGAGCTGCGGCTCCGGGTCGACCCGGCCAAGTCCGTCCCCCGACTCGTCGCCCGCGACGCGGGTGCCGCCCACCTCCGCTGACCCGTTCTCCGCCCGCGGGCCGGTGGCCTCTTCTCGAGGCGGGTGCCTCCGATGAGATGGCGCACGAAGTGCGCATCTCAGGGGCGCGGGGAACTGCGCGAGAAGCCCCACCGGGCCGCACCTGACCGGGGCCTCAGCCCAGTTGCCACAACGCGTACGCGACCACGATCAGCAGCAGCCCGGCCAGGGTCATCACCGCGCCCAGAAGCCGCAGATACCCGGGACGGGCGAGCAGGTCGCCCGTGGCGTCGAGATCGTTCACCGTGCTCGTCACGTCCCAGGAAGCGTCCCGCTTGTGGCGGACGCGCCGCGTGGTGATCCCGCGCAGGTCGAGCGCCCAGTTCATTCCGGTCCAGATCGCGACGACGCCGCCCACCAGGAAGGCGCCGAGGATCACGGGGGAGGGGCCGTGTCCCGAGGCGGTGAGGGTGACTCCGGCAGTCACGGTGGTCCGTCCTTGCTCCATCGGCTTCATGTGTGTCAGACGACCTTATGGGCCCGGGTTCAACACCAGGTCAAGTGCGGTTCACACCTGGGCAATGGCCCTGAAAGCACCCCGCCGGCGGCCGCGTCGCCCATGTGTCGGATATCGATCGAGTAAAGGGGCTCGCCCTCCGTGTGTGATGCGCGTAGACAGTGCGTGATCTGGCGCGCCTCCCGCGTGCCTCGGGCCGGATTGGGGAGACATCACATGCGGAGTTCCATCAGAATCGCGGGCCTCGCCGCGGCCTGCGCCCTCGTGGGCGGAGCCGTCTACGGCGCCGGTGCCGCCGGCGCCGACCGCCCGACCGGGAACACGACGGCCGAACCGCACAACATCGGCGAGCTCGTCAACGAGATCAAGAGCTACTACGGCGCCGCCCAGGACGCCGACGGCGTGTGGCAGGCCTCGCCGGACAGCGCGTACGCCGACGACATGGCGCGCGTCGTCGCCAAGGCCGAGCGGTCCATCGACAAGGCGGCCGAGCAGCACGGCAGGCACGGGAAGAAGCTCGCCGTCGTCTTCGACATCGACGACACGCTGCTGCTCAGCCTCGACTACGAGATCAAGACCAACTACACGTACAACAGCGCGAGTTGGGCCGAGTACGTTGCCAGGGCCGACCGGCCCGCCGTGCCCGGGACCCCCGAGCTCGTCAAGTACGCCACCCGCAAGGGCGTCACGGTGTTCTACAACTCCGGGCTCAAGGAGTCGCAGCGCGCCGGCGCCGTGGCGAACCTGAAGAAGGTCGGCATCGACGTCAACCTCGACGCCGGCCACATCTTCCTCAAGGACACCGCCAACCCGCCCGCCTACCTGAGCGACTGCGCCACCGCGGCCGCCTGGAACTGCACCACGGTGCAGTACAAGTCGGGCACCCGGCAGCACATCGAGTCCCTCGGGTACGACATCGTCGGCAACTTCGGCGACCAGTACTCCGACCTCCAGGGCGGCCACGCCGACAAGACGTACAAGTTCCCCAACCCGACGTACTTCGTCGAGTAGCCGGCGGAGCGCTGTCGGCCTCGATGGTTGTCCGTGATGCCGGACAACAGGGGACCGGTCTAGATTGACGGTCCGAGCAGGCAGGTCAGGCCATGGAGGGCGGCGGCGCGTGGGCGACGGCACGGGGACGGCGGCGTACTGGGACGAGCTCTCCCGGGACCTGCGCGGCCGCGGTCTGCCGCCCGGCCATGTCACGGCGACGGTCGCCGAGCTCGCCGCGCGGTCCGACGCCGCGGACCCGGCCGTCGCGTTCGGACCGGCCGGTGAACTGGCCGACAGGCTGGCCCCGGACCGGACCGCGCCCGACGAGCACGTCGAGATCTGGCGCTGGACCGCCGACACCTACGCCGACGCGGCGCTCCTCGACCGCTTCGGCGCCGAGGGCTGGGAACTGCGCGAGATCGACGGCCTCGGCCGCTTCGTCTGCCTCCGCGACCCGGAACACCCCGGGCGCTGGGAGTACCGCAGGGAACCGGCCGTCCCCGGCGCCGCCGCCCCCGAGGGCTGGGAGCCCTGCGGCACCTGGGTCGTCTACGACTGGTACAAGCGCCCGATGCCCCCGGAAACGGCGACCGGGGCCGGGGATCGGTCGTCCCCGGCCCCGGTGCGCCGCCGGCCGCTGCGGTGGGCGCTCGCGAAGCGCCGCCGCTGAAGCGTCAGTTCTTCAGCGCCGCCGCCATCATCGCCTTCGCGATGGGCGCCGCCAGCCCGTTGCCGCTGACCTCTGAGCGCGCCGCGTTCGACTGCTCCACGACCACCGCGACGGCGACGGACTTCCCGGTCGAGTGGTCCTTCGCGTACGAGGTGAACCAGGCGTACGGCGTCTGGCTGTTGTTCTCGCCGTGCTGCGCGGTACCGGTCTTGCCGCCCACGGTCGCCCCGGAGATCCGGGCGTTGGTGCCCGTGCCCTGGTTCACGACCGTCTCCATCGCGGACCGCAGCTGCGACGCGGTCGACGCGCTGACGACCCGGGTGTTCTCGGAGTCCGCGAACGACGTGACCGCGTCCCCGTCCGCGTCCGTCACCTGGGAGACCATGTGCGGCGACGCCTGCTCGCCGCCGTTGGCGATGGTGGCCGACACCATCGCCATCTGCAGCGGCGTGGCCGTGACGTCGAACTGGCCGATGCCGGACAGGGCGGTCTGCGCGTCGTCCATGCCGGACGGGTAGACGCTCTTCGCGGCCCGCACCGGCACGTCCTGCTCGGCATCGTCGAAGCCGAACTTCTCGGCCATCGCCTTCAGCTTCTTCTGCCCGAGATCGACGGCGACCTTGCCGAAGACGTTGTTGCAGGAGTACTGGAGCGCGGTCCTGAGCGTGGCGTTCTCGCAGGGAGCCGACGCGCTCTCGTTCTTCAGGTCCTTGCTGGTGCCGGGGAGCGGATACGGATTGGGGGAGTCGGTCTTCTCGTCGACCGACGAGTACAGCCCGTTCTCCAGGGCGGCCGCGGCGACCACCAGCTTGAACGTCGAGCCGGGCGGCAGCGCCTGCTTCAGCGCGCGGTTCAGTGTCGGCACGTCCTTGTCGGCCGCCAGCTTCTTCCACGCCGCGGCGTCCGACGAGCCCGAACCGCTGATCTTCGACGGGTCGTACGACGGCGTCGACACCATGCCGAGGATCTTCCCGGTCTCCGGGTCGATGGCGACGGCGCCGCCCTTCTTGTCGCCGAGCGCCCGGTACGCGGCCTTCTGCACACCCGGGTCGATCGTCGTGATCACGTCACCGGGCGCGGTGCTCTTCCCGGTGAGCATGTCCACGGGGTTCTTGATCTTGTTGTCGGTGCCGTCGAGCACGCCCTGGTAGAGGGACTCCAGCTGGGTGGAGCCGTACACCTGTGACGTGTGGCCCGTCACCGCCGAGTACAGCGAGCCGTCCGTGTAGCTCCGCTTGTACGCGAGATCGTTGTCGCCGCGCGTCTTCGTGGAGCCGGTCACCGCCTTTCCGCCCACGATGATGTCGCCCAGCGGATGCGCGTACTGCTGCATCAGGGTCCGCCGGTTGTTCTTGTCGTCCGCGAGGGCCTTGCCGTCGTAGAACTGCACCCATGTCACCCTCACCAGCAGGGCGAGCACGAGCAGCAGACAGAAGACGGAGGCACGTCTGATCGTCTTGTTCATCCCGCTCGGAAGACGAGCGGGACGAAGGGTTTCGTTCCGATGGCGACGCTTGTCACAGACATTCTCAGGAAGCTCTCACCGAGCGTCCCGGACAGTGCCCGGTCAGAGACGGCGCGTGGCCAGGGTCAGCCGGTCCCGGGCGTCGAACAGCGCGTCCTTGACCATCTGCTCGTGCGCGGGCGTCAGCCGGGCCACCGGCACCGAGCAGGAGATCGCGTCCCTCGCCGGGGTCCGGTAGGGGATGGCGACGCCGAAGCAGCGCAGCCCCAGCGTGTTCTCCTCGCGGTCCACCGCGAAGCCCTGCTCGCGCACCGCGTGCAGCTCCTCGATGAGCTTCTCGCGGTCGGTGATCGTGTGCTCGGTCAGCGCGGGCAGCGTCTCGGGGAGCAGCTTGCGGACCTGCTCGTCGGTGTGGGTGGCAAGGAGTGCCTTGCCGAGCGACGTGGAGTGCGCGGGCAGCCGGCGGCCCACACGCGTGAAGGGGCGCAGATAGTGCTGCGACTGCCGGGTGGCCAGGTACACCACGTTCGTGCCGTCGAGACGCGCCAGGTGGATGGTCTCCGTGGTGTCGTCGGAGAGCCGGTCCAGGGTCGGCCGGGCCGCGGCGACGACCTCGTCACCGTCGATGTACGACGTGCCGACGAGCAGCGCCCGGACCCCGATCCCGTACCGCGTGCCGGTCGCGTCGGTCTCCACCCAGCCCAGCTCGACGAGGGTCCGCAGCAGCATGTACAGGCTGGACTTGGGATAGCCGACGGCCTCCTGGACCGCGGCCAGCGAGTGCATCCCGGGACGGCCCGCGAAGTACTCCAGCAACTCGACCGTCCGCACCGCCGACTTGACCTGCGCGCCACCCGCCCCGGCCCCCGTCTCGCCTGCCGACATCGCCCTTGACCCCTTCGTTCGACGAGAAATAGTCTCCGTATCGTTCATCAACAGAGACAGCGTTCAGTATATCGAACGACCCTCGGGACTCGTCCGCCGAGCCGCGAGAAAAGCTGGAGGACATCGTCGTGGCAGTCGAGGCAGCAGCACCAGTCTGGAGTGTGGACCCCCGAACCGGGAAGCAGCGGGAGCAGGTCGCGGTCGAAGCCACGGCCCAGGAGGTGGACGAGGCGGTCCGCGCCGCCGACGCCGCCCGCCCGGCCCTCGCCGACCGCACCGTGCGCGCCGCCTTCCTGCGCACCGCGGCCGACCTGCTCGACCAGGCCAAGGACCACCTGGTGGAGGCGGCCGACGCGGAGACCGCCCTCGGCCCGGTCCGGCTCACCGGCGAACTGGCGCGCACCTGCTTCCAGCTGCGGGCCTTCGCGGACATCGTCGACGAGGGCGCCTTCCTCGGCATCGTCATCGACCACCCCGACGACACGGCCACCCCGCCCATCCCCGACCTGCGCCGCTACAAGATCCCGCTGGGTGTCGTCGCGGTCTACGCCGCCTCGAACTTCCCCTTCGCCTTCTCCGTCCCCGGCGGCGACACGGCGAGCGCCCTCGCGGCCGGCTGCCCGGTCGTGGTCAAGGCCCACCCCGACCACCCGGCCACCTCCGAACTGGTCGCCTCCGTGATCCGCCGGGCCGCCGCCCGGCACGACATCCCCGAGAGCGTCCTCGGCCTCGTCCACGGCTTCGAGGCAGGGGTCGAGCTGGTCCGGCACCCGCTGGTCGCGGCGGCCGGCTTCACCGGTTCCGTACGGGGCGGTCGCGCCCTCTTCGACGCGGCGGCGGCCCGCCCGGTGCCGATCCCGTTCCACGGCGAGCTGGGGTCGCTCAACCCCGTCGTCGTCACCGAGGCCGCCGCGGCCGAGCGCGCCGAGGCGATCGGTGCCGGGCTCGCGGGCTCCATGACGCTCGGCGTCGGCCAGTTCTGCGTCAAGCCCGGCCTGGTCCTGGCGCCCGTCGGCGAGGCGGGCGACAGCCTGGTCAAGTCGCTGACCGCGGCCGTCAGCGACACCGGCTCAGGCGTCCTGCTCGACCACCGGATGCGCGACAACTTCGTCGCCGGAGTCGCCGAGCGCGCCGCGCTCCCGGACGTCGAGGCACCGGTCACGCCCGGCGCGGGCGGCGAGCACTCGGTCTCGCCCGGCTTCCTCACGGTCCCGGCCGCGCGCCTCGCCGTCGCGGGCGGCCCGCACGACCTGCTCCTGGAGGAGTGCTTCGGCCCGGTCACGGTGGTCGCCCGCTACGCGTCCGCCGACGAGATCACCGCCGTCGTCTCCCGCCTGCCCGGCAACCTCACCGCCACCGTCCAGCTGTCCTCGGCCGAGGCCGCGGGCGAGGGCCGGGGAGCCGAGCTGCTCACCGAGCTGACGCCCGTCGCGGGCCGCGTCCTCGTCAACGGCTGGCCCACCGGTGTCGCCGTCGCCCCCGCCCAGCACCACGGCGGCCCGTACCCGGCGACCACCTCCACCTCCACCTCCGTCGGTGGCACGGCGATCGAGCGCTGGCTGCGCCCGGTCACGTACCAGACCGCGCCCGAGGCCCTGCTCCCGCCCGAGCTGCGCGACGACAATCCGCTGGGGCTGCCGCGGCGCTACGACGGACGCCTGGAAAACTGACCGCCATGGAACTGAACCTCCCTGAACTGCCCTTTCCGCTGACCGCCTTCGGGCCCGACGGCCACTGGGCGTACGACGACGGCGTCCTCACCGGCCGGGCCGGCGCCCGCCAGGACCGCTTCGTGCCGCCGGCCGGCGACGCCCTCGACCCCGCGTCCGACGCGCCGCGGCTGCTGGGCGCGCCGGAGGGCGACTTCCGGTTCAGCGCGCGGGTCACCGTCGGGTTCGCCGCGCCCTTCGACGCCGGTGTGCTCTACGTCCACGTCGGGGACCGGCAGTGGGCGAAGCTCTGCTACGAGCAGTCGCCGCACGAGCCGACCATCTGTACGGTCGTCACGCGCGGGCGCTCCGACGACGCCAACTCCTTCGTGGTGCCGGGGCGGTCGGTGTGGCTGCGGGTCAGTCGTACCGGGTCGGCGTTCGCGTTCCACGCGTCCACCGACGGGGAGACGTGGACCTTCGTCCGGGTGTTCGCGCTCGGGGACGACACGTCGGCTCCGCCGTTGATCGGGTTCCTGGCGCAGTCGCCGACCGGCGAGGGCTGTGACGTCTCCTACGACCACATCGAGTTCCACCCGGGCTGGCCGAAGGACCTCCGCGACGGCTCCTGACGCTGCGCCGCCCGCCTCGCGCGTGCGCCCCGCCTTGGTCTGCGCCCGCCGCCTTCCCGCCCCGGGGCGGGGTGAGCGCTTCAGGGGCGGCCAGTACAGCGCCGTTCGCGGGTGCACGCCCGGTGGGGCTTCTCGCGCAGTTCCCCGCGCCCCTGGCGGGGCTGCACGACTCGGGCCGCCCCGGTCCAGGTCAGGAACCGTGGTGGGGCCCGGGCCGTCTATCCGGGCATGATCCGAACCGCCGTGCCCGCCGACGCCCCCGCCATCACCGCCCTGCACCAGCGGGCCCGCGCGACCTACTACCCCGACGGGTTCCCGGCCGGCGACACCCCCGAGCTGTGGCAGGAGCGGTGGACGCAGGCCATTCTCCGGCCCCGCGCCCACGTCCTGGTCTGCGTACGCGACGGCGCCCCGGTCGGCATCGCCTCCTTCCGCCGGCCCGACGAGGACCCGTACGGCACCACGGTCAAGCTCTTCCAGCTGCACACCGACCCCGCCCACTGGCGCCGCGGCATCGGCACGGAGCTGCACGCCGCCTGCGTCGAGCAGTGGCGGGCGGACGGCATGACCAAGGCCCTCCTGGACGTGCACCGCGACAACGAGCGCGCCCAGGCCTTCTACGCCGCCCACGGCTGGCACGGCGCCCGGACCGGCTCCGGCCACCACCGTGAGCTGCGGCTCGACCTGCCCCGGGAATGAGCGGAGGCGGCATCCGGTTGTACCCGTACGGCGCAGGGCACCCCCTGCCCGTCAGGACGTGAACACGTAACCAGCTGGAGCGAGAGACCCTCATGCGCGTCGAGATCTGGACCGACATCAACTGCCCCTTCTGCTACATCGGCAAGTCCCGGTTCGAGCAGGCCCTCGATGCCTTCCCGCACAAGGACGAGGTCGAGGTCGTCCACCGCTCCTTCGAGCTGGACCCGACCGTCAAGAAGGGCGAGACCGGTCTCGTCGTCCCGCACATCGCGCACAAGTACGGCATCAGCGAGGCCCAGGCCGCGGCGAACGAGCAGGGGCTCGGCCAGCAGGCCGCCGCCCTCGGCCTGCCCTACCTCACCGAGGGCCGCGACTACGGCAACAGCTTCGACCTGCACCGCCTGCTCCACCTCGCCAAGGACAAGGGCGTGCAGGACGCCCTGATCGACGCGCTGTACCGGGGCAACTTCGTCGACAAGGAGTCCGTCTTCGCCGACGAGGAGCACGTCGTGCGGCTCGCCGTCGGCGCGGGCCTGGCCGAGGCCGACGTCCGCGGCGTCCTCGCCGACCCGGACGCCTACGCCGAGGACGTGCGCACCGACGAGCGCGAGGCGGCCGAGCTCGGCGCGACCGGCGTGCCGTTCTTCGTCCTCGACCGCAAGTACGGCGTCTCCGGCGCCCAGCCCGCCGAGGTCTTCACCCAGGCGCTGACCCAGGCGTGGGGCGCCCGCTCCCCGCTCACCGTCATCGACGGCGCCACCGGCGACGCCGACACCTGCGGCCCCGACGGCTGCGCCGTCCCGCAGGCCTGACCGGCATCGATAAGGACCACTTAGAGGTACTGCTCAAACATCCGCGATGGACGGGTAGTTGGCGGCGGGGCACAGTGGGGGCATGGAGACTTCCGGTGCGCCCCGACAGCTCGACACGGACCTGGTCCGCGCCGAGTACAGCCCTGCCACCAGCTACCTGAACACGGCCAGTTCCGGCCTGCTGCCCGCCCGCGCCGTGCGCGCGATGCACGCGGCGATCACCGCGATGGCCGAAGGCCGCCCCATCGACTCCCTCTTCACGGACGTGGAGGAGGCGCGGGCGGCCTTCGCCCGGATCGCCGGGGTCCCGGCCTCCCGGGTGGCGACCGGCGCGTCCGTCGCCGTCTACACCGGACTGATCGCCGCCTCGCTGCCCGAGGGCGCCGAAGTCCTCGTCGCCGAGGGCGAGTTCAGCTCCACCATCAACCCCTTCCACGTACGGCAGGACCTCAAGGTGCGCACCGTGCCGCTCGGGGCGCTCGCCGATTCGGTGCGTCCCGGGACGGCCCTGGTCGCGGTCAGCGCCGCGCAGTCGGCGGACGGCCGGATCACGGACCTGGCGGAGCTGCGGGCCACCACCCGCGCGCACGGCGCCCGCCTCTACGTCGACGTGTCCCAGGCGGCCGGCTGGTTCCCGCTCGCCGGGCACGCCGCCGAGGCCGACTACGTCTCCTCCGTCGCCTTCAAGTGGCTCACCTGCCCGCGCGGCGCCGCCTTCTTCATCGGCCCGCCCGACCCCGCCGACCTGACCCCCGTCTTCGGCGGCTGGGTCGCGGGGGAGCGGCCCTGGGACTCCTGCTACGGACCGGTCACCGAGCTCGCCCGCTCCGCCCGCCGCTTCGACGAGACCCCCGGCCTCGTCGCGTACACCGGCGCCCGCCGCTCGCTGGAGCTGATCGAGGAGCTGGGGCCGGAGGCGATCCGCGCCCACGACCTGGCGCTCGCCGACCGCTTCCGCACGGGCCTCGCCGAGCTGGGCCACGAGCCGGCGCCCGCCCCGGGCTCGCCCATCGTCTCCGTCCCCGGCCTCGGCGTGCGCCAGCCGGAGCTGCACGCCGCCGGAGTCGAACTCTCCGACCGGGCGGGCAACTTGAGGGCGTCCTTCCACCTGTACAACACGGACGAGGACGTCGACCGGCTGCTCACCGCGCTGGCGCGCTGAACCCCGGCGCCCGATCGAGGGGAACCGGTCAGGAGCAGGCCCCGGTCTCGGTGCAGAGATTGCCCTCCACCCGCGCGAGCAGCCGCACGAACTCCGTCTGCTCCGCCTCGGAGAGCCCGGCCAGGGTCTGCTCCTCCAGGGCGCACCACGCGTCGCCCACATCCTTCAGGAGCCCGCAGCTCTGCTCCGTCGCCTCCACGCGCACCGCACGCCGGTCGTCCGGGTCGGGGGAGCGGCGGACGTGCCCGGCCTGTTCGAGACGCTGCAGCATCTTGGTGACCGTCGACGGGTCCAGCTCGACCGCCTTGATCAGCTCCGACTGCCGTACGGGCCCCTTGTCCCACAGGTGCATCATCACGAACTCCTGCCCCGGGTAGAGCCCGAGCCCGCGCAGCCGGCGGCCCGCCGCGGCGCGGTGCAGCCGGGCGACCCGCGCCAGGGCGAGGCTGACCGGACCGCTGAGGGCGGCGGCCGGGACGGGGGCGGTACAGACGGGCTCGCCGTCCTTGGGCGTGGACTCCATGGCTGCTCCTGCGGCTGATTCTGGCTTCACACAGAGATTACCTTGGTCGGCCAAGTAATGCGCTACAGTGGCATCAGCGCAATTGATTGGCCGACCATATATTTCCGTGGCGGTCCCGTACCGATGTTGATCGGAGCAGTCATGACCACCGCTTTCGACCCGTTCGACCTCCCCGGCACCCGGATCGCCAACCGCATCGCGATGGCCCCGATGACCCGCAGCAGGGCCGGCGCCGGCGGTACCGCCACCGAGCTGACGGCCGAGTACTACGCGCAGCGCGCCTCCGCCGGCCTGATCATCACCGAGGGCATCCAGCCCTCCGCCGAGGGCCAGGGCTATGCCTGGACCCCGGGTCTGCACAGCGCCGAGCAGATAGCGTCCTGGCGCAAGGTCACCGACGCCGTGCACGCGGCGGGCGGCACGATCTTCGCCCAGATCATGCACGCGGGCCGGATCAGCCACCCGTCGCTCCAGCCCGAGGGCGGCCTGCCGGTGGCGCCCTCCGCGATCGCCCCCGAGGGCAAGGCCTTCACGCTCGACGGCTTCCAGGACTTCGTCGCGCCGCGCGAGCTGACCGGCGACGAGGTCCGCGCCACGATCGCCGACTACGCCACCGCGGCGAAGAACGCGATCGAGGCCGGGTTCGACGGCATCGAACTGCACGGTGCCAACGGCTACTTGATCCACCAATTCCTCGCCCCGGGCTCCAACGAGCGCACCGACGAGTGGGGCGGCAGCGTCGAGAACCGGATCCGGTTCGCCGTCGAGGTCGTCAAGGCCGTCGCCGAGGCCATCGGCCCCGAGCGCACCGCGCTGCGCGTCTCGCCGCTGAACCCGTACAACTCGATGCCGGGCACCGACACCGCCGAGACCTACCAGGCGCTGGTCACCGAGATCGAGCCGCTCGGCCTCGCGTACCTGCACGTCCTGGAGGCCACCGCGGACGCCCGCGAGGTCACCACCGACCTGCGCAAGCGCTTCAGCGGCCCCTTCTTCCTCAACGCGTTCACCGGAACCCCGACCGACCACACCGCGCTCCCCCTGATCGAGGACGGCCTCGCCGACGTCCTCACCTTCGGCGCCCTCTTCCTCGCCAACCCGGACCTGCCGGCCCGGCTGCGCACCGAGGGCCCGTACAACACCCCCGACTCGTCCTCGTTCTTCGGCGGCGGCGCGCAGGGATACACGGACTACCCGGCCCTGTGACACACCAGTGGGGCGGGACCGTGACCGGTCCCGCCCCACTCGGGTGCGTACTCATGCGCGTACTCATGCGCGTACGAGGATCACTTCACCGGAGTGAAGTCCCGCGCGCCGATGAACTCCGGGCGCCGCACGGGCGCCGCGAACGGCTCCACCGCCGTGTTCTCCACGCTGTTGAACACGATGAAGACATTGCTGCGCGGATACGGGGTGATGTTGTCCCCGGAGCCGTGCATCGCGTTGCAGTCGAACCAGGTGGCCGAGCCGGCCTTGCCGGTGAACAGCCTGATGCCGTGCGCGTCGGCGAACTTGGTCAGCGACTCGTCCGAGGGGATGCCCGCGTCCTGCATCTGGAGCGACCGCTTGTAGTTGTCCTCCGGCGTCTCGCCCGCGCAGCCGAGGAACGTCTTGTGCGAGCCGGGCATGATCATGAGCCCGCCGTTGGTGTCGTAGTTCTCCGTCAGCGCGATGGAGACGGACACCGTCCGCATGTTCGCGAGGCCGTCCTCGGCGTGCCAGGTCTCGAAGTCCGAGTGCCAGTAGAAGCCACTCGCCCCGAAGCCGGGCTTGACGTTGATCCGCGACTGGTGGACGTAGACGTCCGAGCCGAGGATCTGCCGGGCCCGGTCCACGACGCGCTCGTCGCGGACCAGGTTCGCGAACACCTCGCTGATCTTGTGGATCTCGAAGACCGAACGGATCTCCTGCGACTTCTTCTCGACGATGGAGCGCTCGTCGGCGCGCATCGCCGGGTCGTTGACGAGGCGGTTGAGCTCGGCCTGGTAGGTGCCGATCTCGTCCGGGCCGATCAGTTCGTCGATCGCGAGGAAGCCGTCCCGCTCGAAGGAGGCGAGGTCCGACTCGCGGATCGGACCACGGGTGCCGGGAGCCGACCAGACGACCGGGTCGACACGGGGCGTCGCCACCTCGGAAGTGCCACGGGTCGGATACAGGTCAGTGGTCATCTGGCTCAGCCCTCCTCGGTCAGCAGCGGGTAGACGCCGTTCTCGTCGTGGTCCTCCCGTCCGGTCACCGGGGGGTTGAACACGCACACGCAGCGGAAGTCCGTCTTGGGCCGGAGCGTGTGGCGCTCGTGGCCGTTCAGGAGATACATCGTGCCCGGCTCGATCCAGTGCTTCTCGCCGGTCTCCCTGTTCTCGAGCTCGGCCTCGCCCTCGACGCACAGCACGGCCTCGATGTGGTTGGCGTACCACATGTCGGTCTCCGTGCCGGCGTAGAGGATCGTCTCGTGCAGGGAGAAGCCGACCTTCTCCTTGGCCAGGACGATGCGCTTGCTCTCCCAGGTGCCGGTCGCCGACTTAATGTGCCGGTCGGTGTTCTCGATCTCCTTGAACGAACGGACGATCACGGTGAGTTGCTGCCTCTCTAGTGTTTCTGAATAGGTGTCAGGCCGTTTCGCGCACAGCCCTGGTGAGCGTGCGCAGGCCTTCCTCCAGCTCCTCGGGCGTGATCGTCAGCGCCGGAAGCAGCTTGACGACCTCGCTCTCGGGGCCGGACGTCTCGATGAGCAGGCCGAGCTCGAAGGCGCGCTTGGCGACCTTGCCCGCCCGCTCCTTGTCGCGGAACTCCAGGCCCCACACCAGGCCACGGCCGCGGTACTCGACGGTGTCGCCGGGGAACTCGTCGCGCAGGGCGCGCAGCGCCTGGTCGATCTGCTCGCCGCGGGCCAGCGTCTGCTTCTCCATCGCGGCGCCGTCGGTCCAGTACGTCTCCAGAGCGGCGGCGGCCGTCACGAACGCGGGGTTGTTGCCGCGGAACGTGCCGTTGTGCTCGCCCGGCTCCCAGACGTCGAGCTCCGGCTTGAACAGGCACAGGGACATAGGGAGTCCGTACCCGCTGATGGACTTCGAAACAGTCACGATGTCCGGTGTGATGCCCGCCTCCTCGAAGGAGAAGAAGGCACCGGTGCGGCCGCAGCCCATCTGGATGTCGTCGACGATCAGCAGCATGTCCCAGCGCTTGCACACGTCGGCCAGCTTGCGCAGCCACTCGGCGCGGGCCACGTTGATGCCGCCCTCGCCCTGGACCGTCTCGACGATCACGGCGGCGGGCGTGTTCAGGCCCGAGCCGGAGTCCTCCAGGAGCCGCTCGAACCAGATGAAGTCCGGCGTCTGCCCGTCCAGGTAGTTGTCGAACGGCATCGGGGTGCCGTGCACCAGCGGGATGCCGGCGCCGGCCCGCTTGAACGCGTTGCCGGTGACCGCGAGCGCGCCGAGCGACATGCCGTGGAAGGCGTTCGTGAACGACACGATCGACTCGCGGCCCTTGACCTTGCGGGCCAGCTTCAGCGCGGACTCGACGGCGTTGGTGCCCGTCGGGCCCGGGAACATGACCTTGTAGGGCAGGTCGCGCGGGCGCAGGATGATGTTCTGGAACGACTCCAGGAAGTTGCGCTTCGCCGCCGTCGACATGTCGAGGCCGTGCGTGACGCCGTCCCGCTCCAGGTAGTCGATGAGCGCGCGTTTCAGCACCGGGTTGTTGTGCCCGTAGTTGAGCGATCCGGCGCCCGCGAAGAAGTCCAGGTACTCGTGGCCGTCCTCGTCGTACATGCGGCTGCCCCGGGCCCGGTCGAAGACGGTGGGCCAGCCGCGGCAGTAGCTGCGCACCTCCGACTCAAGGGTCTCGAAGACGCTCAGGTCCGGCTGGGTGATGGTCACAGCAATAGCTCCTCTGGGGAAGCGGGTGAGGGGGGTTCGCGGTGGGTGGGATCGGGGTCAGACGGGGGTGCTGCCGGGGCCGATGGGCCCGATGCGGTACAGCTCCTCGGGCAGGTGCCCGTCGTCCGGGAACAGCCCGGCGTCGAACAGGACCTCGCGGGCCACCCCGGCGCCGTGCCGGCGCGCGTAGGACAGGAACAGCGCCTGGGACGCCGAGTTGTCCGGGGTGATGGTGGTCTCGATCGTGCTGACCGGCCGCCCGGCGCCCAGGACCTTGGCCGTCAGTCCGTCCAGCAGTTCGCCGGCCAGACCGTGCCCGCGGTGGGCCTCGTCCACGGCGACCTGCCACACCACGAGGGTGCGCGGGCGCTCCGGACGGATGTACCCGGTGACGAACCCGGCCACCTCGCCCCGCTCGTCGCGGGCCACCACGGAGGTGGCCGCGAAATCACGGCACCAGAGCAGATAGCTGTACGAGGAGTTGAGGTCGAGCACCTTCGAGTCGCGTGCGATACGCCAGATCGCAGCGCCGTCGGAGACGCCTGGATGGTCGAGCTGGAATTGCGCTTGTGCGGCGGTCATGCAAATTGAATTTACCGACCTATTTTTTGGATTGCATCCGGGTGAGGGGTTACGTGAGTGGTCGATGTGTGTTACCGCGCGCGGGTGGGTGCGCGCACGAACGGGCCGCGTTATATGGCGATTTGCGGCGACCATAAGGGACAAAAAGCTGCGTGTGTGGAGTGCGTCACAACGTTGTAACCGGTCCGGCACCCGTCGGAATTACGTCGCTCTGCGTTGTCGAAACCTTAGTGTTTACGCCCGAGAAAAGCGGGCAGAAGTCATACGGGAAGCTGCTCCCATAAATACGTGAAGAATGTGTTGGAGAAGAATAAAGAAAAGCGCCGCCCTCATGAAATCTCATGAAGGCGGCGCTGCTTCCGCGTGCGGGGAATTACTGCCAGGCGGCCGCGACCGCCTTGCGCGCACCCTCCAGGTCCACCGCGATGCCGGCCTCCGCGAGCGCCCCGCCGAGCGCGGCCAGCGAGGACTGCACGACCCCGCGGGTGGCCTGCGGGCCGTAGTGGTTGACCCGGATCATCTCCTGCGCGAGGGCCCCGCCGCCCGCGACCAGCGGCAGCACCGGGTCCACGGCGAGGGCCTTCGCGACCAGCTCACGGGCGTCGGTGCCGGCGGGCGCCCGCAGCGTCGTGGCGACCGGCGCGGCGTCCCGCGCCTCGTGGACGTACGGCTCCAGGCCGCCGCCCAGGGCCAGCGTTCCGGCGCGGGTGGCGGCCGCGGCGCTCGCGTGCCGCGCCATCAGCGCGTCGAGCCCCTCGCTCTCGATCCGCTCGACACATGCCTCCAGTGCGAGCATCTCCAGCTGCGCGGGCGCGTGCAGCAGCGCCTTCCGGCCGCCGTCGATCCACCGCTGCTTCCAGTCGAGCAGCGACAGGTAGGAGTGGCGCGGCGCCTGCTCGTTGGCGGTCATCCGCTCCCAGGCGCGGGCGCTCACCGACACCGCCGAGACACCGGCCGGGCCGCCCATCGCCTTCTGCGCGCCGATCACGCACAGGTCCACGCCCCACGCGTCCGGCAGCACCGGCTCGGCGGCGATCGAGGCGACGGCGTCGAGGTAGAACAGCGCGCCGTGCTCCCGCACCACCGCGCCGATCTCGGCGACGGGGTTGGTGTTGCCGGTCGCGGCCTCCGCGTGCACCAGCGACACGAAGTCGATCTCGGGGTGCTCGGCGAGCGCCGCCCGCACCTGCTCCGCGGTGACGGCCGTGTGGAAGGGGACCGCCAGATCGTGCACGGTCGCCCCGCAGTCGCGCAGCCAGTCGCCGAAGGTCTGACCGTACGGGCCGGTGATCACGTTCAGCGCGACGGTCCCGGGCGCCGCCGTGCCGCGGATCGCGCCCTCCAGCGGCAGCAGCGCCTCACCCTGCATGATCACGACATCCTGTGACGTGTCCATGAGACGGGCCACACGGTCCTCGATGGAGGCGAAGTGCTCGGCGCTCAAGGGGGCCAGGTCGAGAAACGGATGCGTCACGGTGGTGCTCTCTTCGCTCACGGGTTCGGACGGGATGCCGATGACGAGCGTACCCACAGCGCCTCTAGGCTTTCCGCCATGACCGATGGCGGGGTGCTGCATGTGAGGGGCCGGGTGCTGGCCGGGCCCGACGACGTACGCGACGAACTGTGGGTGGTCGGCGGCCGCGTCACCTACGACCGTCCGGCCACGGCCGGGCTCGACGTGACCACGGTCGACGGCTGGGCGCTGCCCGGCCTGGTCGACGCGCACTGCCACGTGGGCCTCGACGCCCACGGCCCGGTGCCCGCCGAGACCGCCGAGAAGCAGGCCCTGACCGACCGGGACGCGGGCACGCTCCTCCTGCGCGACGCGGGCTCGCCCTCCGACACCCGCTGGATCGACGACCGCGAGGACCTGCCGCGCATCATCAGGGCCGGCCGGCACATCGCCCGCACCCGGCGCTACATCCGCAACTACGCGCACGAGATCGAGCCCGAGGACCTCGTCGCGTACGTCGCCCAGGAGGCCCGGCGCGGTGACGGCTGGGTCAAGCTGGTCGGCGACTGGATCGACCGCGGCACCGGCGATCTCGGCGCGTGCTGGCCCCGCGACGCCGTCGAGGCCGCGATCGCCGAGGCGCACCGGCTCGGGGCCCGGGTGACCGCGCACTGCTTCGCCGAGGAGTCGCTGCGCGATCTGGTGGAGGCGGGGATCGACTGCATCGAGCACGCCACCGGCCTCACCGACGAACTGATCCCGCTCTTCGCCGAGCGCGGGGTCGCCATCGTCCCGACGCTCGTCAACATCGCCACGTTCCCGGATCTCGCGGCGGGCGGCGAGGGCAAGTTCCCGCGCTGGTCGGCGCACATGCGGCGGCTGTACGAGCGCCGCTACGACACGGTGCGCTCCGCGTACGACGCCGGGATCCCGGTGTTCGTCGGCACCGACGCCGGGGGGTCGCTCGCGCACGGTCTGGTCGCCGCCGAGGTCGCCGAGCTGGTCCGCGCCGGGATTCCCTCGCGGGAGGCGGTGTCGGCGACGGCGTGGGGCGCCCGTGCGTGGCTGGGCCGCCCCGGCCTGGAGGAGGGGGCTTCGGCGGACCTTGTGGTGTACGGGGCCGATCCCCGGGCGGATGTCGGGGTTCTGGCCTCTCCCCGACGGGTGGTGCTCCGCGGCCGAGTGGTGGGCTGACCTCTCCTCACGTCCGCGGCCCGGTGGGGGCTGGTCGCGCAGAAGCGAGCTGCGCTCGCTCAGGGGAAGGCCGCGCGCAGCGCATGCCTTGGGGGCGCGGGGAACTGCGCGAGAAGCGGCCACCGACCGTCAGCCGACGTACTGCGCGACCAGCCCCCACCGGCCGTCGGTGTTGACACACAGCGTGACCCGCGCATCCGGGTGCTCGTTGCACACGAATCCGCTGCGCCCGCGCGGAGCGCCGGCGTATGGGCGACAAGAGGGACGCCAGGGAACAACAGCGCCACCAGATTCGAAGACCTGCGCGGAAACCCCCCTTTGGAGTGAACTCACGCCTGGTTGCTGCCTGTTCACTCTCAGTGCGTAAAGATTCCCTCGTCGGCGACGGTGACCGGCGCGGTGCCGTGGGATGTCCCCGTGACACGGCCCGCCCCCGCCCCGCCGCCGGCACCCGTCCCGTTTCCGCAGTCCCACCCCTGGGGGGTCTTTCCAGCATGTCCAGCACCAGCAACACCGTCGCCCGTCGCACCCGCCGCATCGCCGTGACGGCCACCGCCGCTGTCCTCGCCGCCGGACCCGCGATGCTCGCGACCGCGGGCCCGGCGGCGGCCACCGGCGACCACGGCGGCAAGGCCGGCGCGGTGGTCCTGCGCACGGGCCTGGACGTCTCGCTCCTGAACAAGACGGTGAACGTCCCGCTGAGGCTCGCGCTCAACGAGGTGCAGGCCCCCGCGAGCGCCGAGAAGACCGCGCTGACCGCGCGCCTGGACGGCGTCGACGGCGGGCAGCCGTTCAGCGTGCTGCGCGCCGACGTGGCCAAGGCGAAGGCCACCGTGGACGACAAGAAGGCGGAGGGCTTCACCCAGCTCGTCCACGCCAAGGTCCACGTCCCCGGCCTGCCCATGCTCTCCCTCATCCAGGTCGATCAGGTCACCTCGAAGGCGCTGTGCGAGGCGGGCAAGAAGCCGGTCGCGGAGTCGAACCTGCTGGGCTCGGTCACCGTGCTCGGCAAGAAGGTCACCCTGTCGGCGGGCGGCACGACCCGCGTCGATGTCCCGCAGATCGGCGAGGTCTCCCTCGCCCTGTCCGAGACCTCCACCACGTCGACGACGGCCGCCGCGTCGGCCCTGCACCTCAAGGTCTCGGTGAACCCCCTGAAGCTGAACGTGGCGGAGGTCAACGGCGAGGTCACCCTCGCCGGCGCCACCTGCACGGCGCCCAAGGCGGCCCCGGCGGAGGACCCGAAGCCGCAGGGCGGCAAGCCGGAGAAGCCGGTCGAGGCCGCGCCGGTCGAGAACAAGACGGAGCCCAAGGCGGAGGCCAAGCCGGAGACCAAGGCCGACCTGGCGGAGACCGGCGGCAACTCGAACACGCCGTACATCGCGGGCGGCGCGATCGTGCTCCTCGTCGCGGGCGGCGGCGCGGTCGCGCTGGCGCGCAAGGGACGGCGTTCGCGCGCGTAGCACCCGTCACAGCGGTACCGAATGTCCGGTTCCGCAGATACGTTCGACTGCCATGAGTGAGTCGAGTGTCTACGAGGCGGTGGGCGGAGCCCCCGCGGTGGCAGCCGTGGTCGACCTTTTCTATGCCAAGGTCCTTGCGGACGACGACCTGTCGCCGCACTTCCGCACCACCGACCTTCCGACACTGAAGGCCCATCAGCGGGCCTTCATCGCCACGGCACTGGGCGGTCCCGACGCGTACCGGGGCCGCCCGCTCGACGAGGCGCACGCCCGGCTCGGCCTGACCGGGGCGGACTTCGACCGCGTGGTCACCCACCTCGCCGACTCCCTGACGGAGGCAGGCGTGGAGCAGTCGCTCATCGCCGAGACGGCGGCCCGCCTGACACCCCTCAAGCAGCAGATCGTGAAGGGCACCTAGGCGGCGACCGTCACCGCGAGGTCAGCACCTCCCGCAGCGCCGTCACGAACGCCGCGCTCGTCCGCCGGTCCCGCACGGCCACCCGCAGCCAGTCGGGGCCGAGTCCCGGGAACGTGTCGCCGCGCCGCACCGCGAACCCGGCCGCCCGCAGCCGCTCCCGCACCCCGGCCGCGTCCGGAACCCGTACGAGGAGGAAGGGCCCCTGAGCGGGCCCGGCCACGCGCACCCCGAGACCGGCCAACTCCCCGAGCAGGTCGACCAGATGGGCCCGGTCGTCCGCGATGTCCCGCGCCGCCGCCTCCGCCTCGGCGACCCCGCGCGCCGACACGCACGCCTCGGCCGCGACCAGCGCCGGCGACGACACCGGCCACAGCGGCTGCGCCCGCTCCAGCGCCGCCACGACGTCCGGCGCGGCCAGCACGTACCCGATGCGCAGCCCGGCCAGCCCCCACGTCTTCGTCAGGCTCCGCAGCACCACGAGACCCGGCACGTCCGTCCGCCCGGCCAGGGACTCCCGCTCGCCCGGCACCGCGTCCATGAACGCCTCGTCCACGACCAGCACCCGCCCCGGCCGCGCCAGCCGCGCCACCGCCTCGGCGGGATGCAGTACCGAGGTCGGATTGGTCGGATTGCCGACCACGACCAGATCGGCGTCGCCCGGCACCAGCCGCGGATCGAGCCGGAACCCGTCCTCCTCCGGCAGCAGCACCCGCCGCACCGCGTGCCCGGCATCGCGCAGCGCCGCCTCCGGCTCCGTGAACTGCGGATGGACCACGACGGGCCGCCGCACCTCGAGGGCCCGCGCGAGCAGCACGAACGCCTCGGCCGCGCCCGACGTCAGCAGCACCCGCTCCGCCGGGACCCCGTGCCGCGCCGCCACCGCCGCCCGCGCCGCCCGCCCGTCCGGATACGCGGCGAGCCCCTCCAGCGCACCGCCGATGTGCTCCCGCAGCCACAGCGGCGGAGTCCCCGTCCGGACGTTCACCGCGAGATCCGTCAACTTCTCGCCGTCGTCGCGGACTTCGGCGTCCCCGTGATGGCGCAGATCGGGCCCGTCCCCGTCCGCACCCGGCACCTCCGGAGCCTCGCACCGCACCAGCGTCACCTCCGGATGCGCCGCGCTCCACCCCTCGGCCTGCGCCCCGCAACGCCCCGCCACCGACGCCTCGTACGGCAGCAGCACCACGCGCCGGGCCCCGAGCGCCGTGCACCGGTCGAGCCCGGCCGGCACATCGGGCGCCGCACCCGACACGAACGCCGCCTCCACGCCCGCGTAACCGCTGCCCTCCCACAACAGCCGTGCCGCGGCGACGAGTTCGGCGTTCACGGCGGGGTCGGGCGAGCCGTGCCCGACGAGCAGCACGGTCACATCGGCCCGGTCGTGCGGGGTACGGGCGCCGGTGCCGCCGGATTCGTCGAGCCGCTGTTCGAGCGCGGCGAGCAGGGCCGGGGGAGGGGTGAGCACGGGACGGACTCCTAGCGGGGTGCGGACAGGACGGCCGGGCGGAGGGGGGGAGGGTCCGGACCTTACCCGGCGCGTGCCAGCGCGAACGTCACCCTCCCGCGCCCCCCGTCGGCACCGCGCGCCGTTCTCTTGGGAACCAGCAGCTCACCCCCGGCGGCGAGCGCGGCCGCCTCCGCGACGGACGGCGTGCCCACCGCGTCCCGCGCCCCCGCCGAGGGGTGCGGCACGGTCACGGCGGCCAGTCGCGCCGCCGGAAACGTCACGAGCGGCACCCCGAGCAGCGCGGCGGCCCGCACGATCCCCGGCTCCCGCCCCTTCGCCTCCACCGTGGCGAGCGCGGCCAGCGCGCCGTGGCCCGCCCCGGCCTCGGCCAGCACCTCGCGGACCAGCTCCAGCACCTCGTCGGCGGTGACCCCGGCGCGGGCGCCGACCCCGCCGACGAGCCGGTCCGGGGCGCAGGTCATGATGTGCGACGCGGGGGTCGGATGAGTTAGCAAGGGCTTATGGCGGTGTTCGTGGCGCTCGGCGCCTTTCTGATGACCCTGATCGGCGGCTGGACCGCGCAGCGGGTCACCGACCGGCGCCATCTGGTGCTCGGGCTCGCGGGCGGGCTCATGCTCGGCGTGGTCGGCCTCGACCTGCTGCCGGAGGCGCTGGAAGCGGCGGGCGGACCGGTCTTCGGCGTGCCCGCGGCGCTGCTGCTGTTCGTCGCCGGGTTCCTCGGCGCGCACGTCCTGGAGCACCTCCTCGCCCAGCGGCAGGCCGCCCACGGCGGGGACGAGCACGAGAACGGCCGGGTCCCCGAGGTGGGCCTGACGGCCGCCTCCGCGATGGTCGGGCACAGCCTCATGGACGGCATGGCGATCGGCGCCGCGATCCAGGTGGGCGGCGGAATGGGCCTCGCCGTGGCGCTCGCGGTGATCGCCCACGACTTCGCCGACGGCTTCAACACGTACACGCTCACCCGGCTGTACGGCAACGCCCGCCGCAAGGCGCTGACGATGCTGTTCGCCGACGCGGCGGCCCCCGTGGTGGGCGCCGCCTCCACCCTGCTGTTCACCATTCCGGAGCAATTGCTCGGCGGCTATCTCGGCTTCTTCGGCGGCGTCCTGCTGTACCTGGCCGCCGCCGAGATCCTGCCCGAGGCCCACCACGACCACCCGGCGCGCTCGACGCTGGCCGCCACGGTGGCGGGCGCGGCCTTCATCTGGCTCGTGGTGGGCATCGCCGGCTGAGCCGCCGCTCACCTCGGACACCGCCCCACCAGCCGGTGGGCGACGTCCGGCAGCGCCGCCCAGTGCGTGTGCAGATAGCTGGCGTGCACGCCCTGCTGCACGAACCCCTCGACGCGCGGCGAGGGCAGCCGCATGCCCCACGCGGGCGCCGGGCCCGCGCCCGGTTCGAGGACCGTGCGGTGGAACTCGTGACCGCGCATCCGGGTCCCCGCGGGGACCAGCACGCTGTCGCCGATCGCGACCGCGTCCCGGTAGCCGAGCGTGAGCCGCCCGGACATCCGGGCGTCGGCCTCCAGGACCCCGCACATCGCCCTGCCGTCGAGGGAACGGGCCAGGTAGAGCAGCCCCGCGCACTCGGCGGCGATCGGGGCGCCCGTGACGGCCAGCGCGGCCACTTCTTTGCGGAGCTGTTCGTTCGCCGACAGCTCCGGGGCGTAGACCTCGGGGAAGCCGCCGCCGACGACCAGCCCCGCGGTGCCCTCCGGGAGGTGTTCGTCGTGGAGGGGGTCGAAGGGGACGACCTCCGCGCCGGCCGCCTCCAGGAGTTCCGTGTGTTCCGCGTAGGAGAAGGTGAAGGCCGCGCCTGCTGCTACTGCCACGACGGGTTTCGTGCGCGTGTGCGGCTCGGTGGGGGCTGAGCGCGCAGTTCCCCGCGCCCCTGGCGGGGCGCTCGCACTCCACGCCTCCGTTGCCAGCGGCGGGGCCGTGCGGGCCAGGGCCAGCAGGCCCTCCAGGTCGCAGCCCTCCCTGACCATCGCCGCCGACGCCCGTACGGAGTCCAGCGCCTCCGTGCTGCGTTCGGCGACCGGGACCAGACCCAGGTGGCGGGAGGGGGTGGCCACCTGCGGGGTGCGGTACAGCGCGCCGTACACCGGGACGCCGACCTCCTCCAGGGCCTCGCGCAGCAGCTGCTCGTGGCGCTCGGAGCCGACCTTGTTGAGGATGACGCCCGCGAGGCGCACCTCCGGGTCGAACGACGCGAAGCCGTGCACCAGCGCCGCCACCGACCGCGACTGCGACGACGCGTCGACGACCAGCACGACGGGCGCCTTGAGCAGCTTGGCGACATGCGCCGTCGACGCCAGCTCGCCCGCGCCCGAGACGCCGTCGAACAGGCCCATCACGCCTTCCACGACGGCGAGTTCGCAGCCGGCGGCGCCGTGCGCGAACAGCGGCGCCACCAGCTCGGGGCCGCACATGTACGCGTCCAGGTTGCGGCCCGGGCGGCCCGTCGCGAGGGCGTGGTAGCCCGGGTCGATGTAGTCGGGGCCCACCTTGTGCGGGGAGACGGCGAGACCGCGCTCGGCGAACGCGGCCATCAGCCCCGTCGCCACCGTCGTCTTGCCCGAACCGGAGGCGGGCGCGGCGACGACGAGCCGGGGGACGTGCGTCACCACTCGATGCCTCGCTGGCCCTTCTGGCCCGCGTCCATGGGGTGCTTCACCTTCGACATGTCCGTCACCAGATCGGCGAACTCGACCAGCTTCTCGGGGGCGTTGCGGCCCGTGATGACCACGTGCTGGGTGCCGGGCCGGTCGCGCAGCACCTGGACGACCTCCTCGACGTCGATCCAGCCCCAGTGCAGCGGGTAGGCGAACTCGTCGAGCACGTACAGCTTGTACGTCTCGGCGGCCAGGTCCCGCTTGACCTGCTCCCAGCCCTCACGGGCCTTCTCCTCGTTGTCCGCCTGATCATCGCGCTGGACCCAGGACCAGCCCTCGCCCATCTTGTGCCAGTCGACGGTCCCGCCCTCGCCGGAGGCGCCGAGGACCTTCAGCGCGTTCTCCTCGCCGACCTTCCACTTCGCCGACTTGACGAACTGGAACACCCCGATCGGCCAGCCCTGGTTCCAGGCGCGCAGCGCGAGACCGAAGGCGGCCGTCGACTTGCCCTTGCCGATGCCCGTGTGCACGAACACCAGCGGACGGTTGCGGCGCTGACGAGTCGTCAGTCCGTCGTCCGGTACGACACTCGGCTGTCCCTGCGGCATCAGGCGGCCCTCCTGCGGATGGTGTTGGTTCCCTGTACGTCCTTGACGAGCCCGGCGATCGAGTCGGCGCGCAGCTCGTCCAGCGTCACGGCCTGCCCGCCGAGCCGGGAGGCCAGCTCACCGGCGAGCCCGAGCCGCACCATGCCGCTCTCGCAGTCCACGACCACGGCGGCGGTGCCCTCGGCGGCGTGCAGTCCGGCGGCCCGTGCGGCCAGCTGGACCGGCTCCGGCCCGCCGGTGGCCCGCCCGTCGGTCACGACGACCAGCAGCGGCCGCCGCGCCGGATCCCGCAGCCGCTCCACGCGCAGCACCTCGTGCGCCTTGAGCAGCCCGGCGGCCAGCGGCGTGCGCCCGCCCGTCGGCAGCGTCTCCAGGCGGGCCGCGGCGGCGTCCACGCTGGACGTCGGCGGCAGCGCCACCTCGGCGCCCGACCCCCGGAACGTCACGAGCCCCACCTTGTCCCGGCGCTGGTAGGCGTCCAGGAGCAGCGAAAGCACGGCGCCCTTCACGGCGCCCATCCGCTTGCGGGCCGCCATCGAACCGGAGGCGTCGACCACGAACAGCACGAGATTGCCCTCGCGCCCCTCCCGGGTCGCCTGCCGCAGATCGTCCCGGCGCACGACGAGCCCCGGACCGCTGCGGCCCCGCGCCCGCTGATGCGGCGCGGCCGCCTGCACGGTGGCCGCCAGATGCAGCTTGGTCAGGTTCCCCCGGGGGCGTACGGCACCCGTCGTGCGGCCGTGCTCGGTGCGCGCCCGGGACCGCCGCCCGGCCGCGCCCTCGCCGAGCCCCGGCACACTCAGCATCTTCGTACGGAACGGCTCACCGGCCGACACGGCCCGCTGCTCCTGGGGCGCACCGCCACCGGGCGCGGGCGCCTCGGCCGGGGACGCGCCGGAGGACTCCTGCGCCGCGCCGCCGTCGTCCGCCGGATCACCCTGCGGCGGAACCCCGCCACCGCCGCCACCGCCGTCCGGGCCGTCGTCCGGCCCGTTCGGCTCCGGGTCGGGCTCCGGGTCGTCGTCCGGCCGGTCGGGGCCGAACTCGTCCAGCGTCTCGTCGAGCTTGTCCTCGTCGAGCCCCGGCGCGTCGAACGGGTTGCGCCGCCTGCGGTGCGGCAGCGCGAGCAGGGCCGCCTGCCGCACGTCCTCCGACAGCACCTCGGTGCGCCCCGCCCACGCGGCGAGCGCGGTCGCGGTCCGCGCCATCACGATGTCGGCGCGCATGCCGTCCACCTCGAACGCGGCGCAGGTCGCCGCGATCTGCGTCAACGCGTCGTCCCCGAGCCGCACTTCGGGCAGCAGGGCGCGCGCGGCGACGATCCGCGCCCGTACGTCGGCCTCCTCGTCGGCCCACCGGGCGACGAAGGCGTCCGGTGCGTCGTCGTAGGCGAGCCGCCGCTTCACGACCTCGACGCGCTGCGCCGGCTCCCGGGACGCGGCGACCTCCACGGTCAGCCCGAACCGGTCGAGCAACTGCGGCCGCAGCTCGCCCTCTTCGGGGTTCATCGTCCCTACGAGGAGGAAGCGCGCGGCATGCCGTACGGAGACGCCCTCGCGCTCCACGTACGAGGCGCCCATGGCGGCGGCGTCGAGGAGCAGGTCCACGAGGTGGTCGTGGAGCAGGTTCACCTCGTCCACGTACAGGATCCCGCGGTGCGCGTCGGCGAGCAGCCCCGGCTCGAAGGCCTTCACGCCCTCGGCGAGCGCCCGCTCGATGTCCAGCGCGCCGACGAGCCGGTCCTCGGAGGCGCCGACGGGCAACTCGACCATGCGGGCGGGTCGTTCGGTCTGCCCGGCCTCCTCGTGCGGCCCGTCGGGGCACTGCGGGTCGGGCGCCGCGGGATCGCACGAGAACCGGCACCCGGGGACGACCCCGACGCTCGGCATCAGGGCCGAAAGGGCGCGCACGGCGGTGGACTTGGCGGTCCCCTTCTCCCCGCGCACGAGCACACCGCCGACGGCGGGCGACACGGCGTTGAGCAGAAGAGCGAGCCGCAGATCGTCCTGCCCGACGACGGCGGTGAACGGATAAGGGGCAGACATCAGCCGTGATCCTCCGTTGACTTGGGGCGCCCCGTAAGGGGCGCGGGGAACTGCGCGACAAGCCCCCACGAACGCGCGCGTACAAGAAAACCCATGGGGGCCGGGGGGCGAAGCCCCCGGGGACGGGACGGGAAGGGGCGGCGGGGGCGACTTCCCCACCCGGCACTCAAGACGGCGCCCCGGGCGGCACGAACGGCAACCCCGCAGGAGCGCCCCCTTCGATCAGCCGCCACAGCGCATCGGTATCGGCATGCCGCTCGATGAGATCCCCGAGCCGGTCCAGCTGCTCTTCGCGCAGCGCCGCGAACGACGTGTCCGGCGCCGGCACGAACCGCCGCCCGGCCGCCGCCGCGACCTCCCGCAGAAAGGCCCGCCGGAAGTCGTCCGACTCCAGCGACCCGTGCCAGTGCGTGCCCCACACGGAACCGACCCGGCACCCGTCCAGGAAGGCCTCCCCGCCGAGCACGTCGGCGACCCCGTGATGGATCTCGTACCCCTCGACGTACGCGCCGAGGGCCTCGCCCACCGGCCGGGCGAGGGTCTTCTCCGCGGCGAACCGCACCCGTACGGGCAGCAGCCCGAGCCCGTCGACGACCCCGGCCCGTGACTCGACCTCGTCCTCGATGCGCTCACCGAGCACCTGGAAGCCGCCGCAGATGCCGAGCACCGGCCGCCCCTCGGCGGCCCGCCGGACCAGCGCCTCCGCCAGCCCGCGCTCGCGCAGCCACTCCAGCGCCTTCACGGTCCCGCGCGTGCCCGGCACCACCACCAGATCGGCGTCGACGAGCTCCTCGGCCCGGTCCACGAACCGCACGACGACACCCGGCTCGGCGGCCAGCGCGTCCACGTCGGTGAAGTTCGACATCAGCGGCACCGCGCACACCGCGACCCGCAGCACGTCCTCGCCGGCGGGCGGCGCGACGACGGACTCGCGCACCGCGCCCCGCAGGGAGACCCGCAGCCCGTCCTCCTCGTCGATGCCGAGCCCGTGCTGATACGGCAGCACGCCGTAAGTGGCCCGCCCGGTGAGGGACTTGAGCATGTCGAGTCCGGGCTCCAGCAGCGTCACGTCACCGCGGAACTTGTTCACCACATACCCGGCGAGCAGCTCCTGGTCCTCCGGCGCGAGCAGCGCCGTCGTCCCGAAGAACGAGGCGAAGACACCGCCCCGGTCGATGTCCCCGACCACGAGCACCGGCAGCCGCGCGGCCCGCGCGACGCCCATGTTCACGATGTCGGTGCGCCGCAGATTGATCTCGGCGGGAGAGCCGGCGCCTTCACAGATCACAGCGTCATGACTGCCCCGCAGCTCCTCCAGGCACCCCACCACGGTGTCGAGCAGCGCCTCCTGGCGCGACCCGTGATAGCCCCGCGCGCTCATCTCGCCCACGGGCTTGCCCATCAGCACGACCTGGCTGCTGCGGTCGCTGCCGGGCTTGAGCAGCACCGGGTTCATCAGCGCGGTCGGCTCGACCCGGGCGGCCTGCGCCTGCATCGCCTGCGCCCGCCCGATCTCGGCGCCCTCGCGGGTGACGAACGAATTGAGGGACATGTTCTGCCCCTTGAACGGCGCGACCTTCACGCCCTGCCGCACCAGCCACCGGCAGATCCCGGCGGTGACGACACTCTTCCCCGCGTCGGAGGTGGTGCCCGCGACGAGCAGCCCGCCCCGGTTCATCGACGACCCCACAGCAACCGCCCGCCCACACAGACTCCCAGCGCCAGCACACTCACTCGCCGCGACAACCGCGCGGCCCGTTCCACATCGGTCACCCGGACCGCCCGTCCCGCGCCGTTCAGCTCCGGCCGGTGCTCGACCCGCCCCGCGTACGACAGGGTGCCGCCGAGCCGTACCCCGAGCGCCCCCGCGAAGGAGGCCTCGACGACCCCGGCGTTGGGACTCGGGTGCCGCCCGGCGTCCGCCCGCCACGCGGCCAGCGCGGCGCGGGGCCGCTCGCCGGCGAGGACGGCGAGCGCGCCGGTGAGCCGGGCCCCCGGCCAGCCCGCGACATCGTCGAGGCGCGCCGAGGCCCAGCCGAACCGGCGGTACTTCGCTGACTTGTGCCCGACCATCGCGTCGAGCGTGTTCACGGCGCGGAAGGCGAGCAGCCCCGGCACCCCGCCGACGGCGCCCCACACCAGCGCGCCCACCACGGCGTCGGAGGTGTTCTCGGCGACCGACTCGACGACGCCCCGCGCGATCCCGTCCGCGTCCAGGCCCTGCGGATCGCGCCCGCACAGCCGCGGCAGCAGTTCCCGCGCGAGCTCCACGTCCCCGGCCTCCAGCGCGGAGCCGATCGCCCGCGCCTCCCGGCCCAGCGAGGTCCCGCCGACCACGGCCCAGGTCGCGGCGGCCGTCAGCGTGACGGCGGCGGCGGGGGAGCGGCGTACGGCACGCGAGGCGGCGGCTCCCACGGCGGCGGCGCCACCGGCGCAGACCAGGGTGTGCAGTGCGCCCCAGCCGCGGTGGTCCCGCCACAGCACCCGCTCGACGGCGCTCGCGGCCCGCCCGAACCCGGCGACGGGGTGCCCACGGCGCGGATCACCGACGAGCAGGTCGCTCAACAAGCCTGCGGCGGCCCCGTACGCGAACACGCGCCCGGGCCGCATGACGCCGCGCAGGGCGAACATGGCGGTAGTTGTCCTCACTCAGGGTGTCCACGCCCTGGTTCGACGAGACCGGCAGCGGGAGTTCCTGGCTCGTCCCCGGACGACCGAGGACTCACAGTGGCGGGACCGCGCCGGATTCGCACCGGCTTCCTCACCTGCTGCCGTATATGGCGATGGAAGTCCACCACGCTCCGCGAAGGCACGTCAACTTGCTGTTGACCTGGGACGAGAGAGTGTGGGCAGGTCCACACGCCCCCGCGTCCCCGGGGCTGCGCGCGGAGCGCAGCCTCAAGGGGGAGGCGGCGCGTCAGCGCCTGCCTCAGGGGCGCGGGGAACTGCGCGAGAAGCGGCCACCGGCCCGCGGACGGAGAACGACCCAGGGGCGCGAGGAACTGCGCGAGAAGCGGCCACCGGCCGTCAGCCGAACGACGACCCGACAGGGGCGCGGGGAACTGCGCGACCAGCCACGACGAGAGCGGCACCCGACCCGCGACAGGCCGCGGCACACACAGACACGGCGGGCCCGGACCATCAAGGTCCGGGCCCGCCGAAAGAACAGCCGCGGCTCAGGCCACGATCAGAAAGATCCCGTACGCCACAGCAGCCGCACACGCCGCAAAACACGCATACGCACCGGAGGTGACAAGCGCCCCCGACCCGCCCCGCTGCGCCGCCGACTCCTTCTTGGAGAGCCCGACGATGCCGAGGGTGAACAGGCCCACCAGGGCCACGGTGACCACGAGGCTGACGCCGAACACGGACCCGAGGGCCGCCCAGTCGATCTTCATAGTTGGTCCTGCTTCCTTACAGCGTGGCGCCGGCGGGGCGCGCGGGGTCGGCCGGCGCGGGAGCCGGGATGGTCGCCTTCACGTCCTCGGACTCCCCGGTGATCAGGGTGCCGACGGGCGGCGGGGTGACCGCGGCGATGGCCGTGGTCACGACCCCCGCGGGTTCGGCGGCCGGCGCGGCGGCGGAGCCGGTCTCGTCGGCGGTGACGTTCGTGTGGTCGATGGAGTCGCGGCGCGAGAGCTTCCAGATGACGCCCGAGCCGGCCACGAGCAGCGCGGCGGTGAGGCCGACGCCCCACGGACCCTGCTTGGTGAGGAACTCGGCGCCCGCGCCCACCAGACCGGCGGCCGGCAGGGTCAGACCCCACGCGACGAACATCCGGGTCGCGGTCGACCAGCGGACGACACCGCCCTTGCGGCCGAGGCCGGAGCCCATGACGGCGCCGGAGCAGACCTGGGTGGTGGAGAGCGAGAAGCCGATGTGCGAGGAGGCGAGGATCGCCGTCGCGGCGGACGTCTGCGCGGCGAAGCCCTGCTGCGGGGCGAGGTCGGTGAGGCCCTTGCCCATGGTGCGGATGATCCGCCAGCCGCCCAGGTACGTGCCGAGCGCGATGGCCGTACCGGCCGAGACGATGACCCACAGCGGCGGGTCGGCGTCGGGCGCGATGACGCCGCCGGTGATCAGGGCGAGGGTGATGATGCCCATCGTCTTCTGCGCGTCGTTCGTGCCGTGCGCGAGGGAGACGAGCCCGGCCGAGGCGATCTGACCGGCGCGGTAGCCCTTGGCGGTCGCCTTCTGGTCGGTCTTCCGGCTGATGCGGTAGGTCAGGCGCGTGGCCAGCATCGCGGCGAGACCGGCGACGATCGGCGCGGCGACCGCGGGCAGCAGCACCTTGGTGACGACGGTGCCGCCGTTGACCGAGGACCAGCCCATCGACATGACCGCGGCGCCGATGAGACCGCCGAACAGGGCGTGCGAGGAGCTGGACGGCAGCCCGAGCAGCCAGGTCAGCAGATTCCAGAGGATGGCGCCCACGAGCGCCGCGAAGATGACCTCTGTTCTGAGGCCGTTCTCGTTGATGATGCCGCCGGAGATGGTCTTGGCGACCTCTACGGAGAGGAACGCGCCGACGAGGTTGAGCACGGCGGACATGGCCACCGCCGTCTTCGGCTTGAGAGCGCCGGTCGAGATGGTCGTCGCCATCGCGTTGGCGGTGTCGTGGAAACCGTTGGTGAAATCAAAAACCAGCGCGGTAACGATCACGATCGCAAGGAGCAGCGTGATGTGTTCCATTTACCCAGGCTTCGGTTGGACGTCAGTGGCGGTTCGAACGTAAGCACGTCGGGTGAACGGAAGATGAACTGGGAAGGGCCTTGCGGTGACCCGATCCGGAGTGCTGCCACTCCGCTTGGCGCGTGGTGGTGACACCGACTCCGGATCGGCCCGGGAAGAGACCCCGCGGAGCCCCGGAATACCGGGTTCCGTGGGACTTTCGTCCCTGTTCCGGCTAGCCCAGGGCGAACCTCCTCAGCTGGGCCATCGACCCGTTGAAGAGATTCTGGTCACCCGGCAGCCCGCCGCTGTTGTCGTACTGCCAGAACGTCCAGAACGACCACCCCTTGGGCAGTGAGCCCGCGCTCTCGTCGTAGCGCGCGAGCCACAGGGCGTGGTCGACGGAGAAGGCCCCGCTGTTGCCGGTGCAGGTCTTCCACCAGTGGTAGTTCGTGTAGATCACCGGGTGCCGGCCGGTCAGCCGCTGCACCTCGGCGCTGAACGACGAGATCCACGAGACCAGTTTGCCTTTGCTCATGCCGTAGCACTTGTGCTTCGAGTACGGATTGAACTCGATGTCGAGCGCGGGCGGCAGTGTCCAGCCGTCCCCCCGCCAGTCCCCGCCGTTGCGCACGAAGTACGCGGCCTGGGTCCGGCCCGAGGACTGGTCGGGCACCGCGAAATGGTAGGCGCCCCGGATGATGCCGGCGTTGCGGGCGCCGTCGTACTGCTTCCAGAAGTACGGATTCTTGTAGGTCGTGGACTCGGTCGCCTTCACATAGGTGAACCTGGCCCCCTTCCTCTTCGTCTTCGACCAGTCGACATTCTTCTGGTGCGACGAGACGTCGTGTCCCTTCGGCCTCGTCGCCGCCTGGACCGGCAGCTCCGCCAGGACCGTCGACCCCATGGTCAGTGCGGTGACGGTCACCGTCGCGAGCAGGAGTGCGCGACGACGGGACGGTTTGCTGTCACGAGCCATATTTCCCCCCGAATGGCGACGTGCATGACAAATCCCCCAGAGATTACCGGAAGATCCTGACGTGCCCGTCGAACCCAAGCCAATCGCCCTCAATGGGGTCATACATGCCCATGGCGGAGCTACCGGACTCCTCCGTTCCGCACCCGTCCGGAGCCCGCCACGGCTGGCAGGATGCCGCCATGACGGATCCGACAGAGCACGGACAGGCCTGGGAAGAGCTGGTGGCGACGGCCCGCAGAACGGTCGCCGACGGACTCGTCGTCGGCACCTCCGGCAATGTCTCCGTACGCGTCCGTGACGGAGACCGCGGCGAGGAGCTGATCCTCGTCACCCCGAGCGCGGTCCCGTACGACCGGCTCGGCCCGGACGACCTCGTCGCCGTCGGCCTCGACGGCACCCCGCGCGCCGGAACCCTCGCCCCGACCAGCGAACTCCCCATGCACCTCGCGCTCTACCGGAACACCACCGCGCGGGCTGTCGTGCACACCCACGCGGTGCACGCGACAGCCGTCTCCACGCTCGTCCCGGAACTCCCGCCCGTCCACTACATGGCGGCAGCCCTCGGCGGCACCGTCCGGGTCGCCCCCTACGCGACCTACGGCACCGAGGAGTTGGCCGAGAACATGCTCGATGCACTGACCGGACGCACCGCGTGCCTCCTGCAGAACCACGGCACCGTCACGTACGGGGACTCCCTCTCCCAGGCCTACGACCGCACCGCCCAGCTGGAATGGATGTGCCGCCTCTGGCTCACCGCCCACTCCGTCCCCGGGCTGCGCCCCTCACTGCTGAGCGAGGCACAGATGGCGGAGGCGTCCCAGCGGCTCGCCGGATACGGCCGGACGGCCCCGCCGCGCTGACCGCCGCCGGGTACCCCTCGCCCAGCGGGAGGCGTACGTCGCGCCTCGCGGAGCACTCGTAGGGGAGCCCCGGCGACGCGAGGAGGCCCGGTGAGAAGAAGAGGAGGCCCGGTGAGAAGAATCCGTACGCTCTTTCCGCCCCGCCCGGTACGCCCGTCACTCGCATCCTCCGTCCCGCTGGCCCGGGCGCGCCCGGGCCCCGACACTGGACGGGTGCGCACCGCCAAAGCGACGGCCGCTGCCGTCACCGCCGTCCTCGGGGCCTCGGCCGCCGCCATCGCCGCCGGCCGTCTGGCCAGCGACGCCGCGCTCAAGGCGCCCGCAGGACGCCCCCTGCCCACCGAGCCCCGGCTCACCGTCCACGCCATCGCCGCGGGACACATCACCCTCACCCGGGACCTGGCCTCCCAGTACCCCGGCACCTACGGACTCGCGGGCGACGGCTTCCACGCCGTGGTCGGACCGGTCGTCGGCTCTGCCCCGCACGCCGCGGACACGGTCGTGCGCCGCCTGGAGCGGGTCACCCACGGCACCCTCGAACCCGGCGTCCGGGCCTGGCTCACGCCCCAGGTGCACATCGGCGACCCCAAGGCCGCGCTCGGCCTCGACCACGCCGACATCGACATCCCGGGCGAACTCGGCGCACTGCCCGCCTGGTTCGTGCCCGGCGCCCGCGACACCTGGATCGTCACGGCGCACGGCCTCGGCACCACCCGCGAACACCCCATGAACCTCATGGAGTTCCTGCACCGCCAGCAGTTCCCGATCCTCGACCTCGCCTACCGCGGCGATCTCGGCGCGCCCCGTTCCCCGGACGGCCTGAACCACCTCGGCGAGTCCGAGTGGCGCGACCTGGACGCGGCCCTGCGCTACGCCGTGCGCTACGGCGCCCGCCGCGTCATCGTCATCGGCTTCTCCACCGGCGCCGCGATGGCCCTGCACGCCGCCGCCCACTCCGCGCTGCGCGACCGCATCGCCGGCCTGGTCCTGGACAGCCCGGTGCTGTCCTGGGAGGCGACCCTGCGCGCCCTCGCCGCCGCCCGCCGCACCCCGGGCGCGCTGCTGCCGCTCGCGGTGCGCGCCGCCCAAGGGCGCACCGGCCTGACCGGCGACCGGCTCGCGGAGGCTGCCGACCCGCGCCTGCTCAAGGTCCCCACCCTGGTGGTGCACGGCCCCGACGACGAGGTCGCGCCCTGGGCGCTCTCCCGCCGGCTGGCCGCCCGCCGCCCGGACCTGGTCTCCCTGCACACGGTCGACGAGGCCCCGCACAACGGCATGTGGAACGCGGACCCGGCGACGTACGAGGAGACCCTGCGGCGCTTCCTGACCCCGCTGATGTGAACGCCCGCGCGGGGCCCGGACGGCGGGTCCCGCACCCCGGCGCGAGCGCCGAACACAGGGCCGCGTTTGGGAATTCGCGGGGTCACCCTGGAGACTGCTCCAGTGACGTCCCGTACCCCGCGCGACTCCAGGCTCCGACTAGTCCGCCCCCGCCGCCAGCCGCTGGCCCCCGCTGCCCCGCGCCGAGTGGCCCGCCCCGCCCCGCGCCCCCCGGAGGGCACCCCGCCCCCCGCCGAACTCGCCCGCACCGCGCGCGAGGGCCTGGCCGCCGCCGTCCGCGTGGCGCGCTGGGCGGACGCCACGCTCAGCCCCGGCAACCACACCGCCGCCGGGGACGGCAAGGGCACCCTCTCCGACGCCACCGCGCGCCGCGCCGCCGACGACCTCGGTCTGAGCGTGGAGCGGGTCCGCGCCGACTGGGACACCGCCCGCCTCGCCGGCCTCGTCGAGGTGCACGGCGACAGCGCCCGCCCCGGCTGGCGGCTGCGCGCCTGGGACCGGGACGACACCGCCGTACTGCGCGGCTGGGTCGCCCTGTTCGACGCCTGGTCGCTGGTCCATCCGGCGCCGGACGCCCTGGAGCCCGCCGCGGTCGCCGAAGTGGTCGAGGCCGTCCCGCAGTTGCTGTCCTTCCTCCAGCTGATGGCGGGCCCCGTCGCGGCGGCCCAGCTCCTGGACCTCCTCGACCAGCGGGTCACCGAACTGCGCACCGAGCGCTGCGAGATCCCCTTCGGACCGCAGCCCGAGCCGACGCCGCCCGAGGACACCCCGCTGCGCCCGCTGCTCGACTGGTCCCTGCACGGCCTCGCCTCCGTCGGCGCGCTCACCTACGCCGACGGACAGGCCACCCTCACCCCGCTCGGCAGCTGGGCGGTCTGGGTCAAGCTGGAGCAGATCTGCGTCGCCGCCCAGTCCCCGGCGGGCAACATCGAGGTCAGCGCCGAGGACATGCTGCGCGGCTGCGCCCGTCTGCGGCCCAACGCCGCGCGTTCCGAGTACCGAGCCTGGCTCGCCGCCCGCGACGTCGGCACCGCCGTCATCGAGCTGATCGAGGCGGCCCGCGGCGAGGACGCCCTGCTGCGGGGCCTCGCCTTCGAGGCGCTGCGCGTCGTCGGCGGCCCGGCCGAGCCCGAGGTGCGGCGCGCGGCCGACGAGCCGGGCCTGCGCCCCTACGCCCTGCTCTGGCTCGCCGAGGCGGAGGGCGCGGACCCCGAGGACGTGCACACGGTGCTCACCCGCGAGGAGGCCACCTGGCTGTGGGTCGACACCGCCGCGGCCGTCGCCGACCACGGTGAGGCCCCGCTCCTCGTGCGCCACTTGGAGTCCGCCGTGCAGCCGACCGTGCCCGCGCTGATCGCGGAGGTCCGCGCCGTCGGCCACCCCCGCACCGTGCAGGTCCTCGTCGCCCTCGCCGCCGCCCACCCCGACCCGGCGCTCGCGAAGGCCGTGCGCCGTGCCGCCTTCCAGGTCCACACCGGCGGGGCCTGACGGCCCACGCCCCGCGGGCCTATCCGAAGGTGTTGCAGCGGCCCATGTCACCGGTCTTGTAGCCCTGGTAGAACCACTGCTGGCGCTGCTGGGCCGAGCCGTGGGTCCAGGACTCGGGGGTCACCCGGCCCTGGTAGCGCTCCTGGATCCGGTCGTCGCCGACCGCGGCGGCCGCGTCCAGCCCGTCCCGGATGTCGGCGTCCGTCAGGCTGGTGATCAGCGGGCGCCCGGTCGACTCGTCGGGCGTGCGCGTCGCGCCCCGGGCCCACACGCCCGCGTAGCAGTCGGCCTGGAGCTCGACCTTCACGGCGTTGCTGTTCTGCCCGGTGCGGCCGTCCTGCGAGCGCGACAGCGTGCCCATCAGGTTCTGCACGTGGTGGCCGTACTCGTGTGCCACGACGTACGCCTGCGCGAACGGCCCGCCGCTCGAACCGAACTTGGTGCGCAGCTCGTCGAAGAAGCCGAGATCGAGATAGACCTTGCGGTCCCCGGGGCAGTAGAAGGGGCCCACCGCCGAGGTGGCCGCGCCGCACGCCGTGCTCACCCGGTTGGTGAAGAAGACCGTGGAGGCGCCGCTGTAGCGGGCGTTGCGGCGCGCGAACTCCTGGCGCCAGAAGTCCTGCACGCTGTTGACCACCGCGACGATCCGGCAGTCGTCCTTGCTGTTCGCGTCCGACCCCGTACGGCACTGCTGCTGCACCTGCGCCGCGCTCGACACGGACGTCGCGGGCGTGCCGGAGCCGTCCGAGGAGAGGCCGAACTGGTCGGTGCCGAAGAACAGTCCAAGGATCAGCGCCAGCAGACCGGCGAGACCGCCGCCGATCGTGGCCCGGCCGCCGGGCACCCGGCTGCTCCGCTGGTCCTGGACCTCCGACGTGTCCAGGTTGGCGTCGTCGTCGAACTGCATGCTCGTACCGCCCTCTCGCCGGAACCCACCCTGTTCATCCTGTTACGTGGCGGTTGGCCTGGCCCTGATCCGGCGGCCGAACGGGGGACGCGCGCGCCCGCGCACGCCGTGTCGGCACCGTCCGCCGACCCGCCCGCCCACCGCCACGGCTACGCTCTGCGCCTGATTCGTGGCCTGTGGTGACAGATGAGGGGGGCGTGCGATGGCGGTGCTGCCGCTCGACGCGACGGCAGGGCAGGGCCCCGCACGGCCGGCGGCGCGCCCCGTGCGCCCGCCGGGACGCCCGTCCCGGCGGCCCCGCGCCGCGTCCCTCCTGCCGCCGCTCGCCGTCCTGCTCGCGCTGCTGCTGATCGGCGCGGCCCAGGGCGCGCGCCCGCACCCGTTCGGCGACCACCTCGCGCGCGTGGGCGACCGGCCCGGCGCGCCCGCCCTGCGCACGAGCGTCGGCGCCGTCGAGGCGTACGACGCCGAGGGCACCCGCTGGCGCCACACGCGCGAGGGGCGCCGCGCGCTCGCCGTGCTGCCCGCCGCCGGGCACGCGTTCGCGCTGTGGAGCGACGGCCTGGTCACCGACACCGAGCGCGGCGCCGCGGCCACCGTGCGTTGGCACCGCGCGACCCCGGACGCCGCGCCCTGGCTGCGCACCCCGGGCGCGCACGGCGGCGCCGGGGTCCTCCAGCCTCTCGACCCGGCGGCCCGGATGCTCGCCGTCGTCACCCCGCACCGCATCGCCGCCTACCGCACCGCCGACGGCGACCTGCGCTGGGTGCTGCCCGCGCGCGCGGGCTGCGCGTTCGCCCCGGCCGCCGCCGCGCGCCGCGGGGCCGCGCTGCTGATCGCCCAGCCGTGTGCCGGGCACGACACCGACTGGACCGAGCAGATCGTCGCCGTCGACGACCTCGGCCGGATCGCCCCGCACCGCACGCCCCTGGGCAACGAGCTGCCGGGCCCCCATCCCGGACGCGCGGGAAAAGCCCTTGCATCCCACCGGTAAGCTGGGCTGTATGACGTTTCTTCTCTGGGTGCATTAGCGGCACAGACCGGCCCCCGACCCGTCAATCAGCCGTTCACTGCCCTGGAGACCCACCCGTGATCACCGCATCCGGTATCGAACTGCGCGCAGGCGCCCGCATCCTCATCGAGAACGCCAACTTCCGTGTCGCCAAGGGCGACCGCATCGGCCTCGTCGGGCGCAACGGCGCGGGCAAGACCACCCTCACCAAGTGCCTGGCCGGTGAGGGCATCCCGGCCGCCGGCACCATCTCCCGCTCCGGCGAGGTCGGCTATCTGCCGCAGGACCCGCGCACCGGCGACCTCGACGTGCTCGCGCGCGACCGCATCCTGTCCGCCCGCGGCCTCGACACCCTGATGCGCAAGATGCGCGAGAACGAGCAGCGCATCGCCAACGGCACGGGCGCCACCCAGGCCAAGGCCCTCAAGCAGTACGAGCGCCAGGAGACGGAGTTCCTCACCAAGGGCGGGTACGCCGCCGAGGCCGAGGCCGCCACCATCGCCGCCGCGCTCAACCTCCCGGACCGGGTGCTCGGCCAGCCCCTGCACACGCTCTCCGGCGGTCAGCGGCGCCGCATCGAGCTGGCCCGCATCCTCTTCTCGGACGCGGACACCCTGCTCCTCGACGAGCCCACGAACCACCTGGACGCGGACTCGATCGTCTGGCTGCGCGACTACCTGAAGACGTACAGCGGCGGCTTCATCGTGATCTCCCACGACGTCGACCTGGTCGAGACGGTCGTCAACAAGGTCTTCTACCTGGACGCCAACCGCTCCCAGATCGACGTCTACAACATGGGCTGGAAGCTCTACCAGCAGCAGCGCGAGGCCGACGAGAAGCGCCGCAAGCGCGAGCGGCAGAACGCCGAGAAGAAGGCCGCCTCGCTGAACGCGCAGGCGGACAAGATGCGCGCCAAGGCCACCAAGACGGTCGCCGCGCAGAACATGGCCCGCCGCGCCGACAAGCTGCTCGCCGGCCTGGAGGCGGTGCGCCAGAGCGACAAGGTCGCCAAGCTGCGCTTCCCCGACCCCGCGCCCTGCGGCAAGACGCCGCTGATGGCCGAGGGCCTGTCGAAGTCGTACGGCTCGCTGGAGATCTTCACCGACGTCGACCTGGCCATCGACAAGGGCTCGCGCGTCGTCATCCTCGGGCTGAACGGTGCGGGCAAGACCACCCTGCTCCGCCTCCTCGCGGGCACCGAGAAGCCCGACACCGGCGAGGTCGTCGAGGGCCACGGCCTCAAGCTCGGCTACTACGCCCAGGAGCACGAGACGCTCGACCCCGAGCGCACCGTCCTGGAGAACATGCGCTCGTCCGCGCCCGACCTGGACCTCGTGGAGGTCCGCAAGGTGCTCGGCTCGTTCCTGTTCTCCGGCGACGACGTCGACAAGCCGGCCGGTGTGCTCTCCGGCGGCGAGAAGACCCGGCTCGCCCTCGCGACCCTGGTGGTCTCGTCGGCGAACGTGCTGCTCCTCGACGAGCCCACGAACAACCTCGACCCCGCCAGCCGCGAGGAGATCCTCGGCGCGCTGCGCACCTACAAGGGCGCGGTCGTTCTGGTCACGCACGACGAGGGCGCCGTCGAGGCGCTGCAGCCGGAGCGGATCATCCTGCTCCCGGACGGCGTCGAGGACCTGTGGGGCCAGACCTACGCGGACCTCGTCGCACTCGCCTGACCGGCTCCGGGCCGCCCGGAAGACGTCAGCACCGCTTGATCGAAGAGATGATCCACTCGGTATGGATCATTCGGCCGAGTCGTGATCCTTCATCTGAGTGAGATCGCCTCGTACCGAGGTGTGTCCTACACGGATTTCGCCCCCTTCTCGGCCCTGAAGCCCTTGGGGCGCCTGGGCAGTCGCTGACCTGCCGGTTTTTTCGAAGGGGTGGTTCCGGGGGGTCCGGAAAGCCTCCGGAACCACGAATTCCACTCGTGTGGATCCCCTTCGCGGCGGGAATTCCCGGCCTACGGACCTTGCCGAATGGGTGGCCAGGACGGCCGGGAGGGGTGATCATGGGAAATCCAGAGCGCACTTCCCATGAGGAGGCACGGGTGGCCGAGACTCTGAAGAAGGGCAGCCGGGTGACCGGCGCCGCGCGCGACAAGCTCGCGGCAGACCTGAAGAAGAAGTACGACTCCGGTGCGAGCATTCGGGCACTGGCCGAGGAGACCGGCCGCTCGTATGGCTTCGTGCACCGGATGCTCAGCGAGTCCGGGGTCACGCTGCGCGGTCGCGGCGGGGCCACGCGAGGCAAGAAGGCCGCGGCAAGCTGACGCGGCCGGCCCTCCGCCCCCGGGCGGCGGGCCGCACCGGCTCCCGCGGTGACCACCCGGTCGGTTCCCCGATCGGCCGGGTGGTTACTGTGCAGTCACTTAGGTCGTTCACGTCGTTCGTGGACACGACTGCGCAGACTCGGAGGCCCAGATGGCTACGCTCGTACCCCTGCTCGACAAGGACGGGGTCCGGCTCACCGTCGACGACGCGATCGCCACGGTGACCCTGACCAACCCGGACAGGCGCAACGCTCAGTCTCCCGCTCTGTGGCGGGCGTTGACCGAAGCCGGGCGGTCACTGCCGGGCTCCGTACGGGTCGTCGTGGTGCGCGGCGAGGGCAAGTCCTTCTCCGCGGGCCTGGACCGTCAGGCGTTCACGCCCGAGGGTTTCGACGGCGAGCCGTCCTTCATCGACCTGGCACGCGGCGACGACGACGTCCTGGACTCGACGATCGCCGAGTACCAGGACGCCTTCACCTGGCTGCGGCGCAGCGACATCCTGTCCGTCGCCGTGGTCCAGGGCCACGCCATCGGCGCTGGCTTCCAGCTCGCCCTCTCCTGCGACCTGCGCGTCGTCGCCGACGACGTGCAGTTCTCGATGCGCGAGACCAGCCTCGGCCTCGTACCGGACCTGACCGGCACGCACCCGCTCGTCTCGCTCGTCGGCTACGCGCGCGCCCTGGAGATCTGCGTGACCGGGCGCTATGTGCACGCCGACGAGGCCGTGGCCGGCGGTCTGGCCAATGTCGCCGTGCCCGCGGACGCTCTGGACGCGGCCACGTCCGACCTGGTCGGCGCGCTCCTCGCCGCGCCGCGCGACGCCGTGATCGAGACCAAGGCGCTGCTCCAGGGCGCCTCCGGCCGGACCCTCGACAAGCAGCGCATCGCCGAGCGGGAGGCTCAGGGACGCCGACTGCGGGATCTCGCGGGCATCAGCGACTGACGCGATCTCACGGGGTCACCTCGGTGACCAGCACCGCCACGCTCGGGCCGTCGGTGAGCGCCGTGGACACGGCCTCGCGGACGGCCCGCGCCACGTCCAGGGCCCGGTGCGACGAGGACACCGCCAGCTCCACGCGGACGTGCCGGTGCGCCAGCGCCGCCGGGGCAGCGCTCTCCTCGATGTGCACCGCCCGGCCCAGCCCGCCCAGCGCGCCCGTCAGCCGCGCCACCCCGGCGACCCCCTGCGCCGCCCGCGCCGCGCGGCCCTCGTCACCCTCCGGGGCGGACTTCTCGGTCGGCGCCTCGGCGGACTCCTCCTTCTCCGGCTTCCGCGCCGGTTCCGGGTCGGTGTCCAGCAGCGCCGTCACCTGAAGATCCACCTCGGCCACCACCAGGCCGAGCCCGTCCCGCGCGGCCTGCGCGAGCGCCTCCCGCAGCCGCGCCGCGGCCCGCGGCAACGGCTCGTCGGCCGTCGCCGCGCACTCCGCCCCGATCCGCAGCGGTCCCGGCGCCAGCGCGCTCGGCGGGGCCGGTACCACGGACGTATACGAGCCGTCCGGATCGGCCGGAGCGAGCCGCAGCGACCCCAGCCGTACCCCGTTCACCGCGGCGACGGACCGGCGCAGGGCCTCCACCGCCGCGACCTCCGTGATCCATGCGCCGTCACCCGGTCCGCCCAGTGGCAGCAGCCTGCCGAATCCGAGCTGTTGCCGCACTGCCTGTGCCCATCGGTCTGCCATCATCCACCCAGGCTGCCTCATCCCGGGCGCGGGCTCGGGTAACCGCACTTAATGTGGGCGAAAGAAGGCAGGATCCCGCTGGGAGACCGCACCTCACAAGAGGGGACACCCCCGATGAGCGACATCGCACAGAAGCCGGGCGACACGTCCGCGCCCCCCGGCCGGACCAACGTGACCAAGAAGGGCGGTGGCGACCCCGCGGGCCGCGGCCGCACCACCATCGCCGACGGCGTCGTCGAGAAGATCGCCGGACTCGCCGCGCGCGACGTCCCCGGCGTGCACGCGATGGGCAGTGGCCTCTCGCGCACCTTCGGCGCCGTCCGGGACCGGGTGCCCGGCGGGTCCACCAAGTCCGTCTCCCGAGGCGTCAAGGCCGAGGTCGGCGAGGTGCAGACCGCGCTCGACCTGGAGATCGTCGTCGAGTACGGCGTGTCGATCGCGGACACCGCGCGCGCCGTACGGGAGAACGTGATCGCGGCCGTCGAGCGCATGACGGGTCTCGAGGTCGTCGAGGTGAACATCGCCGTCAGCGATGTGAAGCTGCCCGACGAGGAAGACGAAGAGCCGGAGTCACGGCTCCAGTGACCGCAATGCGTAGTGGGCTCGGCAGAAGGCCCCGGAGAAGGAGCGCACGATGAATCTGGCCGTGATCGGCATGATCGCCGGCATGGCCCTCGGGTTCGCCGGTTACTTCGGTGGGTTCGGGGCCTTCCTGCTGGTGGCGGCGCTCGGCGCCATCGGCTTCGTCGCGGGCCGGTTCCTCGAAGGGGACCTGGAACCCGGCGAGTTCTTCCGCGCCCGCGGCGACCGGCGGCGGTGACCGATGGCGGCACAGGTCGCGCCTGCCGAGCGCGGCGCGACCCGGATCGCCGACCGGGTCGTCGCGAAGATCGCCGCGCACGCGGCACGTGAGGCGCTGGACACGATTCCCGAGGACGGCGCGCCCCCGCACGCCGCGGTCACCGTGCACCAGGACACCGCGCGCGTGCGCATCAGCCTGGAGCTCGGTTTCCCGGCGGACATCGGCGCCCAGTGCGGCGCCGTGCGCCGCCGAGTGGCCGAGCGGGTGCGGACGTTGGCGGGCATGGAGGTGCCGGAGGTGACCGTTCTGGTGGAGCGACTGCACTCGGCGGACACCGACCGGGGGAGGATCCGATGAGCGAGCCCACCCGGCCGATGCCGGTGGTCGAGAGCGCCCCGGACGCCACCGACGGCCTCGGCCGGTCGGCGTCCGCCTACGAGCCGCGTCCCACTCTGGAGGGCGAGCAGAAGTCCGGCAGGTTCTGGTCGGGCCGGCGGATCCCCGCCGGTCTCGCAGCCCTGGTCCTGCTCGGCGCCGCCGGCGTACTGCTGTACGACATCGCCGCCGTGCGGGCCGGACGCGACGCCATGCAGTGGCGCCGCACGCTCGCCGACGACCTCGCCACCCGCCCGCTCGACGACACCGCCGTACTGATCGGCGCCGGAGTCGCCGCCGCGCTCGGCCTGTGGCTGATCGTCCTCGCGGTGACGCCGGGGCTGCGCGCGGTCCTCCCGATGCGCAGGACCCACAGCGACGTCCGTGCGGGCCTGCACCGGGACGCCGCCGCCATGGTGCTGCGCGACCGGGCCATGGAGGTGGCGGGCGTGCAGTCCGTACGGGTCCGGACGAAGCGGTCCAAGGTGGAGGTGCGGGCGGTCTCGCACTTCCGTGAACTCGACGACGTACGGGCCGACTTGGACACCGCGCTGGGCGACGGCATCACCGGCCTCGGGCTCGCTTCCGCGCCCCGCCTCTCGGTGCGCGTGGCCCGGCCCGGACGGAAGGGATGACCGGCGTGCTCAGGACCGTGAACCGGATCGTGCTCGGCCTGCTCGGCCTGCTCCTGGTGGTCGGCGGCGGCTCGGTGCTCGCCGTCGGGCTCGGGGTGAAGCCGCCGTCCTGGTGGATCCACGACGGCAAGAAGGACGTCCTGCTCAGCGTCGCGGACCGGCAGCGCTGGCGCGACGACGGCTGGTGGTGGCCGGTGGTGATCGCCGCGCTCGGCGTCGTCGTGCTGCTCGCGCTGTGGTGGCTGGTCGCCCAGTTCCGCAGGCGCCGGCTCAGCGAGGTCCTGGTCGACACGGGCGACGGCGAGGGCGCGCTGCTGCGCGGCCGGGCCCTGGAGAGCGTCCTGGTGAGCGGTGCCGAGGCGCTGGACGGAGTGGAGCGGGCCGGTGCGCTGCTGACCGGCCGCCGCTCCGCCCCGCAGGCCCGCGTGGGCCTCACCCTCGCCCCGCACGCCTCTCCCGGCGCGACCCTGGACCGCCTCAGCGACGAGGCCCTGGCCAGGGCGAGGGACTCGGCGGGCCTGGACTCCCTCCCGACCGAGGTCAGACTGAAGGCGGTCAAACACCGCGCGGAGCGAGTGAGCTGACGTTTCACTGTCCGCGCGGCGGAGGTTCTTCATCAGCCCCATCCGGAGGCCGGCCTCCAAGCCCGCCCGGCGGTTGGCATCGAAGCCCGTCCGGCGTTTGAGGACGAGCCCGCAGGGCGACTGACGGGGCGCAGCCCCGTGCCCACCCACACACCGCAACCGGTCAGAACCCGTGCCGGAACCCACCATCGACCGGCAGCATGACCCCGGTCAGATACGACGCGGCCGGCGACAAGAAGAACGCCGCAGCCCTGCCGAACTCCTCCGGCGTGCCGTACCGCCGCAGCGGAATCCGCGACTCATTGGCGGCCCGGGTCGCCTCCGGGTCCGCCGAGTACCCGTCCAGCTCGCGGACGCGATCCGTGTCGATGCGGGCCGGCAGCAGCCCGACGACCCGGATGCCGCGCGGGCCCAGCTCGTCCGCGAGCGACTTGGCGAACCCGGCGAGCCCGGGCCGCAGCCCGTTGGAGATGGTCAGCCCCGGGATCGGCTCGTGCACGGACCCGGAGAGCACGAACCCGATGACGCCGCCGTCGCCCAGTTCGGCCGCCGCCGTCCTGGCGATCCGCACCGCGCCCATGAACACCGACGAGAACGCCGACTCCCACTGCTCGTCCGTGTTGTCGGCGACGAACCCGGGCGCGGGCCCGCCCACGCTGACGAGAATCCCGTCGAACCGGCCGAACTGCTCGCGCGCGGCGCCGATGACCCGCTCGGCGACGGCCGGATCGGCGTTGTCGGCGGCGATCCCGTACGCGTTCGGGCCCAGCTCGGCTGCGGCGTCCTTGACCTTCTGCTCGTCGCGCCCGGTGATGACCACCTTCGCGCCGTCGCCGACGAGCTGGCGCGCGGCGGCGTTGCCGAGGCCGCGGGTGGCGCCGGTGACTACGTAGACACGGTCCTTCAGTCCAAGATCCATGGCTCTATCCTGCCTCTCCGTGCGGCTCGTGCGCGAACAGGGTCATCGCGGTGTTCACGAGTCCGATGTGGCTGAAGGCCTGCGGGAAGTTGCCCAGCTGCCGGCCTGCCACGGGGTCGTACTCCTCGGCGAGCAGGCCGACGTCGTTGCGCAGCGCCAGCAGCCGCTCGAACAGCTCCCGCGCCTCCTCGCTCCGGCCGATCATGTGCAGCGCGTCGGCCAGCCAGAAGGAGCAGACGAGGAAGGCGCCCTCGTCGCCCGGCAGGCCGTCGACCTCCGACCCGGTCGTGCTGTAGCGGCGCAGCAGCCCCTTGTGCGACAGCTCCCGCTGCACCGCGTCGACCGTACCGACGATCCGCGGATCGTCGGCGGGCAGGAACCCCGCCCGGGGCAGGAGCAGCAGGGCCGCGTCGAGTTCCCGGGATCCGTAGTACTGGGTGAACGTGCCGCGCTCGGCGTCGTACCCGCGCTCGCACACATCGCGGTGGATGGTGTCGCGCAGTTTGCGCAGCCTGTCGATGTCGCCGGGCAGCCGCGGATCCTCCTCCATCGACCGTACGGTGCGGTCCACCGCGACCCAGGCCATCACCTTCGAGTGGACGAAGTGGCGGCGCTGCCCGCGCACCTCCCACAGCCCCTCGTCGGGTTCGGACCACGCGTCCTGGAGGAAGTCGAGCAGCGCCAGTTGCAGCTGCCAGGCGTGCGGTCCCGCCTCCAGACCCGAACGGCGGGCCAGCGCCAGCGAGTCGACCACCTCGCCGTACACGTCGAGCTGCAACTGCCGTACGGCCTCGTTCCCGGTGCGTACGGGACGGGAGGCGCGGAAGCCGTCCAGCCAGTGCAGCTCCTGCTCGGGCAGCCGCCGTTCGCCCGCGAGCCCGTACATGATCTGCAGGTCGGCGGGGTTGCCCGCGGCGGCCCGCAGCAGCCAGTCGCGCCAGGCCCTGGCCTCCTCCAGATAGCCCGCGGACAGCAGCGCGCCGAGCGTGAGAGTCGAGTCCCGCAGCCAGCAGTAGCGGTAGTCCCAGTTCCGTACGCCGCCGATCTCCTCCGGCAGCGAGGTGGTCGGCGCGGCGACGATGCCGCCGGTCGGCGCGTAGGTGAGGGCCTTGAGCGTCAGCAGGGAGCGCAGTACGGCGTCCCGGTGCGGCCCGTCGTAGGAGCAGTGGCCGGCCCAGGCCCGCCAGTCCTCCAGGCTGTGCTCCAGGGACTCGTACGGGTCGACGAGGGCCGGACGTTCCTCGTGCGAGGGGTGCCAGGTCAGCACGAAGGCGACCCGCTCGCCCTCCTCGACCGTGAACTCCGCGTGCGTGGCGAAGTCCTTGCCCCAGCTGTGCACGTCGGGCTCGCTGCGCAGCCACGCCGAGTCCGGTCCGGCGACGGCCACCCGGTGTCCGTCCACACGGCGCATCCACGGCACGACGGAGCCGTAGTCGAAGCGCAGCCGCAGTTCGCTGTGGACGGTGACCCGGCCGCTGATCCCCTCGACGATGCGGACGAGGTCGGGCGCCTGGTCGCGCTGCGGCATGAAATCGGTGACCCGGACGCTGCCGTCGGCGGTGTCCCACTCGGTGTCGAGCACGAGGGAGCCGGGCCGGTAGGCGCGCCGGGCGCACTCCCCGCCGACGTCCTTCGGGGCGATCCGCCAGTGCCCGTTCTCCTCGTCGCCGAGCAGCGCGGAGAAACAGGCGGGCGAGTCGAAGCGCGGCAGACACAGCCAGTCGACGGAGCCGTCCCGGGAGATCAGGGCGGCGGTCTGTTCGTCGCCGACGAGCGCGTAGTCCTCGATGGGTCGATGCATATCGTTGCGGTTGCCCCGTCAAGGACGCGAGGAACTGCACGAGCGGTCACACACAACCGGTACGCACGACGATCATCAACCGCCCGGCCGAGCACGGGCCGCACCGGACGGGCCCTAGGGCGTGTGTCGAAAGTCCTGCCTGCCCCGCCCTCCGGGCGGACGGCAGGACTTTCGACACACGGCCTAGACGGCGGCCGGGGTCACCTCGTCCACGGGCTCGTCGTCCTTCTTGCTCCGCCGGTCGCGCAGCTCGCGGCGGAGCAGGACCACCCAGCCCACGGGCACCGCCGCGGCGAACAGCCACCACTGGTAGGCGTACGCGAAGTTCAGCGCGGCGTCCTCCTTGCCGGGCGACCCCAGCTGCTCGGGGACATCGCCCTTGGGCGCGGGCGAGGTCTGCGCGATGTATCCGCCGAGCACCTGGGTGCCGCCGCCGAGGCGCTTCGCCTCCTGCTTGCTGTTGACCAGCATGACCTGGCGGTCGGGCAGACCCTTGAGGTTCTTGATGCCGCTGGCCGCGGTCGTCTCGTCGGGCATCAGCCGGCCCTGGAGGGTGACCTCGCCGCGCGGCGGCGCGGGGATCTTGGGGAAGGCGGTCTGGCTGCCGCTGTCGGGGACCCAGCCCCGGTTGACCAGCAGGACCTTGCCGTCCTTCAGGACGAACGGGGTCAGGACGTGGTACCCGACCTCGTCGTTGGAGTTGACGCGGCGGCGCACGACGACCTCGTCGTCGGTGTCGAAACGGCCGGTGGCCGTGACGGTGCGGTAGCGCTCCTTGCTGGTGACGGTGTGCCCGACGGACGCCAGATCCTCGACGGGGACCGGCTTCGCCTTCAGCGCGTCCGTGACCAGCTGATTGCGTGCGGCGCGCTCGTCGTGCCGGTGCATCTGCCAGATGCCCAGCCGGATCATCGTGGGGATGAGGACGAGGGCGACCAGCGTGAGGATCACCCACTGCCGAGTCAACAGGAAGCGGTACACCCCATGACGGTACCGCTCGGCCATGGGGTGTTTTCAGGGGGGTGTGCCCGGCTTGGGCGGCGGGATGCTGTAGGGGCTCAGACCTTGTCGACGATGCCCACCCGCCCCTCGGAGCGGGAGCAGTGCGCCCCGCAGTACCAGTGGCCCTCCACCTCGACGCCCTGCCCGATGATCCGCGAGCGGCAGTGCTCGCAGATGGGCGCCATGCGGTGGATGGCGCAGGAGAAACAGTCGAAGACGTGAATCGCGCCCTGCGCGTGCACCTCGAACGACATGCCGTAGTCGTTTCCGCAGACCTCGCAACGTGCCATGCGCCACAGGGTGCGGGCGCGGACCCCGATGAGCGAGCGGGCGCGGGGCGACTCGCCCCGCAAATCACCCGTCTGTCGCCAATGTCCCGTGCGGTACGGGCGTTACTTCTTGTCCGCGTCGGCCACGTCCTGGAGGAGCTGGCCGAACGCCGCCTCGTCCACGACCGGCGTTCCGAACTGCTTCGCCTTCACGGCCTTCGACGTGTACGAGTCCGGGTCGTTGGTCACCAGCAGGCTGGTCAGCCGTGACAGGCTCGTCGCCACGTGCAGGCCCGCCTCGACCGCCCGGTCCTCCAGGAGCTCCCGGTCGACCGAGGTGTCCCCGGAGAACGCGACCCGCATGCCCTGTTTGAGCGGCTTGCCCGGTTCGTACCGGCCCGGGTTCGGGTACGGGCACGCCGGCCGCTTGCGCGAGGGACGCCAGCCGGCCGAGGCGCCGCCGCCCCGGTACGAGGACTGCTGCTGGCGCGGCACGGACTGCTCGGCCCACTCGGTGAGCGGGCGGCACTCCAGGAGCGGCAGCCGCATGTTGCGCCCGGCGGCCGCGGTCAGGCTCGGGCGGAACGCCTCGGCGAGCACCCGCGCGTCGTCCAGCGCGTGGTGCGCGTGCTCCTGCACGACGCCGAAGTGCGCGGCCAGCGACTCCAGCTTGTGGTTGGGCAGCGGCAGGCCCAGCTCCTTGGACAGCGCGATGGTGCACAGCCGCTGCCGGACGGGGGCGGTGCGCCGCGCCCGCGCGTACTCGCGGGAGATCATCGACCAGTCGAACACCGCGTTGTGCGCGACCAGGACGCGGCCGTCCAGGCGCGCGGCGAACTCCTCGGCGATCTCCGGGAAGAGCGGCGCCCCCGCCAGGACGTCGTTCGTGAGGCCGTGGATCCAGACCGGGCCCGGGTCCCGCTCCGGGTTGACCAGGGTGTACCAGTGGTCCTCGACCTCGCCGCGGGCGTCCAGGCGGTAGACGGCGGCCGAGATTATCCGGTCGTCCCTGGAGAGGCCGGTGGTCTCCACGTCGACGACCGCGTATCCCTGCGGATACGCGGCCGGCCAGGGGGCTGCGGACGCTGCGGTCGGGCGGTCTTCGAGCATGGTCCCTGAGGATACGGGCCCTCACTGACACCGCGGTCGCCGCCGTCCCCTTCTCGCGCGCCTTCCGGACACCGGCCGGTCCGGCCCCGGCTCAAGTGGCCGGACCGAGCAGCGACTTCACCAGAGCGTGCACGGAGGTGTCGAAGAGCCGCTCCGAGTCCACCGGGGCGGCCAGCGCGCGGGCGAGTGCCCGGTCGTCCTCGGCGGCGACCGCCTTCGCCCCGGCCCACAGCTCCTCCTCGCCGGGCCGCTGCACCGGCGCGCGCTCCCTGTTGCGCTCCACCAGGACGTGTCCGACGACCTGGAAGAGCACCGCCCGCACGGCCTCGGCCGCGTCCGCCCCGCGCAGCTTCGCCGCGTGCGCCTCGTGCACGAGGGCCTGTTGCACCGGCAGGAACATGTGCTCGGTCAGGCCGCGCTCGTGCACCATCGCCACCAGGTGGGGGTGGGCGCGCAGCTGCCGGCGCAGGGTGCGGGCGATCGACACCACGCGCTCCTGCGGACCGCTCCCGCGCGGCCGGATCGTGCCGAGGTCGGCGACGGTGCGCTGGACGAGGGCGTCGAGCAGCGACTCGCGGTTGCCCACGTGCCAGTAGATCGAGGTGACGGCCGTGCCGAGCTCGGCGGCCAGCTTGCGCATCGACAGCGCCTCGGGGCCGTGCTGCTTGACGAGGTCGCCCGCGACGGACAGGACCTCGTCCCGGGTGAGCGGAGTGCGTGCCATCCCTGCCCCCTCGACTTCCGTCGGTGCACGTGTCTTTACCCTTCATCGTCGCCGGTGTAACTGTGTTACAGGCGCCGAGCGCACGACCCCCGACACGTCACGGACGAAGGGCGGTACGACATGGCACGCGTACGGTACGGAGCGCGCACCGAGGCGGAGATCGCCGCCGCGCGCACCGCGAGCAGCAAGCTCCCCGACATCTGGTCCACCGGCGTGGTCGCCGTGTGGGAGTCCGATCCGGACGCGGTGGCCGCGGTGCTGCCGCCGCCGCTCAAGCCGGCCGAGCGGCCCCTGGTGCGGGCCAACATCAGCAAGGTCGACCTGCCGGGCTATCCGCTGGGCGCGGGCTCGGTCGCCGTCGCCGCCGAGCACGGGGGAGTGCGGGGCTGGTACCCGCTCGTCATGCCGATGACCCACGAGCGGGCTCTCGTCGGGGGCCGCGAGGTCTTCGGCGAACCCAAGAAGCTCGGCGAGGTCACCGTGGAGCGCGACGGCCTGGTGGTGCGGGCCGCGCTCGCCCGGCACGGCATCGCGTTCGTGGAGGTGCGCGGCGCGGTCAGCGGCACCCTGCCGGTGCCCGAGCCGTCGCAGAAGACGGACTTCTACTTCAAGTTCCTGCCCGCCGTGGACGGTTCGGGCTTCGACGCGGACCCGGTGCTCGTGCACTGCCTGCGCAACGAGAAGGTCAGGAAGCTGGAGCGGATCACCGGCGACGTCGTCCTGCGCGAATCCATGTACGACCCGGTCGCCGACCTTCCCGTGCGCACCCTGGTCGAGATCACCATCGGCGAGAAGACCACCGACCAGAAGGGCAGGGTCGTCGAGCGGGTCAGCGCCCAGGCCCTGCTCCCGTACATCCACCAGCGCTACGACGACCCGCAGCAGATCCTCGACGGCCCGCCCGAGGGGAGCGTCTGACATGGAGCTGCGGGAGGGACAGGTCGCCGTCGTCACGGGCGCGGCGAGCGGCATCGGACTTGCGATGGCACGGCGGTTCGCGGCGGACGGCCTGAAGGTGGTCCTCGCCGACGTCGAGAAGGGCGCCCTCGAAGCGGCCGCCGGCGAACTGCGGGCGGACGGCGCGGTCGTGCACGCGCGCGTGGTCGACGTCGGGGAGCGCGAACAGGTCCTGGCGCTCGCCGAGGACACGTACGCCACGTTCGGCGCCTGCCATGTGCTGTGCAACAACGCGGGCGTCGGCTCGGGCGCCGAGGGCCGCATGTGGGAGCACGAACCCAACGACTGGAAGTGGGCGTTCAACGTCAACGTGTGGGGTGTCTTCCACGGCGTCCAGGCGTTCGTGCCCCGCATGATCGCGGGCGGCGAGCCGGGCCACGTCGTCAACACCTCCTCCGGCGACGGCGGCATCGCACCGCTGCCGACGGCCTCCGTCTACGCGGTCACGAAGGCCGCCGTCGTGACGCTGACCGAGTCGCTGTACGCGCATCTGAGGGCGGAGCACGCGCGCGTGGGCGCCTCGGTGCTCTTCCCCGGCCCCCACATGCTGCGCACCGGGTTGTGGGAGTCGCACCGCAACCGGCCCGACCGGTTCGCCAAGGAGCGCCCGCGCCGGACGCCCTACCGCAGCCTCGACCAGTGGGAGGCGGCGATGAAGGCGTCCGGCAAGGAGGTCGCGTTCACGCCCGTCGAGGAGGTGGCCGACCTCGTCGCGGAGGGCATCGCGGCGGACCGCTTCTGGCTGCTGCCCGAGAGCGACCACAGCGACCGGCAGATCCGGGCGCGCTCGCAGTCGATGCTGGACCGGGCGAACCCGGCGTATCTGGAGAGCTTCATTCTCGACTGACACCTCCGAGGAGGGACGCACGATGAGCGACCAGGACCCGTACCTGATCATCTCCTCCGACTGCCACGCCGGACTGCCCACCGAGGAGTACCGGCCCTATCTGGACAGCCGTTTCCACCGTGCCTTCGACGACTTCCTCGGGGAGCGGGACAAGCGCCGCGAGGAGGCGACCCGGCTCGGCATCCGCAACGACGCGTTCGCCGCGAAGTGGTTCCAGGACAACGAGGAGGGCCTGCGCGGCGGTTGGGACGCGGCGCAGCGCCTGAAGGAGCTCGACGGCGACGGGGTGGCCGCCGAGGTCGTCTTCCCCGACGCGGACGCCGTGGACAGCCAGACGGCGGCGCCCTTCGGGGTCGGGCTCGGCCTCTCCGGCGACCAGGACCCCGAGCTCGGCATGGCCGGAGCCCAGGCCCACAACAGGTGGCTCGCGGAGTTCGTCGGGCAGAATCCCGAACGGCACTGCGGTGTCGCGCTGCTGCCGATCACGGCCGACCCGGAGAAGGTCGTCGCCGAGGTGCACCGCGCCAAGGAGTCGGGGCTCGGCGCCCTGATGATCCCCTCCATGTGGGTCGACCACGACCCGTACCACGCGAGCCGCTACGACCCCGTGTGGGCGGCGGCGGCCGAGTGCGGGATGCCGGTCGTGACGCACTCGGGAGCCGCGCCGCGCCACGAGTACGGCGATCACCTCGGCATCTACGTGAGCGAGGTGACCTGGTGGCCCGCGCGACCGCTCTGGTTCCTGCTGTGGTCCGGCGTCTTCGAGCGGCACCCGGGCCTGAGGTTCGGCATCGCCGAGTCGGGCTGCTGGTGGCTGCCCAATCTGCTCTGGTTCATGGACCGCCTCTACCTGGGCGCCCACGGCGGCAAGAAACTCTCGCCGTTCGCCGAGCTGAAGCGTCCGCCGCACGAGTACCTGGACCGGCAGGTCTTCATCTGCGCCACCAACACCAAGCGCCGCGAACTCGCCCAGCGCTACGAGATCGGCGTCGACAACATCCTGTGGGGCAGCGACTTCCCGCACCCCGAGGGCACGTGGCCCGATACGCGCGCGTGGCTGAAGAAAACCTTCCACGACATCCCGGTCGACGAGACCCGCCGCATGCTCGGCCTCGCCGCCGCCGAGGTCTTCGGCTTCGACACCGACAAGCTGGCCCCGCTCGCCCGCCGCATCGGCCCGACCCCGGCCGACCTCGGGCAGGACGCCGACCAGACGGCCGTCGAGGCGTCCTGGGCGCGCTCGCGCGACGTGGGCCGGCACTGGCTGACCGACCACGACTTCCCGACCCTGGGGGTGAACCCGTGACCGCACCCGCGGACCGCTACACGGTGATCTCGGCGGACTGCCACGCCGGAGCCGACCTCCTCGACTACCGGCCCTACCTGGAGACCCGGCACCACGACGCCTTCGACGCCTGGGCCGCCACCTACGTCAACCCCTACGCGGACCTGCTCGCCGACACCGCCGACCGCAACTGGAACTCCGAGCGCCGCATCGAGGAGCTGGAGCGCGACGGCATCGTCGCCGAGGTCGTCTTCCCCAACACCATCCCGCCGTTCTTCCCGTCCGCCTCCCTCATGGCACCCGCGCCCACGCGCGAGGAGTTCGAGCAGCGCTGGGCGGGCCTGCGCGCCCACAACCGCTGGCTCGCCGACTTCTGCGCCGCCGCACCCGGCCGCCGCGCGGGCGTCTTCCAGATCCTCCTCAACGACGTGGAGGAGGCCGTCGAGGAGATCCGCTGGGCGGCCGACGCGGGCCTGAAGGGCGGCCTGCTGCTGCCCGGCACCCCGCCCGGCTCCGGCCTCCCCGAGCTGTACTCGTCGGCGTACGACCCGATCTGGCGGACCTGCGCCGAACTCGGCGTCCCGGTCAACCACCACGCGGGCTCGGCCTCCCCGCCGCTCGGCGACGAACCCGCCGCCCGCGCGGTGTTCATGGTCGAGACGACCTGGTTCTCGCACCGCGCCCTGTGGCACCTCGTCTTCGGCGGCGCCTTCCGCAAGCACCCCGACCTGAAGCTCGTCCTCACCGAGCAGGGCTCCGGCTGGATCCCCGGCGTCCTCGACATGCTGGACTACTACCACGCGCGCCTGGTGCGGGCCGCCACGAAGGCGAACACCGCGGAGTCCAAGTTCGGCGCGGGCCTGGCCGATTCGATGGGCAAGGGCCCCTCCACGGTGTGGCGGGAGAACTGCTTCGTGGGCGCGAGCTTCATGCGCCCCCACGAGGTGCCGCTGCGGGACCGCATCGGCCTCGACAAGATCATGTGGGGCAGCGACTACCCGCACGACGAGGGCACGTACCCGTACACCCGCGAAGCGCTGCGCATCGCCTACGCGGGACTGCCGCGCGACGAGATCGCCGCCATGGTCGGCGGCAACACCGCCCGCGTCTACGGGTTCGACCTCGGCCTCCTCGACCCGATCGCGGCCCGCGTGGGCCCCACCGTCGCCGAGATCGACGAACCGCTCAAGGAGCCGCCCGCCGACGCCACGAGCCCGGTCTTCGCGCCCGGAGCGTCGGTCCGGGTCTGGTGAGGCCTCTGGGTGCCATGCTCACCGGGTGACCGAATCAATCCCGCACGACGAAGCACACGGCGGCGCGCTCGGCTCGCGGCTCAACTGGCTGCGCGCCGCCGTCCTCGGCGCCAACGACGGCGTGGTCTCCACCGCGGGACTCGTCGTCGGCGTCGCCGGCGCCACCGACGACCGCTCCGCCCTGCTCACCGCCGGGCTCGCCGGGCTGCTCGCCGGATCGATGTCCATGGCGGCCGGCGAGTACGTCTCCGTCTCCACCCAGCGCGACTCCGAGAAGGCCGCGCTGGCCCAGGAGAAGCGGGAGCTGAGGGAGCAGCCGGAGGCCGAACTCCAGGAGCTGACGGACCTGCTGGCGCAGCGCGGGCTCAGCCGCGACGTGGCCCGCGAAGCCGCCGAACAGCTCACCGAGCGGGACGCGCTGCGCGCCCACGCGAGCGTGGAGCTGGGCATCGACCCCGACGACCTCACCAACCCCTGGCACGCGGCCTGGGCCAGCTTCCTCGCGTTCACCGTGGGCGCCCTGCTCCCGCTCCTCGCGATCGTCCTTCCGCCCGCCGCCTGGCGCCTGCCCGTCACCGTCCTCTCGGTCCTCGCCGCCCTCGCCCTCACCGGCTACAGCAGCGCCCGTACGGGAAACGCGGCCGTGGGACGGGCGATTCTGCGGAACATGGGCGGGGGCGCGCTGGCGATGGCGGTGACGTACGCGGCGGGATCTTTGTTGGGAGCCACCGGAGTCTGACCCCCTACCCGGGGTAATACTTGTCGGTAACAACATCTAGCCGAGGCCAGGTCACCGCCCGTACGGTGCACGCATGTCGACGCCCAACCTGCCCGATGTCGTGCTGTGGTCGATCCCCGCCTTCGTGCTGCTCACGATCGTGGAGATCGTGAGCGTACGGATCCACCCCGACGAGAACGAAGCCGGATACGACACCAAGGACGCGACCACCAGCGTCACCATGGGGCTCGGCAGCCTTGTGTTCGACTTCCTGTGGAAGATCCCGATCGTCGCGATCTACACGGCGGTGTACGAACTGACGCCGCTGCGCGTGCCCGTGCTCTGGTGGACCGTCCCGCTGATGCTGCTCGCCCAGGACTTCTTCTACTACTGGTCGCACCGGGGCCACCACGTCATCCGCATCCTGTGGGCGTGCCACGTCGTGCACCACTCCAGCCGCAGGTTCAACCTCACGACGGCGCTGCGCCAGCCCTGGACCAGCGTGACCTCGTGGCCGTTCTACCTGCCGCTCATCGCCTGCGGTGTGCACCCGGCGGCGCTCGCGTTCTGCTCGTCGGTCAACCTCGTCTACCAGTTCTGGATCCACACCGAACGCATCGACAAGATGTGGCGCCCCTTCGAGTTCCTCTTCAACACGCCCTCCCACCACCGCGTCCACCACGCCTCCCAGGGCGGCTACCTGGACCGCAACTTCGGCGGCATCCTCATCGTCTGGGACCGGCTCTTCGGCTCCTGGGTGGCGGAGGTCGAGCGGCCCGTCTTCGGGCTCACCAAGAACATCAGTACCCACAACCCGCTGCGCGTGGCCACCCACGAGTACGCCGCCATCGCCAAGGACCTGAAGGCGGCGAGCAGTTGGCGCGAGCGGGCCGGGCGCGTGTTCCGCGGCCCCGGCTGGCAGCCCGCGCCACGGCCCGGGGCCGCCGCCGAGCCCGCGCCCGCCCCGCAGCCCGTCGAGGGCGCCGCGTGACCCTGCCCCGGGCCCTGCGCACCGGCTTCCTCACGGTGTGCGCCGCCGATCTCCTCGCCCTCCTGGCCGGTGCGCACACCGCGCACGTCGTCCTCAAACCGCTGCTCATACCGGCCCTGCTCGCCTACGTCGTCGCGCGCGGCGCACCCCGGCTGCTGTGCGGCGCGCTGCTGCTCGGGTGGGGCGGCGACGTCCTGCTGCTGTTCGACAACGACGCCGCGTTCCTCGCCGGGATGGGCAGCTTCGCCGCCGGACACGTCTGCTACCTCGTGCTGTTCCAGCGGAACGGGTCACCACGCGCGCGTAGTGGGCTGCTCGCGATCGGCTACGGCGTCGTCCTGGCCGTCACGATCGTCGCGCTCTGGCCCGACCTGCCGGCCGGCCTGCGCGGACCCGTCGCCGGATACAGCCTCCTGCTGACCGCGATGGCCTACGGCGCCTCCCGCCTCGGACCGACGGCGGGCGTCGGCGGCGCCCTGTTCCTGCTGTCGGACTCGCTCATCGCCATGGGCATCGCCGACTGGCCGGCCCTGCCGCGCCCCGACTTCTGGATCATGCTCACCTACGTGGCCGCCCAGTTCCTGCTGGCCCAGGGAGTCCTCGATGCGCGGCCCGCGCCCCGTGCGGCGTACCGTGAGGGGAGCGCCGAAACCCGGCGCACCCCTCACTGACCTGCACAAAGGAACACCCCCCTATGCGCGCCACCACCATTCACGCCCCGTACGACATGCGTGTGGAGGACGTCCCCGAGCCCGTCGTCGTGCTGCCCACGGACGCCGTCGTACGCGTCCTGCGCGCCTGCATCTGCGGCAGCGACCTGTGGGCCTACCGCGGCGAGGCCGCACGGCAGCCGGGGCAGCGCATCGGACACGAGTTCCTCGGCATCGTCGAGGAGACCGGCAGCGAGGTGTCCGGCGTGCGCCGCGGCGACCTCGTGGTCGCGCCCTTCATGTGGTCCGACGGTGTGTGCGACTACTGCCGCGAGGGCCTGACCACCTCGTGCGAGCACGGCGGCTTCTGGGGCTCGGTCGGCTACGACGGTGGACAGGGCGAGGCCGTCCGCGTGCCCTACGCCGACGGCACCCTCGTGCGGCTGCCCGCCGAGGCCGCCTCCGACGACCACCTGCTGTCCGCCCTCCTGACGCTCTCCGACGTCATGGGCACCGGCCACCACGCCGCCCTCGGCGCGGGCGTCCGCAAGGGCGCCACGGTCGCCGTCGTCGGCGACGGCGCGGTGGGCCTGTGCGGCGTGCTGGCGGCCAAGCGGCTCGGCGCCGAGCGGATCATCGCGCTCGGCCGCCACCAGGTCCGTACCGACATCGCCCGCACCTTCGGCGCAACCGACGTCGTCGCCGAGCGCGGCGACGCGGCCGTCGAGGCGATCCGCGAGCTGACCGGCGGCCAGGGCGCGCACGCCGTGATCGAGGCCGTCGGCACCGAGCAGTCCATGAAGACGGCCGTGAACATCACCCGCGACGGCGGCGCCATCGGCTTCGTCGGCGTCCCGCACGGCAGCGGCACCGGCCTCGACCTGAGCGTCATGTTCGACCGGAACATCGCGCTGCGCGGCGGCGTCGCCCCCGTCCGCAGCTACATCCCCGACCTGCTGCCCGACGTCCTCGACGGCACGATCGACCCCTCGCCCGTCTTCGACATGACGGTCGACATCGAGGGCGTCCCGGGCGGCTACAAGGCGATGGACGAGCGCACCGCCCTGAAGGTGCTCGTCACCAACTGACACCCGGCGGCCACGGGGTCAGGTCCAGCGGATCGGCAGCGGCACCGCCGTCAGGACCGCCGACACCGCGACCACGACCCCCAGCACCACGACCTCCGCGCGCGCGGGGACGTACGCCCGCGTACGGTCCCGCGCGCGGGACAGCCGCAGCCGCGCCACCAGCGCCAGCACGGCGACCACCACCACGAGGAGCACCTTCGCGAGGAGCGTGCGCCCGTACGCCGTCGAGGTCAGCTGGTCGAGGACCGTGCTCGACGGCATCCGGCGCAGCGTGCTGCACACCCCGGTCGCGGTGATCGCGGCGAGCAGCACCGCCGCCACGCGCGCGTAGAGCCCCAGAAGGGCCGCGCCCGCCCCGGGAGCGAGCGCCCGCCACGCGTGCGCGGTGCGCAGGACGTACAGCAGGCCGCCCACCCACAGCGCCGCGCTCGTGACATGCACCAGGGTCAGCCCCGAGCCGACGAGCGGGGTGTCCTCGGACGGCGGGTGGGCGCGCAGTGCCTCCGCGACCGCCACGGCCGCCAGCGGCAGCAGCGCCGTGCCGGGCAGCCGGGTGCGCGCGCACAGGGCCGCCACCACGAAGGCGTTCACCTCGACGAGGGCCAGCGTGCCGTCGCGCGTCCCGTACAGGCCGCCGATGTCCAGCGCGGCGAGGCTGTCCGGGACGAGGTTCCCGGAGGCCACCACGGAGGCGAGCCCCAGGGCCGCCGCGAACCCCGCCCACGGCGCGTACGGCGACCAGCGGCGCGGCTGCCGCGCGGCGGGCTCGACCCTGCGGGCGAGGAACGCGGCGAAGATCTCCCCGGCCTGGACGCACACCGCGGCGAACAGCACGGTCCGCAACAGCGCGATCCCGCCGGTGCCGGGCGCGGCGGCCTCACCCGTGCCGTCGAGGGCGGCCCGCGGCCCGAACATCGGGATCAGGGCCGCCGCGGCGACGAGCACGACGACGGCGACGGCGCGCCCGGCGCCGGGTCTGCGGACGGGCGCGTCCGCCGGAGCGGACAGTTCGGTGGTCGGTGGCATGGAACTCACCAAACGATCTTGAGCAGCGGTTCCGCGTGCGGGCAAGTCCAGGTCCGGCCGATGGACACGGTCATCCATGGCCGGGAAGACGCGCCGCGGGCGGCTCCGGTTCGCCCGGGGCCGCGGGGGCGGCAGGTGTCGGCCACTCCGGGGCGTCGGCGCCCCAGCACCCGGGTGGCCGCCGCCAGTCGGCGGGCCCGCCGTCGAACGACACCGGGGGCAGCGCGTACCGCAGCCGGCCCAGCGGGCTGTCCGTCTCCGCGAGCCGGGCGGCGGGATCCGGCGCCTCGCCGGTGGCCGCGGGCTCCGGCCGCACCCCGTGGACCAGCCAGTGCGCCGTCTGAGCGAGCGCGAGCCGGACCACCCGCGAACCGCCCTCTGCGACCTGCTCGGTGAGCGAGCGCAGCACGGCCGCCGCCAGCAGATACCCCGTACCGTGGTCGAGCGCCTGCGCGGGCAGCGCCCCGGGCTGATCGCCCTCCGCGGCGTCGCCCTCGATCGCCGCGATGCCCGTGGCGACCTGGACGAGGCTGTCGAAGCCGCGCCGCTCGCCCCACGGCCCGTACCCGCCCCAGGCCGAGAGCGAGGCGACCACCAGGCCGGGGCGCCGCTCCGCCAGCGTCTCGGGAGCGAGCCCGAACCGGTCCAGCGCGCCCGGCCGGTAGCCGGTGACCACCACGTCCGCGCCGGACAGCAGCTCGTCGAAGACGCGCCGGTCCGCACCGGCGCCCAGGTCGAGCCGTGTCGAGCGCTTGCCGAACCCGGTGTCGGCGTGCGCGTCCGGGTCCTCCGGCAACTGCGGCGCGTCCACCCGCAGCACGTCCGCGCCGAGCAGCGCCAGGGTGCGGGTGGCGACCGGGCCCGCGATGACCCGGGTGAGGTCGAGGACCCTCAGGGGCCGCCGGGGATCGCGGGGCGGTGCCGTGTCGAGCCGTTCCCGCGTCAGCAGCGGCCGGGCGGCCACTTCGGCGCCCTGCGGATGCGCGGCCCACTGCTCCGGGCCGCGCAGCGCGACGGCCAGACCGCCGGCCGCGTACACGGTCTCCTCGACCTCGTACGCCGACCGCTCGGCGAGCAGCGCCGCCACGTCCGCCACGGACGCGTCCGCGCCGGTCCCGAGCGCCGCGCGCAGCCGGGCCCGGTGGTGCGGGTAGTTCGCGTGGGTGCGCAGCCAGCCGTCCCGGGTGCGCCAGAAGCGCGACAGCGGGGCGAAGCTGACCGGAGCACGGCCGTCGATGAGCAGATGCCGCTCGCTGGTGAAGGCCGTCGCCACGGCGCCGTCGTCGACCTGGACGGCGCCCACGTCCCGCCCCGCGCGCGTGGCGGCCAGTTCCGCGGCCGCGAGGGAGCACGCACCGACGCAGGCCGCGGCCAGTTCGCGCACGGGGAGGCGGGCGGGCAGCGCGCCCGCGCGCGTGAGGTGCGAGACGCGGGACAGCAGGGCGGGGTCTCCGCCGAGCGCGTCCCAGGCGGCGGCGGTGGCCGGGGAGGCGCCGGTTGTACGGGTCATGCGGGCAGTGTGCCGCAGCAGCGGGGGCGGGACCCGACCGGGCCCCGCCCCATCCATAGGAACTGCGTTACTTGGTCACGGCGTCGAGCGCGTCCGCCGCACCGGCACCGTAGAAACTGTTCTTGTTCTTGCCGCCCACGCACACCGCGTCGACCGTGCCGTCACCGTCGATGTCGTACGGGTCGGTGCACTTGGTCGCGTCGGCCTCCTTGTACAGCAGCGCCTTCACCTGCGCCGCCGAGGCCTTGGGATGCGTCGACTTGATGAGCGCGGCGACGCCCGCGACGTGCGGGGACGCCATCGACGTACCGGCCATGTACTGCCACTTGCCGCCCGGCACCGTGGACAGGATCAGACCGCTGGTGGCCGGGGGAGCGGGCGTCTGGTACGCGGTGCTGTCGCCGCCGGGGGCCGCGATGTCGATGACGCCCTTGCCGTAGTTCGAGAACGAGGCCTTGATGCCCTTGGCGCCGGTCGCCGCGACCGTGACCACACCGGGCAGCTGCGACGGGATGTCGAAGCAGTCCTTCGTCCTGATGACCCGGTGCGTCGGCGTCGAGTCGTCCGGCGAGGAGTCGTCGACGATCTCGTCCTGGGCGAGGTCGGTGGCCGCGTTGCCGGCCGCCGCGACGTTCACCGCGCCCTTGCGCTCGGCGTACTGCGAGGCCCGGGTGACGGCCGTGACGAGCGCCTTCTGGTCGGCGTCCGTCGTGCAGTTGAACAGCCAGGGGTCGGTGTAGTAGCTGGAGTTGGTGACATCCACCCCGTGGTCGGCCGCCCACACGAAGCCGCAGACGACGGCCTCCGTGTAGTACATGCCGGTGGCGGGCTCCGCCACCTTCAGGCTGGCCACCTTCACGCCCGGCGCGACGCCGGTGACGCCGATGCCGTTCTTGGCGGCGGCTATCTCACCGGCCACGTGCGTCCCGTGCCCGGACTCGCCCTCGACGGGCCGCCACGCGTTGTCCTTCTGCACGGGCACCCCGCCCAGGCAGTTGGCCGAGGCCTTCCTGTCGAAGTTGGGGGCCAGGTCGGGGTGGGTGTCGTCGACGCCGGAGTCGAGCACGCCGACCGTCACCTTGGGGCTGCCCAGGGACACCTTGTGGGCCTTGTCCGCCTTCATCGCGGGCAGGTCCCACTGCAACGGCTCCAGCGGGTCCTGGTCGGCATCGGCCGAGGCCGCCGCCTGTCTGGCCTCCGCCGCGGTCAGCACCTGCCGGGTGGCCAGGTCGTCGCTGGACTGCGCGGCCAGCGGCGCGGTGCGTGTGGCGCCGGCCGACTCGACCCCGCGCACGGCGCGGATCGTCTTCGCGAAGTCCGGGTTCTTGGAGTGGACGACGATGACACCGATCTTGTCGTACGCGATGACGACGGAGCCGCCGGCCTTGCCGATGGCCTTCTCCACCGCCGAATCGCCCTTGCCGGGGCGGACGTTGACGACATAGCTGAGATCGGGGCCGTCGGTGACGACCGGGGCGCTCGCCGGGGCGCCGGCCGAGGTGTCGGCCGCCGACGCGGTCGCGTTCGGCAGGAAGGCCAGCGCGGTGACCGCCGCGATGCCGAGGGGCAGGGCCAGGGGGCGGCGGGCGCCGCGCGGACGGGAGTGAGGCGTCGTCATGAAGTCTCCGTTCGGTCTGATGTCGAGCCGAGGACGTACGTCATGGTGCGGAGCAACTGCGGTACGGGACTCGCTACTTGACGGCGTCGAGCGCGTTGACGATGCCGCGGCCGTAGAAGCTGTTGTCGCGCGTGCCGCCGGTGCAGGTCGCCTTGTACGTGCCGGTGCCGTCGGGGTCGTACGAGGCCGGGCAGGCCTGCGGGTCCGCCTGCGCCTTGAGCAGCGCCTGCAACTGGGCCGGAGTCGCCTTCGGGTGCCGGGACTTCAGCAGCGCGGCGACGCCCGCCGCGTGCGGGGACGCCATCGAGGTGCCCTGGAGATAGCCGTACGCGTTGCCCGGCAGCGTCGACAGGATGCGGCCGTTGGCGTCCGGGGTGCCGGGGATCTGGAGCTTGTCGCCGCCCGGCGCCGCGACGTCGATGACGCCCTTGCCGTAGCTGGAGTAGTACGACTTGGCCTTGTTCACGCCGGTCGCGCTGACCGTGACGACACCCGGCAGCTGGGTCGGCACGTCGAAGCACTTGTGCGGGTCGACGGTCCGGGTGACCGGCGTCGAGTCGTCGGGGCTGGACTCGTCGACGAGCGCGTCCGAGTCGAGGTCGTCGGAGGAGTTGCCCGCCGAGGCCAGGTTCAGGGTGCCCTTGTGGGTGGCGTACAGCTGGGCCCGGTTCACCGCGTCCACGATGGCCCGCTGGTCGGGGTCGTCGAGGCAGTTGTACAGCCACGGGTCCACGTAGTAGCTGCTGTTGGTGACCTCGATGCCGTGGTCGGCGGCGAACACGAAGGCGCAGACGACGCTCTCCGGGTAGAACAGCTCGGTCTGCGGGTCGGCCACCCTGATGCCCGCGACCTTCACGCCGGGCGCGACACCCGCGACACCGACTCCGTTGCGGGCGGCGGCTATCTCACCGGCGACATGCGTGCCGTGGTAGTGGTCCGGGGTCGCGGGCCGCCAGGCGCCGTACGAGGTGTCGGCCTTGCCGCCGATGCAACTGGCCGACTGGGAGGGCGAGAAGTTCGCGGTGAGATCGGGGTGGGTGTCGTCCACGCCGGTGTCGATCACCCCGACCGTGACGTTTCTGCTGCCCGGGTTGATCTTCGCCGCCTTGTCGGCGCCGATCGCCCTGAGGTCCCACTGGTTGGCCTCCAGCGGCTCCTCACCGGAAGTCGCCGTCGCGGAAGCGGACTTGACCTCGGCGGCCGTCAGCCGCTGGACCTTGCCCTCGTCGGTGGTGCCGGCCGCGGTGAGCGGCGTGGTGCGGGTGGCGCCCGCCGAGGCCACGCCCTTCACGGCGCGGACCTGCTTGCCGAAGTCCGGGTTGGCGGAGTGGACGACGAAGACGCCGATCCTGGCGTACGTCTCGACGACGGAACCGCCGGCCGCGGATATCGCCTTGCGCACGGAGGAGAGCGTGCGCGCGTCGGTGCTCCGCGTGTTGACGACGTACGCGAGCGAGGTGTCGGAGGCCGAACGGGCGTTCACCGACGGGGAGTCGACCGGTGCGGCGGCCGCGGACGGCAGGAAGCCGAAGGACGCCGTGAGCGCCATGCCGATCGGCAGGGCGAGGGCCATACGTCGTCTGGCACGAAGATGAGCCATGGGATCTCCACATCATCCGTCGTTCAAGGGCGAATGGGGGCATATCTGGGGGCATATGCGTAAAGCCCGAACACATGTGGTGCCCGGGCAGGTACATGACGCGTGGTGCGGTGCGAACGTATCTCTAGTCGCCGCAGGTCATCAACGAGTTCCGAAAGAAATCAGGGGAGTTGAACCGCTCCGTTGGCGCCGCCGTGCCGTTGTGCAGGGGGCAAGGAGCACGATCCACCCCCCTGTCGGATCACGTCGGCTCGCTCTACCATCGCGACCCGGCTCACGTGATCCACGTCACCATGAGGTCCGAGAACACGTATGCCCGCACAGCCCGAGTCGCCCGCGACTCCCGCAACTCCCCCTGAAAAGTCCCCGAAAGCACCCGCACCACGAGGAGTCTCCGTGGCCACCGACGCACCACCACCGCCGAAGGGCAGTCCGGACGAGCCCCGCACGCTGCCCTCCACCGAGGAGTTCACCGAGGTGCAGCAGAGCGCGGAGTTCGGCGAACTGCGCCACGCGCACCGCTCGTTCGCCTTCCCGCTCACCATCGCGTTCATCGCCTGGTACCTCGTGTACGTCCTGCTCTCGAACTACGCGGGCGACTTCATGGGCACCAAGGTCGTCGGCAACATCAACGTCGCCCTCGTCCTCGGCCTCGCCCAGTTCCTCACCACGTTCCTCATCGCCTGGTGGTACTCCCGGCACGCCGCCGCGAAGCTGGACCCCAAGGCCGAGGCCATCAAGTCCCGTATGGAGGGCGGCGCATGAGCCCCGTCACGTCACAGTTCACGCTGGCCGCCGCCGAGGCGAGCGACCACCGGCCGCTGATCATCACCCTGTTCTCGGTGTTCGTCGCGGCGACCCTCGTCATCACCGTATGGGCGGGCCGCCAGACCAAGAGCGCGGCCGACTTCTACGCGGGCGGACGGCAGTTCACCGCCTTCCAGAACGGCCTCGCGGTCTCCGGCGACTACATGTCCGCCGCGTCGTTCCTCGGCATCGCGGGCGCCATCGCCCTCTTCGGCTACGACGGCTTCCTCTACTCCATCGGCTTCCTGGTCGCCTGGCTCGTCGCCCTGCTCCTGGTCGCCGAACCGCTGCGCAACTCCGGCCGCTACACGATGGGCGACGTGCTCGCCTACCGGATGCGCCAGCGCCCGGTCCGCACCGCCGCCGGCACCTCCACCATCGTCGTCTCCATCTTCTATCTGCTCGCGCAGATGGCGGGCGCGGGCGTCCTGGTCTCGCTGCTGCTCGGCATCACCTCCGACGCCGGCAAGGTCGGCATCGTCGCGCTCGTCGGCGTCCTGATGATCGTGTACGTGACGATCGGCGGCATGAAGGGCACCACCTGGGTGCAGATGGTCAAGGCCGTGCTGCTCATCGCCGGTGCCATCCTGCTGACCTTCCTGGTCCTGCTGAAGTTCGACTTCAACATCTCGGACCTGCTCGGCACGGCCGCCGAGAACAGCGGCAAGGGCTCGCCCTTCCTGGAGCCGGGCCTGAAGTACGGCGCCACGGCCACCTCGAAGATCGACTTCATCTCGCTGGGCATCGCGCTCGTCCTCGGCACCGCCGGACTGCCGCACATCCTGATCCGCTTCTACACGGTGCCGACCGCCAAGGCCGCCCGTAAGTCGGTCAACTGGGCCATCGGCATCATCGGCGTCTTCTACCTGATGACGCTCGCGCTCGGCTTCGGCGCCGCCGCGCTCATCAAGCCGGAAGAGATCATCGCCTCGAACAAGGCGGGCAACACCGCGGCACCGCTGCTCGCCCTGCATCTGGGCGGCGTCGACTCCAGCTGGGGCGCGATCCTGCTTGCGTCCATCTCGGCCGTCGCCTTCGCCACGATCCTCGCGGTCGTCGCGGGCCTGACCCTGGCCTCGTCGTCGTCCTTCGCGCACGACATCTACGCCAACGTGATCAAGAAGGGCCAGGCGACCGAGAAGCAGGAGATGCGGGCCGCCCGCTGGGCCACGGTCTTCATCGGCATCGTCTCGATCGCCCTCGGCGCGCTCTCGCGCGACCTGAACGTCGCGGGCCTGGTCGCCCTGGCCTTCGCGGTCGCCGCGTCCGCGAACCTGCCGACGATCCTCTACAGCCTCTTCTGGAAGCGCTTCAACACCACCGGCGCGCTGTGGTCGATCTACGGCGGCCTGTTCACCGCGGTCTTCCTGGTCCTCTTCTCGCCGGTCGTCTCCGGCAAGGAGACGTCCATGTTCAAGAGCGCCGACTTCGACTGGTTCCCGCTGGAGAACCCGGGCCTCATCTCGATCCCCGTGGGCTTCCTGCTCGGCGTCATCGGCACCTACCTGGCCAAGGAGAAGGCCGACGCGGGCAAGTACGCGGAGCTGGAGGTGCGCTCCCTCACGGGCACCGGAGCCCACTGATCGCGCGTTCTGTCCCGTGCCCCCGTCGTGGCGAGCTGGTAGCTCTCTACGACGGGGGCACGGCACGCTCGTGGGATCACCGGACTGTCGGTGTCGGACCCGTCACGTAGGCTCGGTCAGTGTCAGGCCTTGTACGCACGACAAGAGGGAGGGGGCCCACGTGCTCATCGACACCTACGGCCGGGTGGCCACCGACCTGCGGGTCTCGCTGACCGACCGCTGCAATCTCCGGTGCACGTACTGCATGCCGGAAGAGGGCCTGCAGTGGCTGGGGAAGTCGGATCTGCTGACCGACGACGAGATCGTCCGCCTCGTCCGGATCGCCGTCACGCACCTCGGCATCACCGAGGTCCGCTTCACCGGCGGCGAGCCTTTGCTGCGGCCCGGACTGGTCGGGATCGTCGAGCGGGTCGCCGCCCTGGAGCCCCGCCCCCAGATGTCGCTGACGACGAACGGCATCGGGCTGAAGCGCACCGCCGCCGCCCTGAAGCAGGCGGGCCTGGACCGGGTGAACGTGTCGCTGGACACGCTGCGCCCCGACGTCTTCAAGACGCTGACCCGCCGCGACCGCCACAAGGACGTCATCGAGGGACTCGCCGCCGCGCACGAGGCGGGCCTGACCCCGGTGAAGATCAACTCGGTCCTGATGCCGGGGCTGAACGAGGAGGAGGCGCCCGACCTCCTCGCCTGGGCCGTCGAGCACGACTACGAGCTGCGGTTCATCGAGCAGATGCCACTGGACGCCCAGCACGGCTGGAAGCGCGAGGGCATGGTCACCGCCGGTGACATCCTGGCCTCCCTGCGCACCCGCTTCGAGCTGACCCCCGAGGAGTCGGGGGAGCGCGGCTCCGCCCCGGCCGAGCGCTGGACCGTCGACGGCGGGCCGCACCGCGTCGGCGTCATCGCCTCGGTGACCCGCCCGTTCTGCGCGGCCTGCGACCGCACCCGCCTCACCGCCGACGGCCAGGTCCGTACCTGCCTGTTCGCGCGGGAGGAGACGGATCTGCGTGCGGCGCTGCGCGCGGACGGTCCGGAGGGCGACGACGAGGCCATCGCCCGCATCTGGAAGCTGGCGATGTGGGGCAAGAAGGCCGGCTCGGGCCTCGACGACCCGACGTTCCTCCAGCCCGACCGTCCGATGTCGGCGATCGGCGGCTGAGCGGCCGGGCACCGCCCGCTGACCGGCGAGTCAGTCCTGCCGCTCGGCGGACTCCCACTCGGCGAGCGTCACGACGTCCTTCAGGAACCCGCGCACGCCGAGGAACTGGGAGAGGGACTCGCGGTGCTCGTCACAGGCGAGCCAGGTCTTGCGGCGCTCGGGCGTGTGCAGCTTCGGGTTGTTCCACGCCAGCACCCACACCGCGTCGGCACGGCAGCCCTTGGCCGAGCACTGGGGGGTCGTGGGGGACGGCGGAGTCGGTCCGGACAGGTTCGTGAGATTCACGGCTCAACCTTAAACGGCCCGGAAAATCCCCTGGAAAACACCGGAGAAAAGGCGACGCCGAGCAGCCACGGGGGGAGCTGCCCGGCGTCGGTCCGTCGCTCCGACGGGGGATGCGGAGCGCGTACGCAGTATGTCACGCGCGACCCCGTACCCGGCACCGGAACCACATGATTGATCTGAGCTTTTCTTGAGCTTTATCGACCAGTCGTACCGCAGGCCGGTGCGGGCCGGTACGGGTGCCGGAGGGCGCCGACGGCTACACCCGGTCCTCCGGGACGGATTCCGCGGGACCCGCCGCAGGCGTCGGCGCGATCATCGGACGCGTGGGTGCCGGCACGAAGGTCGACGGCAGGTTCGGCGCGTTCTCCCGGCCCGCGTTGGCGATGACCACGGCCACGTAGGGAAGGAAGGCGCCGAGCACCAGGGTCACGATGGCGACGGGCCGCTCGATGTCCCACAGCACCGCGGTGGCGATCACCGCGAGGGTGCGGATCCCCATCGAGATGACGTACCGGCGTTGCCGCCCGCGCACGTCCTCGGCGAGCCCCTGCCGTGCTCCGGTGATCCGGAAAACCTGTGCTCCGCCGTTGTCGCTGCGCTTCCGCATCACATTCCACCACCCGCCAGCTCGCCGGACTCTCCCCGGACCGGACCGCAACCACGTTACGCCGGGGCTGCGTCGGCTACGAGACCGGGGCGGCCCTGACCTGGGCGTGCCACCTGCGCCGTACCACGTATGGGGTGCCCCGACATGCGCCGTACGGAGTACGGCCGGAGACTGATCGCACGTGAGTGGCGCAGGCCGCGCACTCCGCGCCGCTTGAGGAGGCGATGTCATGAGTTGGTTGTGGGCGATCATCGTGGGTCTGGTGCTGGGCCTGATCGCGAAGGCGATCCTGCCGGGCAAGCAGCAGATCCCGCTGTGGCTGACGACGGTCTTCGGCATCATCGGCAGCGTTCTCGGCAACTGGGCGGCCACGGGCCTCGGCGTCAACGACACCAAGGGCATCGACTGGATCCGCCATCTGCTCCAGCTGATCGGCGCCGTCGTGGTCGTCGCGGTGGGCGACATGGCGTGGACGTCGTTGCGGGGCAACAAGAAGCGGACCTAGCGCTCCGCGCCGGCGGCACGACCGAGGGCGCTGTCCCTTCCGCCCGGCGGAAGCGACAGCGCCCTCGGTGTACGGGCAGGCCCTAGGCGCCCTTGACCTCGACGGCCGCGAGGTTCTTCTTGCCGCGGCGCAGGACCAGCCAGCGACCGTGCAGCAGATCCCCGGTGCCCGGTACGTGGTCCTCGGCGGCGACCTTGACGTTGTTCACGTAGGCCCCGCCCTCCTTCACGGTCCGCCGCGCGGCGGACTTGCTGGCCACGAGACCGACCTCGGCGAACAGGTCGACGACCGGGCCCAGCTCGGAGACCTCGGCCTTCGGCAGCTCCGACAGGGCGGCCGCGAGCGTCGCCTCGTCGAGGTCCGCCAGATCGCCGTCACCCTGGCCGAACAGCGCCTTCGACGCGGCGATCACGGCGGCCGTCTGGTCGGCGCCGTGCACCAGCGTCGTCAGCTCCTCGGCCAGCGCGCGCTGCGCGGCGCGGGCCTGCGGGCGCTCCGCGGTCTGCGCCTCCAGCGCCTCCAGCTCCTCGCGGGACTGGAAGGACAGGATCCGCATGTACGTCGAGATGTCCCGGTCGTCCACGTTCAGCCAGAACTGGTAGAACGCGTACGGCGTCGTCATCTCGGGGTCGAGCCAGACGGCGCCGCCCTCGGTCTTGCCGAACTTGGTGCCGTCGGCCTTCACCATCAGCGGCGTCGCGATGCAGTGCGCCGTCGCCTCCGGCTCCAGGCGGTGGATCAGGTCGAGCCCGGCCGTGAGGTTGCCCCACTGGTCGGAGCCGCCCTGCTGGAGCGTGCAGCCGTAGCGCCGGTACAGCTCCAGGAAGTCCATGCCCTGGAGCAGCTGGTAGCTGAACTCCGTGTAGCTGATGCCCTCCTGCGACTCCAGGCGGCGGGCCACGGAGTCCTTGGTCAGCATCTTGTTGACCCGGAAGTGCTTGCCGATGTCGCGCAGGAACTCGATCGCGGACATGCCCGCGGTCCAGTCCAGGTTGTTCACCATCGTCGCCGCGTTCTCGCCCTCGAAGTCGAGGAAGGGCTCGATCTGCGAGCGCAGCCGGGTCACCCACTGGGCGATCGTCTCCGGGTCGTTCAGCGTGCGCTCCGCCGTCGGGCGCGGGTCGCCGATCTGGCCCGTGGCGCCGCCGACCAGCGCCAGCGGGCGCAGGCCCGCCTGCTGGAGGCGGCGCATCGTCAGCACCTGCACCAGGTGGCCGACGTGCAGGGAGGCCGCGGTCGGGTCGAAACCGCAATAGAACGTGATCGGACCGTCCGCGAGCGCCTTGCGCAGTGCGTCCTCGTCAGTGGACTGGGCCCACAGCCCGCGCCACTTCAGCTCGTCGACGATGTCCGTCACGGTTCCGGGTCTCCTTGAACAGTTCTGTTGGGGCCCGACCAGTCTATGGGCGATCCGAAGGCGCTCAGACGCCCTGGCTGACCGAGCTCATGTTGAAGTCCGGCACCCGCAGGGCCGGCATCGCAGCCCTAGTGAACCAGTCGCCCCACTCGCGCGGCAGCGTCTTTTCCGTGCGCCCGGCCTCGGTGGCCCGCCGCAGCAGGTCGACCGGCGACTCGTTGAACCGGAAGTTGTTCACCTCGCCCACGACCTCGCCGTTCTCCACCAGGTACACGCCGTCGCGGGTCAGCCCGGTCAGCAGCAGCGTCGCCGGATCGACCTCGCGGATGTACCACAGGCAGGTGAGCAGCAGTCCGCGCTCCGTGGCGGCCACCATCTCCTCCAGCGATCTGCCCGAGCCGCCGTCGAGGATCAGGTTGTCCCCGGCGGGCGCGACCGGCAACCCGGTCAGCGCGGCGCTGTGCCGCGTCGTCGTCAGATGCCGCAGCTCCCCGCCGGAGATCCACTCCGTGGCGGCGACCGGCAGCCCGTTGTCGAAGACGGACGCGGCGTCCCCCGAGGTGTGGGCCAGCACGAACGGCGCGCACTCCAGGCCCGGCGCGTACGGGTCGCTGCGCAGCGTCAGCGGCAGCTCGCTGAGCCGGTCGCCGACCCGGGTGCCGCCACCCGGCCTGCTGAACACCGTCCTGCCCTCGGCGGCGTCCCGCGCGCCCGCCGACCACAGCAGATAGATCAGCAGGTCGGCGACCGCGGTGGGCGGCAGCAGCGTCTCGTAGCGGCCCGCGGGCAGGTCGATCCGCCGCTCGGCCCAGCCGAGACGGGTGGCCAGCTCGGCGTCCATCGCGGCCGGGTCGACGTCCTTGAAGTCCCGTGTGGAGCGTCCCGACCACGCCGAGCGCCGACGGTCCGGCGACTTGGCGTTCAGCTCCAGCGTCCCGTTCGGCTGGTCGTGCCGCAGCCGCAGGCCCGTCGACGTACCGAGGTAGCTGGAGGTCAGCTCGTGGTTGGCGAAGCCGTACAGCTCGCGCCCGCCCGCCCTGGCCCGCGCGAACGCCTCGCCGAGCGCGGGCGCGAACTCCGTGAACACCGCCGACGAGGTCGCGGCCGGGGCCTCCGTGAAGTCCGAGGACCGCGGCACGTCGCCGACCAGGGGCTGGGCGTCCTCGGCGGGGCCGGCCTTGGCGGCGGCCTCCTCGGCGGCGCGGACCAGCGGTTCGAGATCGTCGGCGGTCACCGCGGACCGGGACACGACACCGGTCGCCGTGCCCTCCTTGCCGTCGACCGTCGCGATGACGGTGAGCGTGCGCCCGCGCGTCACCCCGTTCGTCGTCAGCGCGTTGCCCGCCCAGCGCAGATTGGCGGTCGACGTCTCGTCGGCGATGACGACGCAGCTGTCGGCCCGCGACAGCTCCAGGGCGCGCTCGACGGTCTCGTGGGGCTTGCTGCTACGAGGGCTCATCGACCCGCCTCCTGCGTGGTGTTCAGAATGTTGACGCCCTTGAACAGCGCGCTGGGACAGCCGTGCGAGACCGCCGCGACCTGGCCGGGCTGGGCCTTTCCGCAGTTGAAGGCGCCGCCCAGGACGTAGGTCTGCGGGCCGCCGACCGCCGCCATGGAGCCCCAGAAATCGGTCGTCGTCGCCTGGTAGGCGAAGTCCCGCACCTGCCCGGCCAGCCGCCCGCCGCGGATCGCGTACGCCCGCTGCGCGGTGAACTGGAAGTTGTACCGCTGCATGTCGATCGACCAGGACCGGTCGCCGACCAGGTACAGGCCGTTGTCCACGCCGGAGATCAGGTCCTCGGTCGACAGGCCGCCCGGGTCGGGCTGGAGCGACACGTTCGCCATCCGCTGTACGGGCACGTGGCCGGGGGAGTCGGCGTACGCGCACCCGTTGGACCGCTCGAACCCCGTGAGCCGGGCGATCCTGCGGTCGAGCTGGTACCCGACCAGCGTCCCGTCCTTCACCAGGTCCCAGGACTGCCCGGCCACGCCCTCGTCGTCGTAGCCGATCGTGGCGAGCCCGTGCTCGGCGGTCCTGTCACCCGTCACGTTCATGATCTCGGAGCCGTACTTGAGCTTCCCGAGCTGGTCGAACGTGGCGAAGGAGGTGCCCGCGTACGCCGCCTCGTAGCCCAGCGCCCGGTCCAGCTCGGTGGCGTGCCCGATCGACTCGTGGATGGTCAGCCACAGGTTCGACGGGTCCACGACCAGGTCGTAACTGCCCGCCCGCACACTCGGCGCGCGCATCTTCTCGGCGAGCAGCCCGGGCAGCTCGGCCAGCTCGCGCTCCCAGTCCCAGCCCGTCCCCGTCAGGTACTCCCAGCCCCGGCCGACCGGCGGCGCGAGGGTGCGCATCGAGTCGAACTCGCCGCTGGAGTCGTCCACGGCGACCGCGGTCAGCTGCGGGTGCAGCCGGACCCGCTGCTGGGTCGTCACGGTTCCGGCCGTGTCCGCGTAGAACTTGTTCTCGTGGACGGCCAGGAGCGAGGCGTCGACGTGGCTGACCCCGTCGGCCGCGAGCAGCCGCGCGCTCCAGTCGGCGAGCAGCCCGGCCCGCTCCTCCTCGGGCACCGAGAAGGGATCGATCTCGTACGAGGAGATCCAGGTCTTCTCGGCATGGACCGGCTCGGCGGCCAGTTCGACGCGCTCGTCGGAGCCCGCCGCCTTCAGCACCTGAGCGCTCAGCTTGGCCATCGCCACGGCCTGCGAGGCGACCTTCGCCGCGGCGTCCATCGTCAGGTCGACGCCGGACGCGAAGCCCCACGTACCGCCGTGCACCACCCGCACCGCGTACCCGAGGTCGGTGGTGTCGGAGGACCCGGCCGGCCGGGCGTCCCGCAGCCGCACCTCGGCGCCGCGCACCCGCTCGAAGCGGAAATCCGCGTGCTCGGCGCCCAGGGCACGGGCGCGGGCGAGGGCCGCGTCGGCCAGGGCCCGCAGCGGCAGCGCCGTGAAGGCTTCATCGATCGTATGGGGCACAAGGCCTCCCTGTTCGTCGCAAGTCGTCGCCACAGGCGGCTCTGATCATGTCGTGGGACAGGGGTGCGCGGCCAGAGCTTTCTGTAGGGACTCGACAGTGAGTCGCGTACGCCACTGTCGGTGGTCGATTCTCCGTACCGAGGGTCGTACCGATAGGTTTCGAAGACCACCACCGCTATCGAAAGGGTGATCCGTTGAGCCGCTCGGTTCTCGTCACCGGAGGAAACCGGGGCATCGGCCTCGCCATCGCCCGTGCCTTCGTCGAGGCAGGCGACAAGGTCGCCTTCACCTACCGCTCGGGCGAGCCGCCCCGGGAGCTCCTCGACGCCGGTGCGCTCGCCGTCAAGTGCGACATCACCGACACCGAGCAGGTGGAGCAGGCCTACAAGGAGATCGAGGAGAAGCACGGCAACGTCGAGGTGCTCGTCGCCAACGCCGGCGTCACCAAGGACCAGCTCCTCATGCGCATGTCCGAGGAGGACTTCACGTCCGTCCTCGACACCAACCTCACCGGCACCTTCCGCGTCGTGAAGCGTGCCAACCGCGGCATGCTGCGCGCCAAGAAGGGCCGCGTCGTGCTGATCTCCTCCGTCGTCGGTCTGCTCGGCTCCGCGGGGCAGGCGAACTACGCCGCCTCGAAGGCGGGTCTGGTCGGTTTCGCGCGCTCCCTCGCCCGTGAGCTGGGGTCGCGCAACATCACCTTCAACGTCGTCGCCCCGGGTTTCGTCGACACCGACATGACCCAGGCCCTGACCGACGAGCAGCGCGCCGGCATCGTGTCGCAGGTGCCGCTCGGCCGGTACGCGCAGGTCGAGGAGATCGCCGGAGTGGTGAAGTTCCTGACCTCCGACGACGCCTCGTACATCACTGGAGCCGTCATCCCGGTTGACGGCGGATTGGGCATGGGTCACTGAGAACGATGACTAGTACTGGCGGAATCCTCGAGGGCAAGCGGATCCTCATCACCGGTGTGCTGATGGAGTCCTCCATCGCCTTCCACGCCGCGAAGCTGGCGCAGGAGCAGGGCGCGGAGATCATCCTCACCGCCTGGCCGCGGCCGACGCTGACCGAGCGCATCGCCAAGAAGCTGCCCCAGCCCGACAAGGTCAAGGTCCTGGAGCTCGACGTCTCGAACGACGAGCACCTCGCCCGCCTGGAGGGCCAGGTCCGCGAGCACCTGGGCGACCGTCTCGACGGCGTCGTGCACTCCATCGGCTTCGCGCCGCAGGACGCGCTCGGCGGCAACTTCCTGAACACGCCGTTCGAGTCCGTGGCCACCGCCATGCACGTCTCCGCCTTCTCCCTGAAGTCGCTGACGATGGCGCTGCTGCCGCTGATGACCGAGGGCGGTTCCGTCGTGGGCCTGACCTTCGACGCCCAGTTCGCCTGGCCGCAGTACGACTGGATGGGCCCGGCCAAGGCCGCCCTGGAGGCCACCAGCCGCTACATGGCGCGCGACCTCGGCAAGCACGACATCCGCAGCAACCTGGTCTCGGCCGGCCCGCTCGGCTCCATGGCCGCCAAGTCCATCCCGGGCTTCAGCGACCTCGCCGCCGTGTGGGACTCGCGCTCCCCGCTGGAGTGGAAGCTGGACGACCCGGAGCCGGCCGGCAAGGCCATCGTGGCCCTGCTGTCGGACTGGTTCCCGAAGACCACGGGCGAGATCGTCCACGTGGACGGCGGCCTGCACGCCATCGGCGCCTGACGTACCCCGTTCGGCCCACCGGCCGGGCGCACCCGAGAGACCTCCCCGCACCCTGGGTGCGAGGAGGTCTCTTTGTGCGCCTGCCCCGACGCATAGCCCCGGCCCTCGCCGTCGTACTCCTGATCGCCGTACTCCCGTACGACGCCGCGTCCGACGAAAAACCCGGCAGACCCGAGCGTGAACTCTTCGGTGCGCAGTGCCGCACCGAGATCGACGGCTCACGCGTACGCGCCCTCTGCCACAACCCCTACCCGGGCGTCGACGCCGTCGCCCTGCACATCGAGTGCGCCCCGTGGTGGGACATCGACACCGACTCTGCGCCGCGGGAGGTGGGCCCCGCCGAGACGGTGCGGCTCGACGGACGGTGCTGGAAGAAGGTGCGGGACGTGTGGGTCAGCCACCGGAGGGCAGGCCGGTGAGCCGCCCCGGGCGGCACAGGAACGGATAACCCGCCGCCTCCGTCGCCGCGGCCTCCGCGTTCCCGTCCCGGATCGCGTCGACGAGCCCCGCGTGGTCCATGTGGTTCTCCGCGGTCAGCCGCTCGCCCACGTCCTCGCGCAGCCAGTCCCGCAGCACCTCGCCGAGGTCCGCGTACATCGCCGTCATCACGTCGTTGTGGGACGCCGCCACCACGGCCATGTGGAAGGTCGCGTCCGCCGTCACGAACGCCTCCGTGTCGCCCGACTCCCACGCCTCCTCACGGCGTACGAGCAGCGCGTCCAGCTGCTTCACGTCACGCTCCGTGCGCCGCACCGCGGCCAGCTTCGCCGCGCTGGACTCCAGCGTGGAGCGCAGCTCGGCGATGTGCCGCGGATCGGCCTCCGCGAACCGGCGCTGCATCACCCCGGCCAGCTCGCTCGTCGCCACGACGTACGTGCCCGAGCCCTGCCGGATGTCGAGGAGACCGTTGTGCGCGAGGGCGCGCACCGCCTCCCGCACCGTGTTCCGCGCCACGCCCAGCTGCTCCACGAGCTCCGGCTCCGTCGGGATCCGGGAACCCACCGGCCACTCGCCCGAGGAGATCTGGGCGCGCAGGGCGGAGATGACCTGCTCGGAGAGGGCCGAGCGCCTGGGAGAGGTCAGCGGCATGGCGTTCCTTCGTGCGGACGGACTGCGAACAGTAGCGAACCGACGGAACAACCGACGGAACCGATTGGACAGTCAATCATCCCATGATTCTAAGATGGGTCTCATGGCTAGTGAGGACACCCCGACGTTGGCGCCGCCGAGCACCGATTCCCCGATACCCCGCGACGCGCTGACGGACAAGGACGAAGGCGCCGCCCCGCGCGCGTGGGCGATCCGCCTCCTCACCGTCGGCATCGTTCTCGCCGCCCTGAACCTGCGGCCCGCCATCACCAGCCTCGGCGCCCTCCTCGAAGAGGTCCGCGACGGGCTCGGCATGAGCGGCAGCGTCGCCGGACTGCTCACCTCCGTACCGCCGCTCTGCTTCGCCGTCTTCGGCGTGATGGCACCGCGGTTCGCCAAGCGGTTCGGCGCGAGCGCGGTCGTCTGCTTCGGCATGGCCGCGATCACCGCGGGCCTGATCATCCGCCCGTACGCCGGCAACACCGTCGGCTTCCTGGTCGCCAGCGCCCTCGCGCTCATGGGCATCGCGGTCAGCAACGTCCTGATGCCGGTCATCGTCAAGCGCTGGTTCCCCGACCGCGTCGGCTCCATGACGGGCCTCTACTCGATGGCGCTCGCCGCCGGCACCTCCCTCGCCGCCGCCGCGACCGTGCCGCTGACCGACGGCCTGGGCGGCAGCTGGCAGACCGGTCTTGCCGTGTGGGCCGCGCTCGGCGCCGTCGCCCTGCTGGCCTGGATCCCCCTCGTGCGCGAGCGCGGCCCGGTGGATCCCGCCCCGGCCGCCCGGGCCGGCCGCCCGGCGGAGGACGGACTGCGCATCACCCGCAGCCGCACCGCCTGGGCGCTCGCCGTCTTCTTCGGGCTCCAGGCCACGGCCGCGTACATCACGATGGGCTGGATGGCGCAGATCTTCCGCGACGCCGGGGTCTCCGCCTCGACGGCCGGCGTGTTGCTCGCCGTGACGATGGTGATGGGCGTGCCGCTCGGCTTCGTCATCCCGCGCGTCGCCGCCCGGCTGCCCAGCCAGGGCCCGATGGTGATCGCCCTCGGCGTGTGCGGCCTGGCCGGATACGCGGGCCTCTACCTCGCCCCCGCCTCCGGCGCGTGGGCCTGGGCGATCCTGCTCGGCATCTCCAACTGCGCCTTCCCGCTCGCCCTCACCATGGTCGGCATGCGCGCCCGCACCGGCGCCGGCGTCGCCAAGCTCTCCGCGTTCGCCCAGTCCACCGGCTACCTGATCTCGATCCCGGGACCGCTGCTCGTCGGCGTCCTCTACCAGCACAGCGGCGGCTGGGGCGTGCCGATCGCGCTCATGGCCGCGCTGATGGTGCCGCAGATCGTGATCGGCGTCTTCGCGGGCCGCAACCGCACCGTGGAGGACGAACTGGCCCCCGCGTCCTGACGGTCGGGGACGGGTGCGACACTTGCCGCATGTCGCCTGTGCTCGAACCCAATCCGCAGAACGGCCAGAAGAAGCTCCTCGCCGTCCTGGGCCTGATGCTGGCCGTCACCGTGATCGTCGCCGTCGTCGCGACCATCGCCTCACCGTGACCGCGTGACCGCGTGACCCGGCGGCCCGGGGGTGGGGTTAACTCCACCATCCCCTAGGGGGCCAGGGTCAGGGTCGAGTGGGTGGATCACCGGATGGGCCCGGGGCCCCGGGATCCGTACCGTCGAAGTGTCGCCGGGAGACGGCGGCACATCAGACGCGGAAGACGTACGCGACCAGCCACGTCGCACGGCGTCACGGATCCCGGAGGCATTCATGTCGGCCCCCTCGCACACCCGGTCCCACCCGGCAGCCACGGGCGGCGTCGACATCCGGCTGCCCTGGTGGGCCGTCGTCCTGCCGGCCATCGCCTTCGTGACGCTGCTCCTGCTGATCCTCAACCCGGCCGACGGACAGGCCGCGGCGGGCGATCCGTCCCTCGCCCACCTCCTGTCCCGCGCCAAGGACCTGCTGCGTCCGTAGGGCCTGACCGGGCCTGTTCACTCCTGCCGGGCGAGCCCGTCAACTCCCTGCGCCCCGTGCCCGGTTTCGTGCGAAGCTGGGACCCATGAGCGTCGCAGAACCCCGCAGGATTGTCCTTTTCCGGCATGCCAAGGCGGACTGGCCCCAGGTCTCCGACCACGAGCGGCCGCTGGCGGAGCGGGGCCGCAGGGACGCCCCGGTCGCCGGCCGCAAGCTGGCCGACTCGGGAGTCACCTTCGACCTGGCCCTCTGCTCGACCGCCGCCCGCACCCGCGAGACCTGGAAGCTCGCCGTCGCCGAGCTGCCCGACCGGCCCAGGACCGTGTACGAGGAGCGGATCTACGAAGCGTCGCCGGGCGAGCTGATCGCCGTGCTGAACGAGACGCCGGACGACGTGAACAACATCGTGCTGATCGGCCACAACCCCGGTGTGCAGGCCCTCAGCGAGATCCTCACCGCGGACGCCGAGGGCGACGCGCGCGAGCGGCTCGACCGGCGCGGCTTCCCGACCGCCGCCTTCTGTGTGCTCACCTACTCCGGCCCCTGGAAGGGCCTGGAGCCCGGCACGGCCACACTCGTCGACTACTGGGCGCCGAGCGAGTAACTCCTCGCGCCGACGCGAAGGGGGCCCGGCACGATGCTGGGCCCCCTCTGTCCGTCGTACGAGCGCTACGCGCCCTGCGCGTCCGCCGCCTCGACCTCTTCGCGCGAGATGCCGAGCAGATAGAGGACCGTGTCGAGGAACGGCACGTTCACCGCGGTGTGCGCCGCCTCGCGCACCACCGGCTTGGCGTTGAAGGCGACGCCGAGCCCCGCCGCGTTCAGCATGTCCAGATCGTTGGCGCCGTCGCCGATCGCCACGGTCTGCGCGAGCGGCACCCCGGCGGCCTCGGCGAACCGGCGCAGCAGCCGCGCCTTGCCCGCCCGGTCCACGATCTCGCCGGTGACCCGGCCGGTCAGCTTCCCGTCGACGATCTCCAGCGTGTTGGCGTGCGCGAAGTCCAGCCCGAGCCGCTCCCGCAGATCATCCGTGACCTGCGTGAACCCGCCCGACACCACGCCCACTTGATAGCCGAGACGCTTGAGCGTGCGGATCAGTGTGCGGGCGCCGGGCGTGAGCCGCACCTCGCTCCTGACCTTGTCGACGACCGACACGTCGAGCCCTTCGAGCAGCGCCACGCGCGCGTGCAGCGACTGTTCGAAGTCCAGCTCGCCGCGCATCGCCGCCGCCGTCACCTCGGCGACCTTGTCCTCGCAGCCCGCGTGCGCCGCGAACAGCTCGATGACCTCGTCCTGGATCAGCGTCGAGTCGACGTCCATCACGACGAGCCGCTGCGCGCGCCGGTGCAGCCCGGCCGCGACGACCGCCACGTCCACGCCCTGCTTCGCGGCCTCTATGGCGAGCGCCGTCCGCAGCTCCTCCGTCTCCGTGCCGGAGACCGCGAACTCGACGGCGGTGACGGGGTACTTGGCGAGCCGGAAGATACGGTCGATGTTGCCGCCGGTGTCGGTGATCGACGCGGCGATCGCGGCGGTCGACTCCGCGGTGAGCGGGTGCCCGAGCACGGTGACCAGGGAGCGACCGAGGCCGCGCGGCCGGTTGTCACCGATGCCGGAGATGATCTCGGCCTGCATCTTCATGGACTCCGCCCAGCTGTGGACGGTGGCCCGCAGGTCTCCTGCGAGACCGGCCGGCGGTTCGGTCACCAGGGCGCACAGCACGATGCGCCCCCGGGTGACGACCTGCTCGATGTCGACGACGTCCACGGAGTAGGCGGCGAGGGTGTCGAAGAGCCCGGCGGTGATGCCGGGCCGGTCCTTGCCGAAGATCTTGACGAGGAGAGTCGGGACGTCGGCCGGCACGGTCGGGGTGTCGGTCGGGGCATCAGCGAGGTGCTGGGGCTGCGAAGCGCTCATGATGCCCTTACGGTATCGGGCCCCCGCGCGAGGCCGCGGGGGTGGTCCGAGTGCCGGACACGCTCTGCGCTCCGCCGTTCAGCCGCCGCCGGGCTGCCGGGCCCCGGTCGCTCAGGCCCCGGGCCGATCCGGTGGGCGCCGTCGGTCCCTGGTCGGGCCCGGTGGGAGAGGCGGTGGGGGAGGGGCCGGCCGGCCGGGGGCCTGGTCGCGGGGGCGCGGCTCGGGCCTGACCGTCGGGCTCGCCACCGTCGGAGCGGCGTCCACACCGTCCCCGGCGCGCCGGTCGAAGGGGTTCTTCAGGTACGGGTTCGTGTCCGGGTTGGCCGGGCGGTACGGGCTGCTCGGCCGGTACGGGCCCGTCGGCTCGCCGGGCCGCTCCGGCGCCGCCGCCGTCCCAGCGGCCAGCGGCGCCACCCGGCTGCCCGCCGCCCGGGCCGCGCACGCGAGCAGCGCCCCGAGCGCCCCCGCGCCCGCCCCCCACGCCGCCCCGAGCAGCAGCGCCATGCCGAGACGGCCGTGCAGGTCGAGGCCCGCGCCGAACGCGTCGAAGCCCAGTACCGACAGGGAGGCGTCCGCCGAGACGTCCGTCAGCCACACCAGGAGCGGCAGCGTGAGCGCCGTGACGATCCCGAGCCGCAGCGCGCAGCGCCCGGCGAAGCCCCAGGGAGCCCCGACCACCGGCGACCGCACCGCCGCGAGCACCCCGGCGAACAGCATCATCAGCGCCATGGCGAGGGCCAGCAGCCAGACCCTGCTGTCGAGTTCGGCGAGCCGGCCCAGCGTCAGCGGCCGGTCCGACGACACCCGCAGCAGATCGTCCAGCGGGTGCGGCAGCACCTTGGTCAGCGCACCCGTCGCGCTGCCGTCCCACGGCACGAACAGGCCGAGGGGGACACCGATCCACACCCCGTTGGGCGCCCCCAGCAGGGCGGCGCCCGCGATCCGCCGGGGATGGTCGTCCCCGATCATCGCGTACACCGCCGCGGCGAGACCCGCGAGGACCGCCACGAGGAGCACGGTCACCAGCGCCGACGCGGCGGGCCGCACCACCCGGTGGACCGCGCCCAGGCCGGGCGGCAACGGCGTACGGCGGGACGCGAGCAGCGCGATCAGCAGCACCCCGGCCACGAACGCGGCGCCGCCGAGCAGCGTCGCCCCGGTCTGCACGGTGAAGCCGACCTTCGCCTCGGCCTTCACCAGATCGCCGAGCCGGTCCGGCAGCGCGTCCCCGATGCCGCCGGGAAGCTTGTCCGCGATACCGCCCGGCAGACCGCCCGCGCCCGGAATGTCCTTCAGCCCCAGCTTCGAACCGTCAATCGTGATGATGTCGTGACCCACCCAGGCGAGCCCGCCCAGCAACGCCACGAACAACAGCACCACCGCACCCACGCGCGCGAGCAGTTCGCCCGGCGAGATCTCAACTCCCGCCGTCCGCAGGGACCGCAGGAAGAACCAACTCAGCAACAGCGCCCCCACCAGCCCCACGCCCAGCGGCGTGATGTCGATCGAGGTGTGGGCCTGCGCACCGTCCAGACCGAACGCCGAGACGTCGCCGGACGGTGTCACCCGACCGCCGACACCGATCGCCACCACCGCGGCCGTCATGGGTCCCAGCGAGCCCGACGCGTCCGCGCCCAGCAGATGGAGCCCGAGCGCCGCGACGCCCGTCATCCCGATGAACGCCCAGCTCACCGCCGCTATGGCGGACAACAGCACATCGCCCCACCGCACGGCGGGCGCAGCGCCGCTCCGTGTCCCCTGCCGGCCGCTCTCCATCAGGACCCCCCGATCCTTAGGGCATCGCCCTGTGGGCAACCACCACTCTCCGGGTGTCGGCCGCACCCCGTCAACGGGGCGGCCACCGGCGCTCCGCGGGAGGCGCGCGGAGGGCTTCACCACCCTTCGTGCGATGCCCAACTTCCGGCCGCGCGGGCGTTCCTGAAATAGTTCCTCACGATGTTCGACATCCCTAGACTTCCCATGTCGGGGGAAAACTCGGGGGACAACTCAGTGGGGCATGGAGTGCCTGAACTCGTACTGGAACTGAATGGCAGGACCTGGACGCTCGATCCGTCCCGGTCGTACACCCTCGGGCGCGATCCGGGGGGTGACATCGTGCTGGACGACGCACGGGTGTCCTGGCGGCACGCCACGATCAGCTGGGGCGGCCGCAGTTGGGTCATCGAGGACCACAGCTCGACCAACGGCACCTTCGTACAGGCCCAGCGGATCCATCAGATGGAGATCGGGCCCGGCTCCTCGGTGCACCTGGGCAACTCCACGGACGGGCCGCGCCTGAACGTGCAGGGCAGCGCCCGGGCCGCCGCCGTCCCGGCACAGGCCGGGCAGGCCGGTCAGGCCGCACCGAGCGGACAAGGCGGACAGGCCGCGCAGGCCGCACCGCACCAGGCGCATCAGGCGCACCAAGCGCAGCAGCAGGCCGCGGGCCTCGCTCAGCAGCCGTCGCCCCAGCAGTACCAGCAGCCCGCCTGGCCACAGCAGAAGCCGCAGCAGGCACCTCCACAGCAACAGCAGCAGGCCCAGCCACAGCAGTGGCCGCAGCCTCCGATGCAGCAGGTACCGCAGCAGCAGGGACCCGGCGGAGTCGCGGGGGCCCCGCCGGTCTACGGCGACCGCAGCCCCACCACCTTCCACCAGCTGTCCCTCGGCCGCGTGATGCGCATCGGCCGCGCGCTGGAGAACGAGCTGGTCGTCTCCGACCTCCAGGTCTCGCGCCACCACGCCGAGTTCCACGCGATGCCCGACGGCCGCTTCGAGATCCACGACCTCGGCTCGCACAACGGCACGTACGTCAACGGCCAGCCGATCCCCAAGAGCGGCACCGCCCTGCTCGGCCCGAACGACATCGTCGGCGTCGGCCACTCCACGTTCCGCCTCGTCGGCGACCGCCTGGAGGAGTTCGTCGACACCGGTGACGTCTCCTTCTCGGCGCGCCACCTGACCGTCACCGTCGACGGCGGCAAGCAGATCCTCAAGGACGTCTCCTTCGGCGTCCCCGAGAAGTCCCTGATAGCCGTCATCGGCCCGTCCGGATCCGGCAAGTCGACGCTCCTGAAGGCGCTCACCGGCTACCGCCCGGCCGACCGGGGCGACGTCCTCTACGACAACCGCAACCTCTACAAGCAGTTCGCCGAACTGCGTCAGCGCATCGGTCTGGTCCCGCAGGACGACATCCTGCACAAGGAGCTGACCGTCAAGAAGGCGCTCAAGTACGCCGCCAAGCTGCGCTTCCCCGCGGACACCAGCGAGCAGGAGCGCCAGCAGCGCATCGACGAGGTGCTGCGCGAGCTGAAGCTGGACATCCACAAGGAGAAGAAGGTCACCTCCCTCTCCGGCGGCCAGCGCAAGCGTGTCTCCGTGGCCCTGGAACTGCTCACCAAGCCGTCGCTGATCTTCCTGGACGAGCCCACGTCGGGCCTCGACCCGGGCATGGACCGCGACGTCATGCAGCTGCTGCGCGGCCTGTCCGACGACGGCCGTACGGTCCTGGTCGTCACCCACTCGGTGGCCGAACTGGCGCTGTGCGACAAGCTCCTCGTGATGGCGCCGGGCGGCGCGGTCGCGTACTTCGGCCCGCCCGAGGAAGCCCTCAACTTCTTCGGCTACGACACATGGGCCGATGTCTTCTCCGCCTTCGAGAACTACCGCGACTACGACTGGGCGGGCCGCTGGAAGGGCTCGCAGCACTACCAGATGTACGCCGCCGACATCGACGCCGTCGCCCCGCAGTCCGTGCAGATGCCGCCGCCCGCGGCCGTCAGGCCGCCCAAGCCGCAGCCCTGGGGCGCCCAGCTGATCACGCTGATCCGCCGCTATGTGTCGGTCATCGCGTCCGACAAGGGCTTCATGGGTCTCATGGTGATCCTGCCCGCGGTCCTCGGCGTCGTCTCCGTGGTCATCCCGGCCGACTTCGGGCTCGGCCCGGCCAAGCCGCCGAAGAAGTTCAACAGCGACGCGGGCACCATCATGCTCATCGTCGCGGTCGGCATGTGCTTCTCGGCCGCGGCCAACTCGGTCCGCGAACTGATCAAGGAACGCGTCATCTACGAACGGGAACGGGCGACCGGCCTGTCCCGCTCGGCGTACCTGATGTCCAAGGTGATCGTCCTCGGCGTCATCACGGCCATCCAGGGCGTCATCATCTGCGCCATCGCCTTCACCCCACGCGAGCTGCCCAAGGAGGGGCTGCTGATGCCGCCGGCGATCGAGCTGACCGTCTCGATCATCGCCCTCGGCTTCACCTCGATGATGTTCGGCCTGGTCATCTCCTCGCTGGTGAAGACCTCCGAGAAGACGATGCCGCTGCTCGTCATGTTCGCCATCGTGCAGGTCGTCTTCACCGGCGTGCTGTTCCAGATCTACGGTTCCATCGGCCTGGAGCAGTTCGCCTGGCTGATGCCGTCGCGCTGGGCGGTCGGTGCCGCCGGCGCCACGCTCGACCTGGGGCACGTCATGCCGCCCTGGGACGAGAACAACCCGAACAACCTCGACCCGCTGTGGGAGCACTCGGTCGGCCAGTGGGGCATCGACCTCACCGTCCTGATCGTCCTCGGCATCATCTGCGGGTTCGCGGTGGCCCGCCTGCTGCGCCGCCACGAGCCCGAGGTCATGCGCAAGTGACCGCGGCGTGAACGACAGAGAAGGGCGGCACCCTCGTGGGGGTGCCGCCCTTCTCTGCCGTGGGGGTCAGCGTGTTCCGGACCCGGAGGTCCCGGCAACGGGTCTCAGTACGCGCTGTTCACGTTGTCGATCGAGCCGTACTTGTCGGCCGCGTAGTTCGCGGCGGCCGTGATGTTGGCGACCGGGTCGTAGATGTTCGCCGACGTGCCGGACACGTGGTAGGCGGAGAACGTCGGCTGGATGACCTGGAGCAGGCCGATCGACGGCGTGCCGTTCTGCGCGTTGACGTCGTAGCCGTTGACGGCGTTCGGGTTGCCCGTCGACTCCCGCATGATGTTGCGGTACAGGCCGTCGTAGCTGCCCGGGATGCCCTTGGACTTCATGATGTCCAGCGACTGACGGATCCAGCCGTCGAGGTTGTTGGCGTACGTCGGGGCCGACGCCTGGGTCACCGTGGCGGTGCGCTGCGCGGACCGGCTCGCGGCGGCCTTCGCCTCGCGCTCCTTCTTCGCCTTCGCCTCGGCGTCCGCCTTGGCCTTCGCGGCGGCGTCGGCCTTCGCCTTGTCCTCGGCGGCCTTCTTCGCGGCGGCCTTGGCCTGCGCGTCGGCGCTGGCCTGCTGGTGGGCGACACCGGCCTGCACGGACTTGATCTGCTGGGCGCCGGCGTTCGTGGTGAAGGCGACCGGGGCGGCGGCCACGGTCTCGTCCTTCGCCGAGGCCTGCGTGTCGTGGCCCGGAACCAGCGTGGCCGCGAGAGCGGCGGCGCCGAGCGCGGCGACACCCGCCACCGAGAGCTTGTGGGTGCGGGTCAGCGGACTATGGCCGAAGGTGCGGTGCCTGGACATGGAGACGGGGACCTCTCGAAGAACGGACGTCGCCCACCGGTCCGGGACACGGACGCCGTGTTTGGGACACGAACGCCGCGGGTACAACCCCGCGGCGCTGAGCGACGGTGGCCATTCTTAGCGGCCGCAAAAAACCGTGGCAAAGGTGTGACGTACGAAGACGGGTAGTGGACCGGGCACGGAAAACGGGGGCCGGGAGGCCGCTCCCGACCCCCAGCCCCCGCGTGGCCTCGGGACTTAAGTCCCATGCCGTTCCACTAAAGACCTTCGTACGTGACCTGTGCCCTATGTGCGGGGTCACATCCGGAGGGTTGCCGTTTCACGCAAAGTTGCTGCTGCAATGCGAAGGGTGAGGCCTCTCCTCCGGAAGGATGAGGTGCACGTCCCCGAACTCGTGCCACAGGTAGAGCCCCGCCAGCGCCTCCTCGTACGTACGGCTCACCGCCTCCCGCCCCGCGATCGCCTGCAGCATCAGCAGATGGGACGCCTCCGGCTCGTGCAGCCCGGTCAGCAGCCCGTCCACCACCCGCACCCCGCGCTCCGGCGTCACCACCAGCTCCGTCCAGCCTCGCGCCGCCCGCACCACCCCGTCGCCGCCGACGGCCGACTCGACGGCGCGCACCGCGGTGGTCCCCACCGCCACGACCCGGCCACCCCCGGCCCGCGCGGCGTTGATCAGCCGGGCCGACGCCTCGGGCACCTCGAACCGCTCGCCGTAGGGCGGCTCGTGCGACTCCGCCGACGCCACCCCCGTGTGCAGCGTGATCGGCGCGAACTCCACGCCCCGGCTCACCAGCCGCGCCACCACACGATCCGTGAACGGCCGCGCCGCACTCGGCATCTCGGCACTGCCCGCCCCGTCCGCGTAGGGCAGCGCGAACACGGTCTGGTACACCGACAGCGGCTGGTCCCGCTCCGTGTAGGAATAGCGGATCGGCCGCCCGTGCGCCCGCAGCAGCGCCGGCACGTCCCCGCTCGCCCGCACCCACCACAGCCGCTCGCTGCCCGCCGCGACCGGCTCCTCGTACACCAGGCGCACACCGTCGGGGAGCGTCACGACCGCCCCTTCCGACCCGCCCGCGCGCGGGCGCGTGGTGCCCCGCCCGTCCGGCTCCCGCAGCTCGACCGCCCAGCGCCCGCCGTCGCCCCGCGTCGAGAAATGCACGACCACGCGCGCGTGCCCGACCGTTCCGTCCACGGCGGCCGCCAAGGTGGGGGAGGTGTTGACGACGAGCAGATCCCCGGCGCGCAGGACCTCGGGCAGTTCCGTGAAGCGGTGATGGGCCACCGCCGTCCCGCGCGACACCAGCATCCGCACCGACGATCTGTCCCGGCCGGGCCCCCGCTGCTCGGCCGGGACCCGCGCCAGCAGTTCTTCCGGGACCCGCAGCGCGAGCGTCATCGCACCTCCAGCAGAGCGGACGCCGCGTACCGGCCGCTGGCGGGCCGCTCGTCGAGCAGCCGTACGAAGGCGGGCACCACGTCCTCGGGCCGCGGCACCTCGCTGAGATCCTCGTCCGGCTCGGCCGCCGCCAGCATGTCCGTACGCATCCCGCCCGGATCGACCGCCCAGACCCGCAGCCCCGGCTCCTCCACCGCGAGGACCGCCGACACCTGGTCGAGCGCCGCCTTCGTCGCCCCGTAGCCGCCCCAGGTGCGGTACGCCTCCGTGGCCGCGTCCGACGTCAGGTTCACGACGGCACCGGCCGGCGCGCGCCGCAGCAGCGGCAGCGCCTCCTGGACCAGCGCCAGCGGCGCCACCGCATTCACCTCCAGCACCCGGCGGAACGCGTCGGCCGGCAGCTCCTCCAGCGTCACCAGCGGCTCCACCCCCAGCACGCCCGCGTTGTTCACCAGCAGATCGAGCCCGCCCAGCTCCCGGGCCGCCGCGACCAGACCCGCCCGGTGCCCGCCGTCCGTCACGTCGCCCGGCACGGCCCGCACCTTCCCGCCGTGCTCCGCGAGCCGCGCCGCGGTCTCCTCCAGCGGCCCCGCGTTCCGCGCGTCCAGGACGAGATCCCAGCCCCGCTCGGCCAGCACGGTCGCCAACGCCCGGCCGAACCCCCGCGACGCACCCGTGATGATCGCTACTGCCATGACAATCGTCCCCTTGCTCCGGCGTTCCCGCTCCTGCCTGCAACGCCTTCAACGTAGGAACGGCGGGGGACCAGGCACCTCCGGCGCGGGTCGCGACGCCGCAGGGCCCTTCGCCCTAGGCCCAGGGCCCTAGGCGGAAGCCGCCACCGGTCCGATACGGACTGTCACACCCCACCGGTACGGTTGGGACATGAGTCACGGTCCACGGACTGGCCTCGGGGCGGTGAGCGCCGCACTCCTGGCCATGAGCAGGCACCTCGAGGTGCGCGACGTCCTCAAGACGATCGTCGCCTCGGCGCGCGAGCTGCTCGACGCCGAGTACGCCGCGCTCGGCGTGCCCGACGACCACGGCGGCTTCGCCCAGTTCGTCGTCGACGGCGTCAGCGACGCGCAGTGGAAGGCCATCGGCCCCCTGCCGCGCCAGCACGGCATCCTCGCCGCGATGCTGCGCGAGGCCCGCACCGAGCGCCTCGCCGACGTCCGCGAGGACCCCCGCTTCGAGGGCTGGCCCGCCGCCCACCCCGACATGTCCGACTTCCTCGGCCTGCCCGTCAAGGACGGCGACGAGACGATCGGCGCCCTGTTCCTCGCGAACAAGAAGTGCCCGAAGCCCCAGGGCGGCTGCGGCTTCACCCAGGAGGACGAGGAACTGCTCGGCATCCTCGCCCAGCACGCCGCGATCGCCCTCACCAACGCCCGCCTGTACGAGCGCAGCCGCGAGCTCACCATCGCCGAGGAGCGCTCCCGCCTCGCCCACGAACTGCACGACGCGGTCAGCCAGAAGCTCTTCTCGCTCCGCCTGACCGCACAGGCCGCGGCCAAGCTCGTTGACCGCGACCCGGACCGCGCCAAGGAAGAGCTGCGGCACGTCGTGGACCTGGCGGCGGAGGCCACCGACGAACTGCGCGCGGCCGTCGTGGAGCTGCGCCCCGCCGCCCTCGACGAGGACGGCCTGGTGGCCACGCTCCGCACCCAGATCCAGGTCCTCGACCGCGCCCACGGCGCCCACGTCACCTTCACCACCGGCGGCATCCGCGCCCTGCCCGCCGCCCAGGAGGAGGCCGTGCTGCGCGTCGCCCAGGAGGCGCTGCACAACGCCCTGCGCCACTCGGGGGCCGAGCGCGTCGAGGTGACCCTCCACAAGCGCGGCGCGGGCGCGGTGCTCCGCGTCACCGACGACGGCTCGGGCTTCGACCCGCAGGGGATCCGCCGCGCCGGACGCCATCTGGGCCTGGTCTCCATGCGGGACCGGGCGAGCGGAGCCGGCGGCAGCCTCACAGTGGAATCGGAGCCCGGCAAGGGCACCACGGTCGAGATGGAGGTCCCCGGTGGCTGACGCGATCAAGGTCCTGCTGGTCGACGACCACCAGGTCGTCCGCCGCGGCCTGCGCACGTTCCTGGAGGTCCAGGACGACATCGAGGTCGTCGGCGAGGCGGCCGACGGCGCGGAGGGAGTCGCCCGCGCCGAGGAGCTCCGGCCCGACGTCGTGCTCATGGACGTCAAGATGCCCGGCATGGACGGCGTCGAGGCCCTGCGCACACTGCGCGAACTGGCCAACCCGGCCAAGGTCCTGATCGTCACCAGCTTCACCGAGCAGCGCACGGTGATCCCCGCGCTGCGCGCCGGAGCCGCCGGTTACGTGTACAAGGACGTGGATCCCGACGCCCTGGCCGGCGCCATCCGCTCCGTCCACGCGGGCCACATCCTGCTCCAGCCGGAGGTGGCGGGCGCCCTGCTCTCCCAGGAGGAGACCACCGGCGGGCAGGGCAGAGGCGGTTCCCTCACCGAGCGGGAGCGGGAGGTGCTCGGCCTGATCGCCGACGGCCGCTCGAACCGGGAGATCGCCCGCGCCCTGATCCTCTCCGAGAAGACCGTCAAGACCCACGTGTCGAACATCCTCATGAAACTCGACCTCGCGGACCGCACCCAGGCCGCGCTCTGGGCCGTACGCCACGGAGCGGCGGGCTGACGGCGCGCGCCCCGGCGCACTACCGGACGGCGGAACGCTTCACAAGGCCGACGGTTCCCCTCCGGTATGAGATTCATACCGTCGTGTGGATGTCATTCGAATGGCGCATCCTCGCGTGCCCCCGGCGCGTTCTCTGAGCGTGCCGCGGCGGCTGGCCGCGGTGATCGCAATGAGGAGCTAGAAGTGAAGAACCTGAAGAAGGCCGCGGCTGTCACCCTCGTCGCCGGCGGGCTCGTCGCCGCCGGTTCCGGCCTCGCCTCCGCCACGGACGGCGCGCACGCCTGCGGCAAGGCCGTGAAGTCCCCGGGCGTCGTCTCGGGCAACGTGATCCAGGCCCCGATCGACGTCCCGGTCAACGTCGTGGGCAACACCGTGAACGTCATCGGCGTCCTGAACCCGGTCTTCGGCAACCACGGCGTCAACCACTGACACGGCGCCCCGCGCCACTCGGCATCGGTGCGTTGATCCCATCGTCAGCTTATTGACCAGATCGGGCGCATCGCGGTCCCGCCCCGTGTCATCCGTGCGGCCCACGCGTTTCGCAGCGTGCGCCCTCGCGGTTCGGGGGCGAACCGTACATCTGGAGGAACTTTTCTCATGAGCATCGCCAAGAAGGCCGCCGTGGCCGTCGCCGTCGCCGGTATCGCTTCGGGCGCGTCCGCCGGAGCGGCTTTCGCCGACGCGAACGCCGAGGGCGCGGCCACCATGTCCCCGGGCGTCGCCTCCGGCAACCACGCCGAGGTCCCGGTCCACGTCCCGGTGAACGTCTCCGGCCTCTCGGCCAACGTCATCGGCGTCCTGAACCCCGCCTTCGGCAACGTCGCGTCGAACGTCTGACGCTCGCGCCCAGCAGGCACGGCGAGGCCCCCGCGGACCCGGTCCGCGGGGGCCTCGCCCGTTTCCACGAGAACCGGGGACGCTCAGCCCCGCTCCCGCTCCTCCACGAACGCGTTGTAGGCGGCCACCTGGGCCCGTCGGGCCGTCCGCTCGACCGGCCGCAGCGCCACCGCCCGCGCCCCCATCTCGGAGGCGCTCACGGCCCCGCCGTGCCCGCTCCCGTACGCCACGGAGATCAGCAGCCCGACCCGCTGCGCCAGCTCCAGCACCCGCACGGCCCGCGGCGGATACCCGGGAGCGAGCACCTCACGCCCCCGCTCGGCCCGCGCCCGGTACGCGTCCACGGCCGCCTCGGCCACCGGACCCGACCCGGCCACGTCGAGCCGCGTGAGCACCTCGGTCGCCTCCCGCAGGGCCTCCGCCAGCTCCCGCTCCGCCTCGCCCAGGGACGGCACGTCGGCCGGCGGCGCCTCCCGCACGGGCAGGCAGTGCCACACCACCTCGACGTGCACATCACCGTCGGGCCCGGCCTCGTACACCTCCGGTACGAGCCCCAGCGCGGCCCCCTGGCAGACGACGGCCTCCTCGGCCTCCAGCGCCCGCGCGTTGAACTCGGGCGGCCCGCTCAGCCCCAGCGGATGCCCCGGAGCGGGCAGTGCCACCCGCAGCCCGGTCGCCCCGAGCGCGCGCAGCCGCCCCAGGGCCAGCGTCAGCCCGACGGGACCGGCCTCCCCGGGAATCCCCTCCACCCGGTGCACCGCGTCCTCGCCCACAATGGCGAGCGCCGCGTCATCAGGTCCGACAAATCCGCCCAACAGGGCATTTCCCCAGGACGCCAGGCGCCCAGAGCGTGGTTCCGACAACATGCGCACCACCTTAGAAGCCCCGGGATGCCCTCCGGGACGCCAAAACCGCAGCCGCGGGAAAGGACTGTCGCACCAGTGGCGTAGGTTTATCTGGGGGCTGCGTCCAGTGGCGAACCAGCCGAACCGTCCGCGGACGCACGAGACAGCCGAGACTGCAATGGGAGACAACGCGCTCATGAGCGATGTACTGGAGCTGGAGGACGTATCCGTGGTCCGCGAGGGCCGGGCTCTGGTGGACCAGGTCTCCTGGTCGGTGAAGGAGGGGGAGCGCTGGGTCATCCTCGGGCCGAACGGCGCGGGCAAGACCACGCTCCTGAACGTCGCGTCGAGCTACCTCTACCCGAGCAAGGGCACCGCCACCATCCTCGGCGAGACCCTCGGCAAGCCCGGCACGGACGTCTTCGAGCTGCGCCCGCGCATCGGCGTCGCCGGCATGGGCCTCGCCGAGAAGCTCCCCAAGCGCCAGACGGTCCTGCAGACCGTCCTGACGGCCGCGTACGGCATGACCGCCGGCTGGCAGGAGGAGTACGAGGACATCGACGAGCAGCGCGCCCGCGCCTTCCTCGACCGCCTCGGCATGAGCGACTACCTGGACCGCAAGTTCGGCACCCTCTCCGAGGGCGAGCGCAAGCGCACCCTGATCGCCCGCGCCCTGATGACCGACCCCGAGCTGCTGCTCCTGGACGAGCCCGCCGCGGGGCTCGACCTCGGCGGCCGCGAGGACCTGGTCCGCCGCCTCGGCCGCCTCGCGCGCGACCCCATCGCCCCCTCGATGATCATGGTGACGCACCACGTCGAGGAGATCGCCCCCGGCTTCACCCACGTCCTGATGATCCGCCAGGGCAAGGTCCTCGCCGCGGGCCCGCTGGAGCTGGAGCTCACCTCCCGCAATCTCTCCAAGTGCTTCGGCCTCCCGCTGGTCGTCGAGCAGAAGAACGACCGCTGGACCGCCACCGGCCTGCCCCTCGGCTGACCGCGTCGCCGCCCCGTGCGGGCCGGACGTCCCCTGTCCGCACGGCCATCGGCGGATCTACCATGACCATGTGGCAGACATCGAGGCATGGGTGTGGTGGCTGATCGCAGCCGCCGCACTGGGTATCCCGCTCGTTCTCACCGCCATGCCCGAATTCGGCATGCTGTCCGTGGGCGCCGTGGCCGGCGCCGTGACGGCAGGCCTGGGCGGCGGTGTCGTGCTCCAGGTCGTGGTCTTCGCCGTCGTCTCGTGCGCGCTCATCGCCGTCGTACGTCCCGTCGCCGCACGTCACCGCGCCCAGCAACCCGAACTCGCCAGCGGCGTGGACGCCTTGAAGGGCAAACAGGCGGTGGTCGTCGAGCGCGTCGACGGCAGCGACGGTGGACGGATCAAGCTCGGCGGTGAGATCTGGTCGGCCCGCGCGCTCGACAGCGACGCCGAGTTCGAACCCGGCCGCCAGGTCGACGTCGTCGACATCGAAGGGGCCACGGCGATCGTCATGTGAACTTCTCAGCACACCGCGATGTGGCTGGAACCAGCCACGACACCAGGGCTGTTCTGACAGACTCGACGAGCAAGATCCCATGATCTTCCGGCGGGACGTCGCCGGACGAAGTCGGCACGAAGGGCACAGGAGACGCGATGTCAGCGATCATCATCGTCCTGATCATTCTGGTGGTGTTGGTCTTCATCGCCCTGATCAAGACCATCCAAGTCATCCCGCAGGCCAGCGCGGCCATCGTGGAGCGCTTCGGCCGCTACACCCGCACGCTCAACGCGGGTCTGAACATCGTCGTCCCCTTCATCGACTCCATCCGCAACCGCATCGACCTGCGCGAGCAGGTCGTGCCGTTCCCGCCCCAGCCGGTGATCACCCAGGACAACCTGGTGGTCAACATCGACACGGTCATCTACTACCAGGTGACGGACGCCCGTGCCGCGACCTACGAAGTGGCCAGCTACATCCAGGCCATCGAACAGCTCACGGTCACCACGCTCCGCAACATCATCGGCGGCATGGACCTGGAGCGGACCCTCACCTCCCGCGAGGAGATCAACGCGGCCCTGCGCGGCGTCCTCGACGAGGCGACCGGCAAGTGGGGCATCCGCGTCAACCGCGTCGAGCTGAAGGCGATCGAGCCGCCGACCTCCATCCAGGACTCGATGGAGAAGCAGATGCGCGCCGACCGTGACAAGCGCGCCGCGATCCTCACCGCCGAAGGCATCCGGCAGTCCCAGATCCTCACGGCCGAGGGTGAGAAGCAGTCCGCCATCCTCCGCGCGGAAGGCGAGGCGAAGGCGGCGGCCCTGCGCGCCGAGGGTGAGGCGCAGGCCATCCGTACGGTCTTCGAGTCCATCCACGCCGGCGACCCGGACCAGAAGCTGCTCTCGTACCAGTACCTCCAGATGCTCCCGAAGATCGCCGAGGGCGACGCCAACAAGCTCTGGATCGTCCCCAGCGAGATCGGCGACGCCCTCAAGGGCCTGTCGGGCGCGATCGGCAACTTCGGCCCGATGGCGGGCGCCCCGAGCAAGGAGCGCCGCGAGACGCCCCCGATCGACTAGAAGCGCCCCGTCAGGGGCGCGGGGAACGGCGCGAGCAACCACAGCGAACGCGAAGACGAAAGACGGGCCCATCGACCCCAAGGCCGATGGACCCGCCCCGCACGGAAGTGCCTACGCGGCGGTCGGCCTGCTCAGCCACTGCGGCAGCACCTCACTGCCCGTCCCGAGCGACAGCAGCATCGCGTCGGCGGGCGTCGGCTCGAAAGGCTCCCGCAGCAGCGGCATTCCGGCCTGCTCCGGCGTCCGGTCCGCTTTCCGGTGATTGTCCTCGGCGCAGGAAGCGACCGTATTGAGCCACGAGTCCGCGCCGCCCCGAGAACGCGGCACGACGTGGTCCACGGTCGTCGCCCGCCTGCCGCAGTACGCGCACCGGTGCTGGTCCCGCACGAGCACGCCGCGCCTGGACCACGGCGCGCGTCTTCGGAACGGCACCCGTACGTACCGGCACAGCCTGATCACCCGCGGTACGGGCATCTCGATCGCGGCACCGCGCATGCGCAGTTCGGGATGGGCCTGCTCGACGACGGCCTTGTCCGTCAGTACCAGCACCACCGCTCGGTTGAGCGTCACCGTCGAGAGCGGCTCGAAGCTCGCGTTCAGCACCAGTGTGTCCCGCATCCTGCCCACCTCCCGTGCGCACCGGATCACCCCTCGGCGTCCGTGCGTCAACTCTGGCCGTGCACGCCGAGATGGACAACGCAATAAAAAATGCCCGCCTCTGATCAATTCCAAGACCAGAGGCGGGCAAACGTTCCGTGAACGCTGACTCTCGCTAACTCTCCGCGGGAGCCGCGTACTCGGCGATCACCTGGGCGCGCGCGAGCGTGTGGAACCGCAGGTTGAACCCCACGAAGGCGGGCGAACCGTCGGAGTCGGGCCCCAGCTTCTCCTGGTCCACGGCGTACACCGTGAACACGTACCGGTGGGCCGGGTCGCCGGCCGGCGGCGCGGCACCGCCGAAGTCCTTGCTCCCGTAGTCGTTGCGCACCTGGACGGCGCCCTCGGGAAGCCCCTCGAACTTGCCGGTGCCCGCACCCGTCGGCAGCTCGGTCACCGAGACCGGGATGTCGAAGACGGACCAGTGCCAGAACCCGCTGCCGGTCGGCGCGTCCGGGTCGAAGCAGGACACGGCGAAGCTCTTGGTCCCGGCGGGGAAGCCCTCCCAGCGCAGATGCGGCGAGGTGTTACCGGCCGCGTAGACCTGAGCGTCGTCGAGCACTCCGCCCGCTTCGAAGTCCTCGCTCACCACGCTGAACGACGGCACCTGCGGATGAAAGTCGTGAGGCAGCGGAGCACGCCCGGGCTGCTCGGTCACAACGACACCTCCTTGTTGGACGAGTCTGCAGAGACAGACAAACCCTAGAACCAGTTCCGCTTGCTGCCGACCTCGGACAGCCACTGGTGGAGGTACGCCGACCAGTCGGTGCCCTGGAAGTCGTGGTGCCCGACGACGAACGACCGGAAGGTGTCGCTGCCCTCGCTGAACAGCCCCGGCTTCTTGTCCATCTCCAGGACGACGTCCATCTCCCGGTCGTCGGCGACGAAGCTCAGCTCGACCTGGTTGAGCCCCCGGTACTGCTGCGGCGGGTAGAACTCGATCTCCTGGTAGAACGGCAGCTTCTGCCGCGTGCCGCGGATGTGCCCGCGCTCCATGTCGGCGCTCTTGAAGCGGAACCCGAGGCTGATGAAGGCGTCGAGAATGGCCTGCTGCGACGGCAGCGGGTGCACGTTGATCGGGTCCAGGTCGCCGGAGTCGACGGCCCGCGCGATCGCCAGCTCGGTGGTCACCCCGATGTTCATGCCGCGCAGCTGCTGCCCGTCGATCGTGGTGACCGGCGTCTCCCACGGGATCTCCAGACCGAACGGCACCGCGTGCACGGCGTTGGCCTGAAGGGGGAAGGCGCCGCCGAGCCGCGTCTTGGTGAACTCGATGTTCTGCTTGGTCTCCTGGTCCGCACCCTCGACCTCGACCCGGGCCTGCAGCCCGACCGAGAGACCCTCGATCTCCTGGTCGACGGAGCCGCCCTGGATCCGCACCTCACCCTGCACGACACCGCCGGGCACGACATTGGGCTCGATGAGGTCGGTCTCCACAGACGCCCCGCCCGCACCAAGACTCGCCAACAGCCGCTTGAACCCCATGTCCCGATTCCCTCCGTACGCGAACGAGCGCGCTAGACGACGACAACACTGCTTAATACTGCTGACTACAAACGCGGTACACCCGCGCCCGGTTCCGCACGTGCCCACCCCGCCCGCTCCATTACCCTCGGGCGGCATGATCGCGGCCCCTGACCGTACGCCCCTGTCCCGTGACTTCTTCGATCGCCCCGTCCTGGACGTCGCACCCGACCTACTCGGCCGCGTCCTGGTACGCCGTACCCCGGACGGCCCGATCGAACTCCGCCTCACGGAGGTCGAGGCGTACGACGGTGCGAACGACCCCGGCTCCCATGCCTACCGAGGCCGTACCGCCCGCAACAGCGTGATGTTCGGTCAGCCCGGGCACGTCTACGTCTACTTCACCTACGGCATGTGGCACTGCATGAACCTCGTCTGCGGGGAGGAAGGCAGAGCGAGCGGCGTTCTTCTCCGCGCCGGCGAGATCACCGAGGGCGCCGAGCTGGCCCGCGAGCGCCGACTCTCGGCCCGCAACGACAAAGAACTGGCCAAAGGCCCGGCCCGGCTGGCCACGGCCCTCGGCGTGGACCGTTCCCTGAACGGCACCGATGCCTGCGCCGGCCCCGACTCACCCCTGACCGTGCTGCAGGGCACCCCCACCCCGGCCGACCAGGTCCGCAACGGCCCGCGGACGGGAGTCTCGGGCCCCGGCGGGGTCCACCCGTGGCGGTTCTGGATCCCCAACGACCCGACGGTGAGCCCTTATCGGCCGCATACCCCGCGCCGACGAACTTGACGCGCCCTTGCGCGATCCGTAACGTAGCCCGAGCCGCTTGACCCGGGTAGGGCGTTCAGCCACCACCCGAGAGCGGCCAAACCACTACTACGACTTCCCTCGGCGGGGTCTTTCCGGCGTGCCTGCACGCCCGAATTCAAGCCCGCGGAACTCGATTATGAGTCACCGAGGAAATCGGCTAACGTAGTGGACACGCCGAAAGGCAAAGGCCCTCCAACGGCCACCGGAAAAAAATTCGGACCGGAAACGGAACGGAAAAAGGATCTGGTAAGGTTGGAAACACGAAATACCGAAGGGAAGCGCCCGGAGGAAAGCCCGAGAGGGTGAGTACAAAGGAAGCGTCCGTTCCTTGAGAACTCAACAGCGTGCCAAAAATCAACGCCAGATATGTTGATACCCCGTCTCTCTGAGACGAGGTTCCTTTGTAAAAACACAGCGAGGACGCTGTGAACCGGGAGATTATTCCTCTTCCGGTTCCGCTCTCGTGGTGTCACCCCGATGACGGGGAAACATTCACGGAGAGTTTGATCCTGGCTCAGGACGAACGCTGGCGGCGTGCTTAACACATGCAAGTCGAACGATGAAGCCCTTCGGGGTGGATTAGTGGCGAACGGGTGAGTAACACGTGGGCAATCTGCCCTTCACTCTGGGACAAGCCCTGGAAACGGGGTCTAATACCGGATACCACTCCTTCTCGCATGGGAAGGGGTTGAAAGCTCCGGCGGTGAAGGATGAGCCCGCGGCCTATCAGCTTGTTGGTGAGGTAGTGGCTCACCAAGGCGACGACGGGTAGCCGGCCTGAGAGGGCGACCGGCCACACTGGGACTGAGACACGGCCCAGACTCCTACGGGAGGCAGCAGTGGGGAATATTGCACAATGGGCGAAAGCCTGATGCAGCGACGCCGCGTGAGGGATGACGGCCTTCGGGTTGTAAACCTCTTTCAGCAGGGAAGAAGCGAAAGTGACGGTACCTGCAGAAGAAGCGCCGGCTAACTACGTGCCAGCAGCCGCGGTAATACGTAGGGCGCAAGCGTTGTCCGGAATTATTGGGCGTAAAGAGCTCGTAGGCGGCTTGTCGCGTCGGTTGTGAAAGCCCGGGGCTTAACCCCGGGTCTGCAGTCGATACGGGCAGGCTAGAGTGTGGTAGGGGAGATCGGAATTCCTGGTGTAGCGGTGAAATGCGCAGATATCAGGAGGAACACCGGTGGCGAAGGCGGATCTCTGGGCCATTACTGACGCTGAGGAGCGAAAGCGTGGGGAGCGAACAGGATTAGATACCCTGGTAGTCCACGCCGTAAACGGTGGGAACTAGGTGTTGGCGACATTCCACGTCGTCGGTGCCGCAGCTAACGCATTAAGTTCCCCGCCTGGGGAGTACGGCCGCAAGGCTAAAACTCAAAGGAATTGACGGGGGCCCGCACAAGCAGCGGAGCATGTGGCTTAATTCGACGCAACGCGAAGAACCTTACCAAGGCTTGACATACACCGGAAACGTCTGGAGACAGGCGCCCCCTTGTGGTCGGTGTACAGGTGGTGCATGGCTGTCGTCAGCTCGTGTCGTGAGATGTTGGGTTAAGTCCCGCAACGAGCGCAACCCTTGTTCTGTGTTGCCAGCATGCCCTTCGGGGTGATGGGGACTCACAGGAGACCGCCGGGGTCAACTCGGAGGAAGGTGGGGACGACGTCAAGTCATCATGCCCCTTATGTCTTGGGCTGCACACGTGCTACAATGGCCGATACAATGAGCTGCGATACCGCAAGGTGGAGCGAATCTCAAAAAGTCGGTCTCAGTTCGGATTGGGGTCTGCAACTCGACCCCATGAAGTTGGAGTTGCTAGTAATCGCAGATCAGCATTGCTGCGGTGAATACGTTCCCGGGCCTTGTACACACCGCCCGTCACGTCACGAAAGTCGGTAACACCCGAAGCCGGTGGCCCAACCCCTTGTGGGAGGGAGCTGTCGAAGGTGGGACTGGCGATTGGGACGAAGTCGTAACAAGGTAGCCGTACCGGAAGGTGCGGCTGGATCACCTCCTTTCTAAGGAGCATCTAGGCCGCCAAACATTGTTTGGTGGTCCAGGGCCATTACGTCGGCAAACGTTCGACGGTGGTTGCTCATGGGTGGAACGTTGATTATTCGGCACGATCGGTTGTCTTTCACTAGTACTGCTTCGGCGTGGAACGTGAGAAGAGAACGGGTCGGGCCGGGCACGCTGTTGGGTATCTGAAGGTACGGCCGATAAGGCTGCCTTCAGTGCCGGCCCCAGTGCACTCGAACCGCAACTGGTTCGGGGTGATGGGTGGTTGGTCGTTGTTTGAGAACTGCACAGTGGACGCGAGCATCTGTGGCCAAGTTTTTAAGGGCGCACGGTGGATGCCTTGGCACCAGGAACCGATGAAGGACGTGGGAGGCCACGATAGTCCCCGGGGAGTCGTCAACCAGGCTTTGATCCGGGGGTTTCCGAATGGGGAAACCCGGCAGTCGTCATGGGCTGTCACCCGCTGCTGAACACATAGGCAGTGTGGAGGGAACGCGGGGAAGTGAAACATCTCAGTACCCGCAGGAAGAGAAAACAACCGTGATTCCGGGAGTAGTGGCGAGCGAAACTGGATGAGGCCAAACCTCAAGCGTGTGAGACCCGGCAGGGGTTGCGCTTGGGGGGTTGTGGGATCTCTCTTTTACAGTCTGCCGGCTGTGAGACGAGTCAGAAACCGTTGATGTAGGCGAAGGACATGCGAAAGGTCCGGCGTAGAGGGTAAGACCCCCGTAGTCGAAACATCAGCGGCTCGTTTGAGAGACACCCAAGTAGCACGGGGCCCGAGAAATCCCGTGTGAATCTGGCGGGACCACCCGTTAAGCCTAAATATTCCCTGGTGACCGATAGCGGATAGTACCGTGAGGGAATGGTGAAAAGTACCGCGGGAGCGGAGTGAAATAGTACCTGAAACCGTGTGCCTACAAGCCGTGGGAGCGTCGCGCAAGGAACTTGTTCCTTGCGTCGTGACTGCGTGCCTTTTGAAGAATGAGCCTGCGAGTTTGCGGTGTGTTGCGAGGTTAACCCGTGTGGGGAAGCCGTAGCGAAAGCGAGTCCGAATAGGGCGATTCAGTAGCGCGCTCAAGACCCGAAGCGGAGTGATCTAGCCATGGGCAGGTTGAAGCGGAGGTAAGACTTCGTGGAGGACCGAACCCACCAGGGTTGAAAACCTGGGGGATGACCTGTGGTTAGGGGTGAAAGGCCAATCAAACTCCGTGATAGCTGGTTCTCCCCGAAATGCATTTAGGTGCAGCGTCGTGTGTTTCTTGCCGGAGGTAGAGCACTGGATAGGCGATGGGCCCTACCGGGTTACTGACCTTAGCCAAACTCCGAATGCCGGTAAGTGAGAGCACGGCAGTGAGACTGTGGGGGATAAGCTCCATGGTCGAGAGGGAAACAGCCCAGAGCATCGACTAAGGCCCCTAAGCGTACGCTAAGTGGGAAAGGATGTGGAGTCGCAGAGACAACCAGGAGGTTGGCTTAGAAGCAGCCACCCTTGAAAGAGTGCGTAATAGCTCACTGGTCTAGTGATTCCGCGCCGACAATGTAGCGGGGCTCAAGCGTACCGCCGAAGTCGTGTCATTGCAGTAATAAGCCCCAACGGGTGCTGTGATGGGTAGGGGAGCGTCGTGTGCCGGGTGAAGCAGCGCCGGAAGGCAGTTGTGGACGGTTCACGAGTGAGAATGCAGGCATGAGTAGCGATACAAACGTGAGAAACGTTTGCGCCGATTGACTAAGGGTTCCTGGGTCAAGCTGATCTGCCCAGGGTAAGTCGGGACCTAAGGCGAGGCCGACAGGCGTAGTCGATGGATAACCGGTTGATATTCCGGTACCCGCTGTGAAGCGTCAAACATCGAATCCAGTGATGCTAAGGCCGTGAAACCGCCGTCCTCGTCTTTGACGTGGTTCGGAGTGGTGGAGCCGCTGGCCCAAGTTGGTAGTAGGTGAGTGATGGGGTGACGCAGGAAGGTAGTCCATCCCGGGCGGTGGTTGTCCCGGGGTAAGGGTGTAGGACGTCAGGTAGGTAAATCCGCCTGGCACATAGTCTGAGACCTGATGCCGAGCCGATTGTGGTGAAGTGGATGATCCTATGCTGTCGAGAAAAGCCTCTAGCGAGTTTCATGGCGGCCCGTACCCTAAACCGACTCAGGTGGTCAGGTAGAGAATACCGAGGCGTTCGGGTGAACTATGGTTAAGGAACTCGGCAAAATGCCCCCGTAACTTCGGGAGAAGGGGGGCCACACCTGGTGATCACTCTTGCAGTGTGAGCTGGGGGTGGCCGCAGAGACCAGCGAGAAGCGACTGTTTACTAAAAACACAGGTCCGTGCGAAGCCGTAAGGCGATGTATACGGACTGACGCCTGCCCGGTGCTGGAACGTTAAGGGGACCGGTTAGTGCACTTTCGGGTGTGCGAAGCTGAGAACTTAAGCGCCAGTAAACGGCGGTGGTAACTATAACCATCCTAAGGTAGCGAAATTCCTTGTCGGGTAAGTTCCGACCTGCACGAATGGCGTAACGACTTCTCGACTGTCTCAACCATAGGCCCGGTGAAATTGCACTACGAGTAAAGATGCTCGTTTCGCGCAGAAGGACGGAAAGACCCCGGGACCTTTACTACAGTTTGATATTGGTGTTCGGTTCGGCTTGTGTAGGATAGGTGGGAGACTTTGAACCAGCCACGCCAGTGGTTGGGGAGTCGTCGTTGAAATACCACTCTGGTCGTGCTGGATGTCTAACCTCGGTCCGTGATCCGGATCAGGGACAGTGTCTGATGGGTAGTTTAACTGGGGCGGTTGCCTCCCAAAGAGTAACGGAGGCGCCCAAAGGTTCCCTCAGCCTGGTTGGTAATCAGGTGTTGAGTGTAAGTGCACAAGGGAGCTTGACTGTGAGACCGACGGGTCGAGCAGGGACGAAAGTCGGGACTAGTGATCCGGCGGTGGCTTGTGGAAGCGCCGTCGCTCAACGGATAAAAGGTACCCCGGGGATAACAGGCTGATCTTCCCCAAGAGTCCATATCGACGGGATGGTTTGGCACCTCGATGTCGGCTCGTCGCATCCTGGGGCTGGAGTCGGTCCCAAGGGTTGGGCTGTTCGCCCATTAAAGCGGTACGCGAGCTGGGTTTAGAACGTCGTGAGACAGTTCGGTCCCTATCCTCTGTGCGCGTAGGAATATTGAGAAGGGCTGTCCCTAGTACGAGAGGACCGGGACGGACGAACCTCTGGTGTGCCAGTTGTCCTGCCAAGGGCATGGCTGGTTGGCTACGTTCGGGAGGGATAACCGCTGAAAGCATCTAAGCGGGAAGCCTGCTTCGAGATGAGTATTCCCACCCCCTTTGAGGGGTTAAGGCTCCCAGTAGACGACTGGGTTGATAGGCCGGATCTGGAAGCACCGTGAGGTGTGGAGGTGACCGGTACTAATAGGCCGAGGGCTTGTCCTCAGTTGCTCGCGTCCACTGTGTTGTTCCCAGACAACGAACAGTTGTGCTGGCTGAACAGTTTCACTTATCAATTGAAGAGTGTGCTAGTTCGCCGCCCTGTTCTTACGTCCCTTTTGAGGGATGTCTGAAAGGGTTTCGGTGGTCATAGCGTGAGGGAAACGCCCGGTTACATTCCGAACCCGGAAGCTAAGCCTTACAGCGCCGATGGTACTGCAGGGGGGACCCTGTGGGAGAGTAGGACGCCGCCGAACTATTTTTGAGAGGACCCTTGGTCCCGGCACACATGCTGGGACCAAGGGTCCTTTTGTATTTCCAGAACTCTTCTCGGAGCGCGCCGGCACCCCGGCTGCGCGAGAATGACTGCGGTACCGAAGACAGGAGTCCATCGATGTCCACCAACTCTCCCGACGAGCGACCCGAGCGCGACCAGCGCCGCCGGGACAGTGGTGACCGGGGCGGGTACCGCGGAAACAGCGGTGGGCCGCGCCGTGACCGCCGCGATGACCGTCCCTCGTACGGTGACCGTGACCGGGATCGCGACCGTGGGCCCCGCCGTGACGGGGACCGTCCCCCCTTCCGTCGCGACGACCGGCGCGATGACCGGCGGGATGATCGCCGTGATGACCGTCCCTCGTACGGGGCTCGGCGTGACGACAACCGCGGTGGTGGCTTCCGCGACCGGCGTGATGACAACCGTGGCGGTGGCGGCGGTTACCGCGATCGCCGCGATGACCGTCCCTCGTACGGTGATCGCGACCGGGACCGTGACCGTGGGCCCCGCCGTGACGGCGACCGTCCCCCCTTCCGCCGTGATGACCGGCGCGACGACCGTCCGTCTTACGGCCGGCGTGATGACAACCGTGGTGGCGGTGGCTACCGCGACCGGCGTGATGACCGTCCCTCGTACGGTGACCGCGACCGGGACCGTGACCGTGGGCCCCGCCGTGACGGCGACCGTCCCCCCTTCCGGCGCGACGACCGCCGTGATGACCGCCGCGATGATCGCCGTGACGACCGTCCCTCGTACGGGGCTCGGCGTGACGACAACCGCGGTGGTGGCTTCCGCGACCGGCGTGATGACAACCGTGGCGGTGGCGGCGGTTACCGCGATCGCCGCGATGACCGTCCCTCGTACGGTGACCGCGACCGGGACCGGGACCGTGGGCCCCGCCGTGACGGCGACCGTCCCCCCTTCCGCCGTGATGACCGACGCGACGACCGTCGGGACGACCGACGTGGTGGTGGCTTCCGTGGGCGGGACGATGACCGTGGGGCGCGTGGGCCGCGGCGGGACGACCGTGGTGGGCGGCCCGGCGGGTTCCGTGGGCGTGACGACCGGCGCGATGACCGTCGGGACGACCGGCGTGGCGGTGGCTTCCGTGGGCGCGACGAGCGGGACCGTGAGCCGATCAAGCGGCTGCCGATTCCCGAGGACGTCTCCGGGTTCGAGCTCGACAAGGGCGTGCAGCAGGAGCTCCAGTCGCTGCCCAAGGGGCTTGCCGAGGACGTCGGCAAGAACCTGGTGATGGTGGCGCGGCTGATCGACGAGGACCCCGAGGGTGCCTACGGGTACTCGCGGGTCGCGCTGCGGCTCGCCTCGCGCGTCGCCGCCGTGCGCGAGGCCGCCGGTTTCGCCGCGTACGCCAACCAGAAGTACAGCGAGGCGCTCGCCGAGTTCCGGGCCGCGCGGCGGATGACCGGCAATGTCGAGCTGTGGCCCGTCATGGCCGACTGCGAGCGCGGGCTCGGGCGGCCGGAGAAGGCGCTCGACATGGCCGGGGCCCCCGAGGTGCAGAAGCTGGACAAGGCCGGGCAGGTCGAGATGCGGCTCGTCGCGGCCGGGGCACGGCGGGACATGGGGCAGCTCGACGCCGCCATCGTCACCCTGCAGAGCCCCGAGCTCGCCTCCAGCTCCGTACAGCCGTGGACCGCGCGACTGCGCTACGCGTACGCCGACGCGCTGCTGGCCGCCGGACGTGAGGACGAGGCGCGCGAGTGGTTCGCCAAGGCCGTCGAGTCCGACAAGGACGGCAGCACCGACGCGTCCGACCGGCTCGCCGAGCTGGACGGGGTCGAGTTCGTCGACGCCTTCGACGAGAGCGAGAGCGAGGGCGCCGAGGACGGTGCCGCGCCCGCGCAGGCCGATGACGAGCGGCGTGACGAGCAGGACCAGTAAGGACTGCTTCGTGCGGTGAGTGGCGGGCGGGTCCCTTCGGGGGCCCGCCCGTCAGTCGTCGGTGAGGGTGCGCAGGACCAGGCCCGTCGCCGGCTTCGGGCCGAACGACGTCGACTTCCGGGGCATCGTCACGCCCTGCTGCGCCAGCTCGCGGACGACGTCCTCGCGCACCGGGTGCATCAGCACCGCCGTACCGCCGTCCCGGCGCGCCTTCTCGACCGTGGCCTCCGTGTCGTGGATGTACGCGATGTCGGCCGGCGAGTCCTCCGGGATGCCCCAGACATGGCCGAGCAGCGTCGCGTGCAGCACCGTCGCGTCCAGCGTGCGCCAGGCCTCCGGACGGTCCGTGCGGATCGTACGGGCGAGAAGGGCCGGATCGGGGCGGTCCAGGAGGTGATAGGTGTCCGTGGTGCCGCCGGCGAGAAGGAAGGCGTTGCCGTCTTCCGACGCGTGCGCCAGGGACGCCAGGGCGTGCGGGAGGGGGCCCTCGACCTCTCGTACGCGGAACGAGCCGGCGACTGCGGCCAGGGCCTCGTCGAGCGGGAGCCGGTTGAGGAGGCGGTGGATGGCGCGGACCCGCAAGGGATAGCGGGCCGTGTCGACCAGGAGCACCAGACCGTAGTCCCAGGGAGAGGACGCGGCCGCCGGGTGTTCCGTGCGCAGCCTCAGATAGGTCGCCCAGCGGTGATGGCCGTCGGCGATCAGGGCCTGGTGGGAGGCCAGGTCGGCCTGGATGTGCCCGAGGTCCGCCGGGTCCGTGACGGCCCACAGGCGGTGGTCGTAACCGTCCTCCGTGGTCGTCGCGAGGAGCGGGGGCCGGCGCACGGTGCGCTCGATGACGGCCGAGGCACCGGTCGGGCCGCCGTTGCCGCGATAGGTGAGCAGGAGCGGTTCGAGGTTCGCCTCCGTGGCGCGCATGACGCCGGCGCGGTCCTCGACGACATGCGGCATGACACCCTCGTGGGGCAGGACGACCCCCTCCGCCGCCTCGGACAGATGGAGGGCGCCGATGACACCGCGCTGGAGCATGTCACCGCCCCGCTGCTCGTAGATGTACAGCGCGGGTTCCGGGTCGGGGGCGAGGACGCCCTCGGTCAGCCAGTGCCGGAGGGTCGCGGCCGCCTGGGCGTTGCGGGCGGCGGGATCCGTCGCCTGCGGCAGGATCAGCCGGACGATGTTGAACGGGTCCGCGCTCTCCAGATGCAGCAGGCCGTCGGGGCGTACGACGACGTCGTACGGGGGCGAGGTCACGGCGGCGAGACTGCCGACCCGCTCCGGGACGTACCGCACCCCCCTGAACGGCATCAGGTCCAGGCCGTGGTTTCCCGTCTGTGCCGTGCGACCTGCAGTGTTCATTCGTGCATCGTACGAGTGTCGGTGCCGTGAGGGATGATCGGGGAGTGGGATCGAACGAGGAGCGATACGTAATGAGCCAGAGTGAACGCGAGGAGGCCGGCAGCGGACCGCGCGTGCGGCCCGACGGCAGTGCGCGGGCGTTGAGCGAGGCCTATGACACCGCCCTGCTCGACCTGGACGGGGTCGTTTACGCGGGTGGGCACGCCATCGACCACGCCGTGGACGCGCTGGCCACCGCGCGGGACGGCGGGATGGCCCTCGCGTACGTCACGAACAACGCGCTGCGGACCCCCGACGCCGTCGCCGGGCACCTGACCGAGCTGGGGATCACCCCGACCGGGGCCGAGGACGTGATCACCTCCGCGCAGGCCGTCTCCCGGCTGATCAGCGAGCAGGTGCCCGAAGGGGCGCGGGTGCTCGTGATCGGCGGCGAGGGGCTGCGGGTCGCGCTGCGCGAGCGCGGGCTCGTGCCGGTCGAATCCGCTGATGACGACCCCGCCGCCGTCGCCCAGGGGTACGGCGGGCCCGACATGGCGTGGAGCCGGTTCGCCGAGGCCTGCTACGCGATCGCGCGGGGCGTGCCGTGGTTCGCGTCCAACACCGACCTGACGATCCCGAGCGGCCGCGGCATCGCGCCGGGGAACGGCGCGGCGGTCGAGGTCGTCCGGATCGCGACGGGTGCCGACCCGCAGGTCGCCGGCAAACCGCTGCCGCCGATGCACCGCGAGACCGTGCTGCGCACCGGGGCCAAGACACCGCTCGTCGTCGGCGACCGGCTGGACACGGACATCGAGGGGGCGTTCAACGGCGGAGTGGACTCGTTGCTCGTGCTCACCGGAGTGACCGACGGGGCGCAACTGCTTGCCGCGCCGCCGCAGCACCGTCCGACGTACGTGGACCGCGATCTGCGCGGGCTGCTGCGCGGGCAGCCGGACGTCGAGGACACCGGCGGCGAGGTGCGCTGCGGCGGGTGGACCGCCTCGGCCGGGGACGACGCGCTGGAACTGACCGGGGAGGGGGATCCGCTCGACGGGCTGCGGGCATTGTGCGGGGCCGCCTGGGCCGCCGGTGGAGACGGTGTGTGCGAGCTGGACTCTGTGAAGGTTCTGGAGCGATTGGCCGAGGCCGGGCTTTAACCGCCTGGTCCGGGGCGAGGCGCGGAGGTACGGGGGCGGGGCGCGAGTGCGGCCTCCCCCAGAGGGGCGAGCGGGAAGATAGGTTAGCCTAACCTCGTGTTGGTCGAGAGTCCCCCAGAAGCCGGCGCGGAGACCGCTCCCGCGCCCCCCGGCCGTCGTACGGCGATACGCGGCGCCCTGCTGCTCGCGTCGGTCCTCGTACTGCTGGCCGTCGTCGTGGCGAGCATCGCGGTGGGAGCCAAGTCGCTCACGCTCGACCAGGTCTGGCACGGGCTCTTCCACGACACCAACACCTACGCGGACGTGGTCGTCGGGGAGCGGGTCTCGCGCACCGTGCTCGGGCTGCTCGCCGGGCTCGCGCTCGGCCTCTCCGGCGCCGTGCTCCAGGCCCTCACCCGCAACCCGCTGGCCGACCCCGGCATCCTCGGCATCAACATGGGGGCGTCCGCCGCCGTCGTCACCGCCATCAGCTTCTTCGGCGTGACCTCGCTCAGCGGCTATGTGTGGTTCGCCTTCGCGGGCGCCGCGATCGTCGGCGTGCTCGTGTACATCCTCGGCGGGACCAGGAACGCGACGCCCGTACGCCTCGCGCTCGCCGGTACGGCCGTCGCCGCCGCGCTCTCCGGCTACCTCTACGCCGTGATGATCACCGACGACGTCGCGCTGAACCGGATGCGGTTCTGGCAGGTCGGCTCGCTGGCCTCCGCGAGCATGCACACGATCCAGCAGGTGTGGCCGTTCATCGCGGTCGGCTCGCTGCTCGCGCTCGGCCTGGCGCGGCCCCTGAACGCCATGGCCATGGGCGACGACACCGCACGGGCGCTCGGCGCCCACCTCGGGCGGACCCGCGCGCTCGGCATGCTCTCCGCCACCCTGCTGTGCGGCGCCGCGACCGCCGCCTGCGGGCCCATCGCCTTCGTCGGCCTGATGGTGCCGCACATGGTGCGCTCCTTCACCGGCCCCGACCAGCGCTGGCTGCTGCCGTACTCGGCGGTCCTGTCACCGGTGCTGCTGCTCGGCGCCGACGTGATCGGCCGGATCGTGGCCCGGCCCTCCGAACTCCAGGTCGGCATCGTCACCGCCGTCATCGGCGCACCCGTCTTCATCGTTCTCGTACGACGCCGGAGGATGGCCCAGCTGTGAAGACCACCAAGGCGGTCCGCACCCCGGGCGGACTCTCCGTACGGCTCGACCCGCGCACCGTCGTCGTCGTGGCCCTCCTCGTCGTCGCCGTGCTCGCCGCGAGCGTCGTGCTCATCGGCACCGGCGACTTCCCGATCCCCGCCATGGACGTGCTGCGCACCCTGGCGGGCCACGGCAACGCCGGGCAGGAGTTCATCATCAACGACCTGCGGCTGCCGCGGGTCCTCGTCGGACTCCTCGTGGGCGGCGCGCTCGGGCTCTCCGGCGCGCTGTTCCAGTCCATCTCCCGCAACCCGCTGGGCAGCCCGGACGTGCTCGGGCTCGGCCAGGGCGCCACCGCGGGTGCCCTCGTGATGATCGTGATCGTCGGCGGCAGCGCGGCCGAGGTCGCCCTCGGCGCGCTCGTCGGCGGGCTCGTCACCGGCGTCGCCATCTACCTGCTCGCCTGGAAGCGGGGCGTGCACGGCTACCGCCTGGTGCTCGTCGGCATCGGCGCCTCCGCCTTCGTGACCGCCGTCAACGGCTATCTGCTCACCAAGGCCGACTTCGTCGACGCCGCCCGCGCCACCGTCTGGATGACCGGCTCGCTCAACGGCCGCGACTGGACCCAGGTGTGGCCGCTGCTGATCATGTTCGTCGTCATCGCGCCCCTCGTCGCCTGGTACGGGCGGCCGCTGCGGATGCTGGAGATGGGCGACGACGCGGCCGGCGCGCTCGGCGTGCCCGTCGAGCGGACCCGGCTGCTGCTGCTCGCCGCCTCCGTCGTGCTGACCGCGGCCGCCACCGCCGCCGCGGGCCCCGTGACCTTCGTGGCGCTCACCGCCCCGCAGATCGCCCGCCGCCTGACCAGGTCGCCCGGGCCGAACCTGCTGGCCTCCACCGCCCTCGGCGCCACCCTGCTGATCGTCGCCGACCTGGCGTCGCAGCGGGCGTTCGGCGCCGACCAGCTGCCCGTGGGTGTCGTCACGGGAGTCGTCGGCGGCGTCTATCTGCTGTGGCTGCTCGTCACCGAGCGCAAGGCGGGGCGGATTTGAGCCCCGGTATTCGTACGAACCAAAGGAGCACCGCCGTGAACAGGCTGATAGCCGACGACGTGACCCTCGGATACGACCAGCGCGTCATCGCCGAGAAGCTGTCCGTCGAGATCCCCGACCAGTCCTTCACGGTGATCGTCGGCCCGAACGCCTGCGGCAAATCGACGCTCCTGCGCGCCCTGTCGCGCATGCTCAAGCCCAGCACCGGCCGGGTCCTGCTCGACGGCAGCGTCATCCAGTCGATGCCGGCGAAGAAGGTCGCCAAGACGCTCGGCCTGCTCCCGCAGTCCTCCGTCGCGCCCGACGGCATCACCGTCGCCGACCTCGTCGCCCGCGGCCGCTACCCGCACCAGGGCCTGTTGCGCCAGTGGTCGCCCGAGGACGAGAAGGTCGTCAACGAGTCGATGGCGTCCACCGGCGTCGCCGAACTCGCCGACCGGTACGTGGATGAGCTCTCCGGCGGCCAGCGCCAGCGCGTGTGGATCGCCATGGCACTCGCCCAGCAGACCCCGCTGCTGCTGCTCGACGAGCCGACCACCTACCTCGACATCCAGCACCAGATCGACGTCCTCGACCTCTGCGCCGACCTGCACGAGGAGCAGGGGCGCACGCTCGTCGCCGTGCTCCACGACCTCAACCACGCCGCCCGCTACGCGACGCACCTGATCGCGCTGCGCGACGGCGAGGTGATCGCCGAGGGCGCGCCCAAGGACATCGTCACCGCCGACCTCGTCGAGCGGCTCTTCGGGATGAAGTGCCAGGTCATCGACGACCCGGAGACCGGGACGCCGCTCGTCGTGCCCGCGGCGCGGCAGGCCCGCAGGCAGCAGGCCGCTCCTGCGGAGGTCGCTAAAGCAGCGTCCTGAGCCGCAGCAGGTCGCGGAAGGACGCCTCCAGCTTCACACGGCCGGCGGCCCACGCCTTCGCGAAGTTCAGCCGCCCGTCCACCATCGCCACGAGGTCGTCGCCCGTCATCGCCAGCCGGATCTGCGCCTTCTCGGCGGGCGGCCCCGGGCGGGTGTCGAGCACCTTGATCCGGCCGTCGTCGAGGCGGCCGGAGAACGTCGTGTCCAGATCTCTGATGTGGCAGCTCAGCGAACGGTCCAGGGCGACGGCGGCGCGTACGTCGCCGTCCGCGCCCGCCATGGAGTCCGCGAGCCTGCCGAGTGCCTCCCGGCACTCCTCAATCGTCGCCATCGTGATCGACGGTACACCGGCGCCACGAGGTAGCGTCGGGGCATGAGCGAGACACCCGCCGCCGAGGCCCCGGTTCCGGCGGAACCGTCGTACGACCCCGCAGCGCCCGCCCCCCTCGGCATCGAGCGCACCGCCACCGGCAACGCCGAGGTGGACGCGCAGCTGGAGCGGCTCGGCGATGTGGACCACCTCGCGGCAGACGGACACGTCGAGGTGTACGAGGATGTACACCAGGGGCTGCGCGGCGCGCTCACGGCGCTGGACGCGCGGCCCCAGCCGTCGTCCCCGTATGAGCACAGGAGCTGAACCGACCGTGGCAGGTGTGGCACGTCGCCGCCTCGACGCCGAACTCGTCCGCCGCAAACTGGCCCGCTCGCGCGAGCACGCCAGCCAGCTGATCGCCGCCGGGCGGGTCAGCGTCGGCAAGACCGTCGCGACCAAACCCGCGACCCAGGTGGAGACGGCCGCGGCCATCGTCGTGCAGCAGGACGACAGCGACCCCGAGTACGTCTCGCGCGGCGGGCACAAGCTGGCGGGCGCCCTGGCGGCGTTCCTGCCGCAGGGGCTTGTCGTGGAGGGCCGGCGGGCCCTGGACGCCGGGGCCTCCACCGGTGGCTTCACCGACGTGCTGCTGCGCTCCGGCGTCGCGCACGTCGTCGCCGTCGACGTCGGGTACGGGCAGCTGGCCTGGTCGCTCCAGAGCGATCAACGCGTCACCGTCAAGGACCGTACGAACGTACGCGAACTGACGCTGGAGGCGATCGACGAGGTGCCCGTGGACATCGTCGTCGGAGACCTGTCCTTCATCCCGCTCGGCCTGGTGCTGCCCGCCCTGGTGCGGTGCGCGGCGCCCGACGCCGACCTGGTGCTGATGGTGAAGCCGCAGTTCGAGGTGGGCAAGGAACGGCTGGGCAGCGGCGGTGTCGTGCGCAGCCCGGAGCTGCGGGCCGAGGCCGTGCGCGGGGTCGCCGCGCAGGCGTATCGGCTGGGCCTCGGCGTGCGGGGCGTCACCGCGAGCCCGCTGCCCGGCCCGTCCGGGAACGTCGAGTACTTTCTGTGGCTGCGTGCCGGTGCGCCCGAACTGGACCCGGCCGACGTCGACCGTGCAGTGGCGGAGGGGCCGCGTTGACCCAGACCCGAGCTCGTACTGTTTTCCTGCTCGCGCACACCGGACGGCCCGCGGCCGTCCGGAGCGCCGAACTCGTCGTCGAGGGCCTGCTGAGGAGCGGCCTCGGAGTGCGGGTCCTGGAGTCGGAGGCCTCCGATCTGCCGCTGCCGGACACCGTGGAGCTGGTGAAGGAGGCGACCCCGGCCTGCCTGGACGGGTGCGAACTGCTCATCGTGCTCGGCGGGGACGGGACGCTGCTGCGCGGCGCCGAGTTCGCCCGCGCCTCCGGAGTGCCGATGCTCGGGGTGAACCTGGGGCGCGTGGGCTTCCTGGCGGAGGCCGAGCGCGACGACCTGGACAAGGTCGTCGACCGCGTTGTCACCAAGGAGTACGAGGTCGAGGAGCGCATGACGATCGACGTCGTCGTGCACCGCAACGGCGATGTCGTGCACCGGGACTGGGCGCTCAACGAGGCGGCCGTGCAGAAGACCGAGCCCGAGCGGATGCTGGAGGTCGTCCTGGAGATCGACGGCCGGCCGGTCACCGGGTTCGGCTGCGACGGGATCGTGTGCGCGACCCCGACCGGGTCGACGGCGTACGCGTTCTCGGCGGGCGGGCCCGTGGTGTGGCCCGAGGTCGAGGCGCTGCTGATGGTGCCGATCAGCGCGCACGCGCTGTTCGCCAAGCCGCTGGTCACCTCGCCCGACTCGGTCCTGGCCGTCGAGGTGCAGCCGCACACCCCGCACGGGGTGCTGTGGTGCGACGGACGGCGCACCGTCGAACTGCCCGCGGGCGCGCGGGTGGAGGTGCGGCGCGGGGCCGTGCCGGTGCGGCTCGCCCGGCTCCACCACGCCGTCTTCACGGACCGGCTCGTCGCCAAGTTCGCACTGCCGGTGGCGGGTTGGCGCGGGGCGCCGCACTAGCACCACCTTCTGTTGTCAGTGGGCGGATCTAGCATGGCCGCCATGGCAGATGTGCAGGTGGGGGCGGCCGGGCGGGCGCTGCTCGGGATACTGGAATCCGGCGCGGAGCCGGCCGGTGCGGGCGGCACCGCCCTCGACGCGGTGCGGCGGACGCGGCCGGCGCGGTCGGTGGCGGCGAGGGTGGCCGCCGCCGGGGGAGCGGACGCGGAAGCCGCCGGTTTCCTACGGGAGTTGACCGCGCGTCACCTCGGCGGTGGCCTGGACCGCTGGCGGGCGCTGTACGACGCGCTCGCCGCTCACCGGGGCACACTGCCCGAGCTGCTCGCCGAGGAGCTTCCCGGCGTCGCGCAGGACGGCCCGCTGCGGCCTCCCGTGCCCCGGTCCGCGCACGCCACGCTCGGGCTGCTTCTCGAACACGCCGCGCCGCGGGACGCCGCCGCCGTGCTGGCCGCCCTGCCCGAGCGGGCCACGGCCGAACTGCTCTCCGGTGGCGCGCCGCCCGCGCCCGCGCTCGTCACCGCCGTCGTCGACCACGGCGACAGCCGCTGCCGCACGGCCCTCGCCCGTCACGCCCGCCTCGACTCACGGGTGCTGGCCCGCCTCCTTGAGACCGGGGACGCCCAGGTCTGCGCCGCCGTCTACCGCTCGCCGCGCGCCACCGCGTCCCTGCGCCGCACGATCGCGCACCGCCTCGACACCGTCCCGCTCGACGCCGCGCTCCGCGCCGAGCTGACGCCGGAGCGCGGTGAGGCCACGCGCGCCTGGCTCGCGCCGCTGCTCGGCTCCGGGGATCCACAGCTCGTCGCCGCCGCGCTGCGCCGGGGCGCCCGCCGGGCCGCCCAGCAGTACGCCCTGGTGCGGGTCTGGGAGCGCAGCGGACCGGACGCCGTGCGCGCGCTGCTCGACGATCCCGGGGTGGCCGGGGCGCTGAACGGGCCCGTGGTCCAGGCGGTCACCGAGGCGCTGGCGGACGCGGGCGACGGCGTCCACGACGGTGCGCGTGCCCTGCGCGCACAGGGCGAGCCCTACGAGGACCCGGCGCGGCTGCCCGCGCTCCTCGCCACCACCCGCGGCACCAGCACCCTGCGCGACCTGCTGAACGAGCCGTACGTCCATGACATCGACGCCCTGGCCCGGGCCCACGCCGAGCACCCGTTCATGCCCACGGCCTGCGAGGAGCTGGCCCGGCACGAGGCGGCGAGCGACGCACAGCGCGCGGCCTTCCGCCTGAGCGTGCTCAACGAACCCTGGCGGGCCGGCGGCCGGCGTGCCGGGAACACCACGCCGCCCGCGCGCCGCCTCGCCGAGGAGGACCTCGACGACCAAGCCGTCCGCTGGGCCGAGGGCATGGCAGGTGCCGGACTGCTCGACCCGGCTGACCTGCTCCGCACCGCGCGCCCCGCCGCGCACGCCCTGGCCGCGCTCGCCCGTCTCGCCGAGCGGCGGCTGCTCGACCCGGCGACGATCGCCGAACTGCGCGCCCTGACCGAGGCCCACCTCGGGGAGCGGCCGGAGAGCTGGGCCGCGTTCGACTCGCTGCTGGCCGGACACCGGGGAGATCTCGCCGAGTTGATCGTCCGGGCGGGCAAGGCGGACGCGGGCCCGCCTCAGGAGCGGCAGCTGCCGCCCGTGGTCCCGGCGCCGCGCGCTCCGCTGAACCGGCGCGACCGGTCCGTCGCCCTGGCCGCACTCGACCTGCTGTACTCCGTCGCCCCCGACGGCGCGCCTTATCCCGATGACCCCGATGTCCTGAGCGCGTTGGCCGCGTACGACTGGGGTGACGCGCCCGGTCTCGCCACTCCGCGCTGGTTCGCCGAGGCGTGCGCGCCGCACGGGATCGCCGTGTCCGAGGACGGGATCGCGTATCGCACGCCCGGCCTCGCGGAGGTGAGCGCGGAGCTGCCGCAGACCTACGGATCCGGGGCGCAGGTCTTCGAACACGCCTATGCGCAGGGCGTGCTGAGCGCCGACGCGCTGCTCGCCCTGCTGCCCGCGCACCGGCTGCTGCTGTTGCCCCACGACTGGCGGCGGCTCGCGTTCGCCCATGCCTGGCGGGCCGCGCTCGCCCGGCGGCTGCGGGCCGAGTTGGGGACGGACCCCGACGCGTGGCTCGGCCTGGCCGCGCTCGCCTCGGGCGCCGAGCCGGACGGGCCGACCTGGGAGGAGCTGCTCGGCCGTGTCCGGGGCGCCGCGCCCGCGCCCGTGGAGCGGGACGGGCCGCGCACGCCCGACGAGGCGATCAGGCTCCTCGAGCGGGGGAACCACCTGTGGGCCTGGCCCGTCGGCACCCTGCTGAGTGTGGCGGACGCCGAGGTCGTCGACGCCGTGCTGCCCCGGCTCGGCCCCGACGGGGCCTGGCTCCTCGCCGCCCATCTCCTGCGCCACGACCACACGCCCCGCCCGCTCCTCGACCGGCTGCTCGCGGCCCGCGACCCGGACGCGCTGCGGGTCCTCGCCGCGCAGTCCCGCTGGCTCGACGGCGCCTCGCTGGAGCGACTTGTCGACCTCGACGACCCCGATGTCGATCTCGCGCTGCTGCGGCACTGGAATCCCCGGCCCACCGTGCTGCGGATCGTGCACCGGTGCCGTCCGCCGCTGAGGGACCGGGTGCTCGCCGCGTGGCACGCCGACGGCGGTGACCTGCCGGGCGGAGGCCTGGCGTGGCTGGACTCGGCCGAGCCCGACCTCGTCGAGGTGATCCTCGTCAGGGACGGGGCGCGGCTCGGACTCGGGCCGCAACTTCTCGGCTGTCTGCGGCTGCTGGAGCACGGCGGCGCGGACCGGCTCGCCCGGCTCGCGGGCCGGGACCTGCTGGGCCGCACCGCCACCACCGTCTGCGCCAAGGCCCTCGCGTCCGGTGACCCGGCCGGGGTGATCCGGGCCCGCCTCGACCGCGAGCGGGCGCCGGAGAAGCTGATCGGGAAGCTGCGCCGGGCCCGGCACGCCGCGCAGGCACGCGATCTCGTCGCGACTCCGCCGGTGGGGCAGAGCGTCGACTGGGCGGTCCTCGAAGCCGCCCACGCCGAGGACCCGATCCCGTACTGGGCCGATCTGGTCCCACTCCCCGGAGTCCCCGAGGACGTACAGCTGCGGCACGCGGCGCTGCTCCCGGAGCCCGGACCGCACGGCCTGCCCACGGGAGCGCGGCTCACCCGGGAGCGGGCCCGGCACGGACTGTGCGGCCTGTTCACGGCGCCGCCCGCCACCCAGGTGGACGGTCTGCTCGACGCGGGTCTGCTGACCGGGGCCGACCTCCTGCATCTGGCCGCACCGGCCGGACGCGTCCTCGCGTACCTGAGCGGCACCGTACGCCGCACGGACGCACCGCCTGAGGCCGCCGCCGCCCGCGCCGGACTCGCCGCGCTGGCGCGCGACCGGCTCGGTACGGACCCGGCGGCGTGGCAGCGCGTCGCCGAGCGGCTGACCGGGCGCGATCCAGGGGCGGGGGCGCTGATCACGGTGGCCGCGCTGCTGGACGGGAGGGACACGTGAGGGACAGGTGAGGGAACGCGGGGGACACCCCACCGGCAGACCCACCGGCCGGTCCGGTGACAGCCCCACCCCGGGGCACACGCACGGGTGACAGGGGCCTCGCACCACCTGCTGGTTCGGTGCCGGAGGCCGGGGCCCGTCGCACAGACGGCCCCCGACCTCGTAAGGTCGTGTCCGTGTTGGAGGAGATGCGGATACGGTCGCTCGGAGTCATCGACGACGCGGTGGTCGAGCTGTCACCCGGTTTCACGGCGGTGACCGGTGAGACCGGCGCGGGCAAGACCATGGTCGTCACGAGCCTCGGGCTGTTGCTGGGCGGGCGCGCCGACCCCGCGCTCGTACGGATCGGCGCGAAGCACGCGGTGGTCGAGGGGAGCGTCACGGTGCCCGCCGGCTCCGGCGCGGCCGCACGGGCCGAGGAGGCCGGGGCCGAGCTGGAGGACGGTGTGCTGCTCGTCAGCCGTACCGTTTCCGCCGAGGGGCGCTCGCGGGCCCACCTGGGCGGCCGCTCGGTGCCCGTCGGCGTGCTCGCCGAACTCGCCGACGAACTCGTCGCGGTGCACGGCCAGACCGACCAGCAGGGACTGCTCAAGCAGGGGCGGCAGCGGCAGGCGCTCGACCGGTACGCCGGGGACGCCGTCGCGAAGCCGCTCGCCAAGTACGCGGGCGGGTACAAGCGGCTGAAGGCCGTCGGCGCCGAGCTGGAGGAGATCACCACGCGCGCCCGGGAGCGGGCGCAGGAAGCCGATCTGCTGCGCTTCGGGCTCGACGAGATCGCCGCCGTGGAGCCCCGCGCCGGGGAGGACGTCGAGCTGGCCGAGGAGGCGTCGCGGCTCGGCCACGCCGAAGCGCTGGCCTCCGCCGCCGCGGCCGCGCACGGCGCGCTCGCCGGGAACCCCGAGGACCCCGAGGGCGTGGACGCCCAGACGCTGGTCGGCGCCGCCCACCGGGCACTGGAAGCGGTGCGCGCGCACGACTCAGCCCTCGGTACGCTCGCCGAGCGGATCGGCGAGGTGCAGATCCTGCTCACCGACGTCGCCGCCGAACTCGCCGGATACGCGGACGACTTGGACGCCGACCCGCTCCGGCTCGCCGCCGTCGAGGAGCGCCGTGCCGCGCTGACCGCGCTCACGCGCAAGTACGGCGAGGACGGTGGCGGCACGGAGGCCGTACTGACCTGGGCCGAGCGGAGCGCCGCGCGCCTGCTCGAACTCGACGGCGACGACGAACGGATCGGCGAGCTGACGGCCGAGCGCGACGCGCTGCGCGGCGAACTCGGACTGCTCGCCCAGGAATTGACGCACGCCCGGGTGGAGGCGGCCGCGCGGTTCGCCGCAGCCGTCACCGAGGAGCTGGCCTCGCTCGCCATGCCGCACGCCCGGATCTCCTTCGACATCCGGCAGACCGAGACCGACGCCGCCGACGGCGTGGAGGTCGACGGACGGACCGTGACGTGCGGGCCGAGCGGCGCCGACGAGGTGGAGCTGCTGCTCGCCCCGCATCCCGGGGCCCCGCCGCGCCCGATCGCCAAGGGCGCCTCCGGCGGTGAGCTCTCCCGCGTGATGCTCGCGGTCGAGGTCGTCTTCGCCGGCACCGATCCGGTGCCCACCTACCTCTTCGACGAGGTCGACGCCGGTGTCGGCGGCAAGGCCGCCGTCGAGATCGGCCGGCGCCTTGCCAAGCTGGCCAAGTCGGCGCAGGTCGTGGTCGTCACGCACCTGCCGCAGGTCGCCGCGTTCGCCGACCGACAGCTGCTCGTCGAAAAGACGAACGACGGATCGGTCACCCGTTCCGGCGTCACCGTGCTCGAAGGGGAGGACCGCGTACGGGAGTTGTCGCGGATGCTCGCCGGCCAGGAGGACTCCGAGACGGCACGGGCGCACGCGGAGGAGCTGCTGGCGGCCGCCAGGGCCGACGCGTGAGCGCTCCGCTCGGGTCCGGGTAGGGGCCTGTGGGCCGTGGGCGCGTCCGGTCGCGTCGTGGCTGGGCGGGCAGTTCCCCGCGCCCCTGAGGGGGCCGGGGAAAAGGGCAACATGGAGGGTGTCAAGTCACCCATGTGAGTGGTCCAGTGTGCCGTGTTGCCCGGACTCGTGCGGTGCGAGACCGTGAGCGGTGCCGGAACGCCCGTACGGGCTGGCATCCTTGGCACCGCAGGAGCAAGCTTCCCGGACCTGCACCGACCGCACCCACCGCACCTATCGACCAGGAGCCCGGTCACGTGAGCCACGTGAGCAGCCACGCAGCGCACGGACAGACGCCGCTGCGCACCGTGCAAGTGCTGGGCGGCGGCAGCGCGGGCAGCAGCGCCCATGTCCGTTCCCTGACGGCCGGGTTGGTCGCCCGCGGGGTGCGGGTCACGGTCTGCGCGCCGTCCGAGGCCGAGCGCGCGTACGGGTTCGGCGACGTCGGCGCCCACCACCTGCCGGTGCCGCGCAGCAGCGACCCGGCGTCCGTCGCCGCGCTCCGCGTGGCCTGCGCCGACGCCGACCTGGTGCACGCCCACGGACTGCACGCCGCGCTGCGCGCCTCCCTCGCGCTCAGCGGCCGCCGGATCCCGCTCGTCGTCACCTGGCACACCCGGTCCTACGCGGAAGGGGCCCGGGCCCATCTTCTGCGGATGCTGGAGCGGCGCGTGGCCAGGGCCGCGTCCGTCGTGCTCGGCACCTCGTCCGACCTGGTCGACCGGGCCCGCGCCCGCGGCGCCCGCGACGCCCGGCTCGCCGCCGTCTCCTTCCCGCCGCCGCACCGCCCCGAGCCGTCCCAGGAGGACGACGCCGAGCGCGCCCGCCACAAGACACGGGCCGAACTGGGCGCCGTGGGACGCCCGTTGCTGATGTCGGTCGGCACCCTGGAGCAGCACCGTGGCTACGAGGTCCTGCTCGACGCCGCGCACGCCTGGCTCGGCCTCGACCCGGCGCCGCTCCTCGTCATCGCCGGGGAGGGGCCGCAGCGGGCCACCCTCCAGCGCCGGATCGAGGGCGAGGGCCTGCCGGTGCGCCTCGTCGGCCGCCGGGACGACGTCGCCGACCTGCTGCACGCCGCCGACATCGCCGTCCTGCCCAGCAGCTGGGAATCGCGCTCACTGCTCGCCCAGGAGGCCCTGCACGCCCGCGTACCGCTCGTCGCCACCGACGTCGGCGGCATCCCCGAACTCGTCGGCGACGCCGCCGAACTGGTGCCGTACGGAGACGCGCCCGCCCTGGCCCGCGCCATCGAACGCCTCCTCACGGACCCCGAGCGCTGCGCCGCGCTGCGCGACGCCGGCACCGCCCAGGCCGCCTCCTGGCCGAGCGAGGACGCGACGGTCGCTCAAGTCCTCAGCGTGTACGACGAGTTGACCGGAACCTTCTGACAGGGCGTCGGCTATCCCACGTGCCGGCGAGCCCGCAACGCCAGGCTGAGGGCCAGTACCGTCTGCGGGTCGTCCAGGTCCGTTCCCAGCAACTCGCCTATCCGGGCGAGGCGGTTGTACAGCGTCTGGCGGTTCAGGTGCAGTTCGCGGGCCGTCTCCGCCTTGCGGCCCGCGTGGGCCAGGTAGGTCTGGAGCGTGGGCAGCAGGGGAGGCTTCGAGCGCTTGTCGTGCTCCTGGAGCGGGCCGATCGCCCGTTCCACGAACGCCGCCAGGTCCGGATGCTCCCGCAGCCGCCACAGCAGCAGGTCGATGTCCAGGCGCCGCGCGTCGAACCACGGGCGGTCGGTGAGGCCCTGCGCGGCCGTCGCCGTCTCCGCCGCGTGCCGCAGACCCGCGGCGGCCGCCGTCCAGCCGCCCGCCCCGCCGACCACGACCACCGGCGCCTTGCCGCCCGCCCGCTGCATCCCGGCCCGCTCCACGCCCGCCCGCAGCGCCGCCGCCACCCGGTCGGCGACCGCCGTGCGCTCCGACTCCGAACGCAGCCCGAGCAGCAGCGGCACCCGCCCCTCCACGGGCCGTACGCCGAGCAGCACGGGCACGCCGACCGACGCCAGCTCCTCCGACACGGCCCGCGCGAGCACCGCCCAGCCGCCGCCCGGCGCCACGCTCATGGACGTCTCCGGCAGTCGCATCACCACCGGCAGCAGGGGCCCCTGCCCGGTCGGCCGGAAGCCCAGGACGCGGGCCTGCGCCGGGGCGTCCTCCGGCGTGATCCGGCCCTCCGCGAGATCGGTGAGGAAGTCGCCGCGCCCGCGCGCCGCCAGCTCCTCCTCCTGCCGCGCCTGCATCAGCACGACGGCCAGCGACCCGGCGGCCCGCTCCGCCGCGATCCGGTGCACCGGCGCCGGGGCCGACGACACCGGCAGCACGACGAGCCGCGCCCGCACCGAACCCGTACCCGGGCCACCGCCCGGCACGTCGACGAGCAGCGCCCCGCTGGGCGGCTCGTCCTGGTGCGTGCCGCGCATGCCCTCCCACACCTGGAGCGGATCGGTGATGTCGCCGTCGGCACCGGCCGCGTACAGCAGCTGTCCGTCGGCGGTCTCCAGGAACACCGGGTTCCCGCTGAACTCGGCCAGGATCCGCAGGACCTGCGGCACCCCGCCCCCGCCGAGCAGCGCGTTCGTGCAGCGCCGGTGGACCTCCTCCGCGCGCTGGAGCAGCGCGTAATGGCCGTTGACGATCTCGGTGTGGATCTCCTCCGTGACGGTCACGAAGGGGACCTCGCGGTGCAGCTGCACCAGCGGGAGGCCCGCCGCCCGCGCCGTCTCCACCAGCGCCGCGGGCAGCCGCGCGAACCGCTGCCCCAGCTCGATCACCAGCGCGGCGATGCCCCGCTCGGCCAGCTTGCGTACGAAGGCCCGCTGCTCGGCCGGGCGCGTGCCGAGCCCGAACCCGGTGGTCAGCAGCAGTTCGCCGCCCTTGAGCAGTGACGCGATGTTCGGCACCTCACCCGCGTGCACCCAGCGCACCGTCCGCAGCAGCCGGTCCCCGCCCGCCACCACCTCGGGCAGCCCACTGCGCAGCCCGGGCAGCTCCAGGGCCCGCTGCACGGTGATCCCGGCGGGGGAGGAGGGAGGGGAGTACGGCGGGTACTCGGGGGAGGTGCTGTCCATGATGCGGACGGTACCGGCGCGGACGATCCCGGAACATAGCCGCCCGGCCACGGAGACGATCATCGGCCCCGATATCACGACAACTCGTGGCATCGAGGCCGATATTGCCGGGCGGGGCGGTCCGTGTGGCGTACATCACGGACCGCTCCGGTCAGCCCCCGTACGCCCCCGAAGCGGTCAGCCGCAGGGCCGTGTCGATCAGGGGGACGTGGCTGAAGGCCTGCGGGAAGTTGCCGACCTGGCGTTGCAGCCGGGGGTCCCACTCCTCGGCCAGCAGGCCCAGGTCGTTGCGGAGGGCCAGCAGCTTCTCGAAGAGGCGGCGGGCCTCGTCGACCCGGCCGATCATCGCGAGGTCGTCCGCCATCCAGAACGAGCAGGCGAGGAAGGCGCCCTCGTCGCCGGGGAGGCCGTCGACACCCGCGTTGTCGCCGTCGGTGGGGTACCTGAGGATGAACCCGTCCGTCGTCGACAGCTCCCGCTGGATCGCCTCGATGGTGCCGATGACGCGCTTGTCGTCGGGCGGCAGGAAGCCCATCTGCGGAATCAGCAGCAGCGAGGCGTCCAGCTCCTTGCTGCCGTACGACTGCGTGAAGGTGTTCCGCTCCTTGTCGTACCCCTTCTCGCACACGTCCCGGTGGATGTCGTCGCGCAGCTCGCGCCACTTCTCCAGCGGTCCGTCGGCGTCACCGGACTCGATCAGCTTGATGGTGCGGTCGACCGCCACCCACGCCATGACCTTCGAGTGCACGAAGTGCCGGCGCGGACCGCGCACCTCCCAGATGCCCTCGTCCGGCTCGTCCCAGTGGTTCTCCAGGTACTGGATGAGCTTGAGCTGGAGCAGCGACGCGTAGTCGTTGCGGGCCAGGCCCGTCATGTGCGCGAGGTGCAGGGCCTCCGTCACCTCGCCGTACACGTCGAGCTGGAGCTGGTGCGCCGCCCCGTTCCCGACCCGGACCGGCGCCGAGTTCTCGTAGCCGGGCAGCCAGTCCAGCTCCGCCTCGCCGAGCTCCCGCTCGCCCGCGATGCCGTACATGATCTGCAGGTTCTCCGGGTCGCCGGCCACGGCCCGCAGCAGCCACTCGCGCCACGCCCGTGCCTCCTCCCGGTACCCGGTGCGCAGCAGCGACGACAGGGTGATGGCCGCGTCCCGCAGCCAGGTGTACCGGTAGTCCCAGTTCCGTACGCCGCCGATCTCCTCCGGCAGCGAGGTCGTGGGCGCGGCGACGATGCCGCCGGTCGGCGCGTACGTGAGCGCCTTCAGCGTGATGAGGGAGCGGACCACGGCCTCCCGGTAGGGCCCGTGGTACGTACAGTGCTCCACCCATTCCCGCCAGAACTGCTCCGTCGCCACCAGCGATCCCTCGGGATCCGGCAGCGGCGGCTGTTCCCGGTGCGAGGGCTGCCACTGGATGGTGAAGGCGATCCGGTCCCCTGGGGCCACGGTGAAGTCCGCGTACGTCGTCAGGTCCTTGCCGTACGTCTCGGCGTCGGAATCCAGCCACACGGAGTCGGGCCCGGCCACGGCGACCGTACGGCCGTCCACCTTGTGCACCCAGGGCGTGATCCGGCCGTAGGAGAACCGCATGCGCAGGGTCGAACGCATCGGCACCCGGCCGCTGACGCCCTCCACGATCCGGGTCAGCTGCGGCGCGCCGTCGCGCGGCGGCATGAAGTCGGTGACGCGGACCGTGCCGCGCGGTGTCTCCCACTCCGACTCGAGGATCAGCGAGTCGCCCCGGTACGTGCGCCGGGTCGCCCTCGGCGGTTCGGCGTCGGCCGCGTGGGCCGGGCCGAGCCGCCAGAAACCATGATCCTCGGTGCCGAGCAGCCCGGCGAAAATGGCATGCGAGTCGAAGCGGGGCAGGCACAGCCAGTCCACTGTGCCGTCCCGGCAGACCAGCGCTGCGGTCTGCATGTCCCCGATGAGTGCGTAATCCTCGATGCGCCCGGCCACGTGCATCTCCAGTCGAACGGCCACGTACACCCCTGCGAGGCGAAAGTGCTGCGAGGGGCATGCGCTCTGCGGTCTTCACGGTCAACTAACGATCGTCAACTACGTCAAACAAACGGTCAACGAATCGTCTTGATACGTCGTCCTGATACGTCGTTGTCAAACGAACTGACGAGCCGGTTGTTCCGGTGGAGGCACCGGCGATCGGATGCGATCGGGACTTCGTGTTCCGGTGAACGGGCGGGAACGGGCGGGGGTGTTGCCGTTGTGGTGCCGTTTTCCTGATGTGACTCGCCAGCCGAGTGTCCGAGCAGGATACGACGCGCTCAAGTGATCCGCGTGCCGCTCACGGCAACGCGCCTGGGCCGAACGGGTGAGCCACGGAAGAGTGTGCCGTGACGGCGGTATACCGGTGCTCCTTTGTGGTGACGCATGTGCGGAGCGTGGCCGGAAGCAGTCTCCCCGATGCGCTGATACCCTGGTAGCCCGTGAGCCGGTGGTCCTAGAACCCCCGAACCGCAGCGACGGCGCCTCCCCCGGAGGACCCGGCACGCACCCCAGACCGCGACCACGGGAGCCCCCTCTTGGCCATGACGCCCAAATCCACGACGACCAAGCACATCTTCGTCACCGGGGGTGTCGCCTCATCCCTCGGCAAGGGCCTCACCGCCTCCAGCCTCGGAATGCTGCTCAAGGCACGGGGCCTCCGCGTCGTCATGCAGAAGCTCGACCCGTACCTGAACGTCGACCCGGGGACGATGAACCCGTTCCAGCACGGCGAGGTGTTCGTCACCAACGACGGCGCCGAGACCGACCTGGACATCGGCCACTACGAGCGTTTCCTCGACGTCGACCTCGACGGCTCGGCCAACGTCACCACCGGCCAGGTGTACTCGCAGGTCATCGCCAAGGAGCGGCGCGGCGAGTACCTGGGCGACACGGTCCAGGTCATCCCGCACATCACGAACGAGATCAAGCACCGCATCCGCCGCATGGCGACGGACGAGGTGGATGTAGTGATCACCGAGGTCGGCGGCACGGTCGGCGACATCGAGTCGCTGCCGTTCCTGGAGACCGTCCGCCAGGTCCGCCACGAGGTCGGCCGCGACAACGTCTTCGTCGTGCACATCTCGCTGCTGCCCTACATCGGCCCCTCCGGCGAGCTGAAGACCAAGCCCACCCAGCACTCGGTGGCCGCCCTGCGCAACATCGGCATCCAGCCGGACGCCATCGTGCTGCGCTGCGACCGCGAGGTCCCCACCGCCATCAAGCGCAAGATCTCGCTGATGTGCGACGTGGACGAGGACGCCGTCGTGGCCTGCCCCGACGCCCGCTCGATCTACGACATCCCGAAGGTCGTGCACACCGAGGGCCTCGACGCGTACGTGGTCCGCAAGCTGGACCTGCCGTTCCGCGACGTGGACTGGACGACCTGGGACGACCTGCTCGACCGCGTCCACAACCCCGACCACGAGATCGTCATGGCCCTGGTCGGCAAGTACATCGACCTGCCCGACGCCTATCTGTCGGTGACCGAGGCGCTGCGCGCCGGCGGCTTCGCCAACAAGGCCCGCGTCAAGATCAAGTGGGTCACCTCGGACGACTGCAAGACGCCGGCCGGCGCCAAGAAGCAGCTCGGCGACGTGGACGCGATCTGCATCCCCGGCGGCTTCGGCGACCGTGGTGTCAGCGGCAAGGTGGGCGCGATCCAGTTCGCCCGCGAGAACAAGATCCCGCTGCTCGGCCTCTGCCTCGGCCTCCAGTGCACGGTCATCGAGGCCGCGCGCAACCTGGCCGACATCCCGGACGCCAACTCCACCGAGTTCGACGCGGCCACCGCCCACCCGGTCATCTCGACCATGGCGGAGCAGCTCGACATCGTCGCAGGTGAGGGCGACATGGGCGGCACCATGCGGCTCGGCATGTACCCCGCCAAGCTCGCCGAGGGCTCCATCGTGCGCGAGGTGTACGACGGCAAGGAGTACGTCGAGGAGCGCCACCGCCACCGCTACGAGGTGAACAACGCCTACCGCGCCGAGCTGGAGAAGAAGGCCGGACTGCAGTTCTCCGGCGTCTCCCCGGACGGCAAGCTCGTCGAGTACGTCGAGTACCCGCGCGACGTCCACCCCTACCTGGTCGCCACCCAGGCCCACCCGGAGCTGCGCTCGCGCCCGACGCGTCCGCACCCGCTCTTCGCCGGCCTGGTCAAGGCCGCCGTGGAGCGCAAGGTGAAGGCCGCCGCGGGGGCCAAGAAGGCCAAGTAAGGCCTGTCGTACCAGCGATGTACGGTTACCGGGGTGCGTGCCAAATGCGGCACGTGCCCCGGTTTCTTTTGCGTACGTGGGAGGACGTTCCGGCATGACGACGATCAAGGACACCGCCGAGCAGTGGGAGGTCCGAGCGACCGAGACCCCCTTCGTCGGGCACAAGACCTCGGTGCGTACGGACGATGTCGTCATGCCGGACGGGACCGTGGCGCAGCGCGACTACCAGGTCCACCCCGGCTCGGTCGCCGTGCTCGCCCTCGACGACCAGGAGCGGGTGCTGCTCCTGAAGCAGTACCGGCACCCCGTCGGCATGAAGCTCTGGGAGATCCCGGCCGGGCTGCTCGACGTCCCCGGCGAGAATCCGCTGCACGCGGCGCAGCGGGAGCTGTACGAGGAGGCGCACGTCAAGGCCGAGGACTGGCGCGTTCTCACTGACGTGTACACCACTCCGGGTGGGTGCTCGGAGGCCGTGCGGATCTTTCTCGCCCGGGGGCTGTCCGAGGCGGACGGGGAGCGGTTCGAGGTGGAGGACGAGGAGGCGGACATGGAGTTCGCCCGGGTGCCGGTGGGGGAGCTGGTGCGGGGGGTGCTCCGCGGTGAGCTGCACAACAACTGTCTTGTGGTGGCGGTGTTGTCGTTGAGTGCGGTGCTGGCGGGGGACGGGGTGGATGCGCTGCGGCCTGCTGATGCCGAGTGGCCGGCCCGGCCGTTCGACGCCTAGACGCTGTCGCGGGTTCGGTTCTCGCGCGGGTGCCGGCCCGGTGGGGGCTGGTCGCGCAGTTCCCCGCGCCCCTGAGGCATGCGCTGACGCGCAGCCTCCCCTTGAGGCTGCGGCTTCGCCGCGCCTCTGGTGATGAGATGGCGCACGCAGTGCGCATCTCAGGGGCGCGGGGAACTGCGCGAGAAGCGGCCACCGGCCGTCAGCCGACGTACGACCCAGGGGCGCGGGGAACTGCGCGAGAAGCCCCACCGGAGCCGCGGACGAATAACCACCCCGGTCAGACCATCCGCTGATCCGATCGGGGGACCCGCCCGCGCTGCCCGGCCAGGGCAACGGCACCCCCTGAACTAGGCTCGGCCTCGCCCCTGCCGACCCCCGGAGGGGCTGGCGTGAGACGGAGCGTGGCCCGTGACGAATCAGGCGGTCGAGGAGCCCTCTGGGCGAGCCCGAAAGCGGCGCCGCACCCGCCGCGGCCTGGACATGACGGCCTCTCAGTTTCTCGGGCGCGGGCGTGAGTTGAAAGAGCTGCGCGCCGACATCGAGCGCGCCGGCCTGGACACCCTGTCGGGCCGCAAGGCACCCAGGGCCCGGGTCCTGCTCATCGCGGGCCGCCCCGGCACCGGCCGCACCGCACTCGCCGGGGAACTGCTGCGCCAGATCGCCGACCGCTACCCGGACGGCGCGGTCCGGACCCGGCTCACCGCGCCCGACGGCACCCCGGTGCCGACCGAGCGCGTCGCCCGCGACCTGCTGGACGCGCTCGACCTGCCCGCACCGCCCGGCGAGTCCGCCGACGATCTGACGGAGCGGCTGCGCGAGGGGCTGTCCGTGCGCCGGGTCGTCCTGCTGCTCGACGACGCGAGCAGCGCCGAACAGGTCGACGAGCTGCTGCCCGAGACCCCCGACTGCCTGGTGGTGGCCGTCGCCGAGGGCCCGCTCACCGGCATCCCGGACGTGCGGCCCTGCACGATCGGCGGCCTCGACACCAAGTCCGCGGTCGAACTGCTCACCCGGCACACCGGTTCCGTGCGGATCACCTGCGACCCGCGCTCGGCCGAGTCCCTGGTCGAGGTGTGCGGATCCGAGCCCGCGGCGCTGGAGATCGCCGGCGGCTGGCTCGCCGTACGGCCCAAGGAGTCCGTGGCCGATCTGGCCAAGCAGCTGCACGCGCTGGACGGCGACGGCCCCGCCCTCGCCCGCGTGTTCCGGCATGCCTACGCGTCCCTGCCGGCGCCCGCCGCCCGGATACTGCGATACCTGTCCCTCGCGCCCGAGGGCTACGTCGACCCGCACACCGCCTCCGCGCTCGCCGGCTGCTCGGTGTCCGCCGCCCGCACCACGCTCGACGACTTCGTGACGCTCGGGCTCGTCCGGGGCGTCGCCTCCGAGCTGCCGCAGTACGAGGTGCCGGGCTGTCTGCTGCCGCTGCTGCGCGGGCTCACCGAGACCCTGGACCGGCCCGGCGAGGTGCAGCTGGCCCGCGCCCGGATGCTGGAGCGCACGGTGCGGCTGCTCACGTCCTGCCGCGCGATCACCGAGCCCGACGGCTCCCCGCCCCGCAAGAAGCTCGCTGGGCTGCCCAGCGCCCTGCGGTTCGCCGACGCCGAGGCGGCCGCCGAATGGCTGCGGGTGCGCCGGCCCACCCTGCTCGCGGCGGCCCGGCTCGCCGTGGCGGACGGCGAGCTGGACACCCTGGCGCGGCGCCTGATGGCGGCCCTGACGCGGGCCCTGGTCGCGCACCGCGGGCCGGAGGACGCCGCCGCCGAGCTGTACGGCATCCACCGGCTCGTCCTCGACGTCGCCGAGCGGCGCGACCTGCCGCGAGAGAAGGCCGCCGCCCTGCTCAACCTCGCCGATCTCGACGCGCGGACCGGCCGCACCCAGGACGCCCTGGCCCGCTACCGGGCCGCGCTGGACGCCGGACGGGCGGCCGGCGACCCCTATGCGACCGGCCGCGCGATGGAATCCGTAGGCGGCACCTACCAGGAGCTGGGGGACTGGCAGCGGGCCGCCGACTGGTACGGCCGCGCCCTGTCCCAGCGGCTCACCCGGGGCGAGCGGGCGGACGCCGCGCGGCTGCACGGCCGGATCGCGGCGGTGCACACGTACGCGGGGCGCTACGGCGACGCGCTGCGCGGCTGGCGGTCGGCCGTCGCCGGATACCGCAAGGAGGGCGACGTCCCGGCGCAGGCGCGGGCGCTGAGCGAACTGGCGCGCGTGCAGGAGTACGCGGGCCGTCCCGAGGACTCGCTCTACACGTGCCAGGAGGCCGTCGAGTGGGCCCGTCAGGCCAAGGACGTACGGCTCCAGGCGGCGCTCCAGCTGCGGCTGGCGGACACCCTCGAACGGCTCGGCGACCCGGCCGCGGCCAAGCTGCACCGCAGTGCCGCCGAGCGCATGCTGGGAGAGGAAATCGCGCCGGCGCCGACCGAAGGCAAGCAGGCCAGTCCGGAAGCAAACCCTTCGGAACAAGCCGCTAACGCCTACGAAATCCGTAGTGCACCCGCAGAAGATTGATGCATCGAAAGGCTAGACAGCCGGAAAACCTTCATTAGACTGGCTCCGCCGCGTCCTTCCGCGGTGTCTCCCGGTGCGCCCCTCGGAGCACTGGTATGTAGTGCATTGCCCGAAAAATCCCCTGAGCCAAGGACCGTGATCGACGATGAAGGTCGGCATCCCCCGCGAGGTCAAGAACAACGAGTTCCGGGTGGCCATCACCCCTGCCGGCGTGCACGAGCTGGTGCGCCACGGCCACCAGGTCCTCGTCGAGCAGAACGCCGGTGTGGGTTCCTCGATCACGGACGCCGAGTACGTCTCGGCCGGCGCGCAGATCCTCGGCACCGCCGACGAGGTCTGGGCCACCGCCGACCTGCTCCTGAAGGTCAAGGAGCCGATCGCGGAGGAGTACCACCGCCTGCGCAAGGACCAGACGCTCTTCACGTACCTGCACCTCGCGGCCTCCCGGGAGTGCACCGACGCGCTCCTGGAGTCCGGCACCACCGCCATCGCCTACGAGACCGTCGAGACCGCCAACCGCGCGCTCCCGCTGCTCGCCCCGATGTCCGAGGTCGCGGGCCGCCTCGCCCCGCAGGTCGGCGCCTACCAGCTGATGGCCGCCAACGGCGGCCGCGGCGTGCTGCCCGGCGGCGTCCCCGGTGTCGCGGCCGGCAAGGCCGTCGTCATCGGTGGTGGCGTCTCCGGCTGGAACGCCGCGCAGATCGCCATCGGCATGGGCTTCCACGTGACCCTGCTCGACAAGGACATCAACAAGCTCAAGGAAGCCGACAAGATCTTCGGTACGAAGATCCAGACCGTCGTCTCCAACGCCTTCGAGCTGGAGAAGGCCTGCCTCGACGCCGACCTCGTCATCGGCGCCGTCCTGATCCCCGGCGCCAAGGCGCCGAAGCTGGTCACCAACGAGCTCGTGTCGCGCATGAAGCCCGGAAGTGTCCTTGTCGACATCGCGATCGACCAGGGCGGCTGCTTCGAGGACTCGCACCCGACGACGCACGCCGAGCCGACCTTCCCGGTCCACAACTCGGTCTTCTACTGCGTCGCCAACATGCCGGGCGCGGTCCCGAACACGTCGACGTACGCGCTGACCAACGCGACGCTGCCGTACATCGTCGAGCTCGCCAACCGCGGCTGGGCCGAGGCCCTGCGCCGGGACCCGGCCCTGGCCCTGGGCCTGAACACGCATGACGGCAAGGTCGTTTACAAGGAGGTCGCCGAGGCCCACGGCCTGGACCACGTCGAGCTGGAGACCCTCCTGGGCTGACGCCCCCGTACGACCCCCGACCGACCGCCCGTACCGGGCGGGCGTCAACGGGAGTCGTCAATCTCACGCCTGCGGCCGGACCTTGCGAGGGGTCCGGCCGTCCTTTTGGGGGCACGACGGGCGCGTGGACATGGTCAACTCGCCGTGAACGTAACCCTTTAACCGATTCGCGCCCCTGTGAAACCCGCCGAAGAACCGTCATACGCCCTTGACATGAGGGTGTTCCCCGGTCGCTGAAGTGCCGACACATCGTGCCGGGTCCGGCGGATTGTGTTGCTGCGGAGTGGTGACACGCCATAGAGTCGCAAACCGTCGGCATGGTGCCACGCTGACCTATCGATAAATTTTCCTGGTCACATCCAAGGAGGTAAGACGACTTGTGAATGAGTCGACATTTACTCCCGGAGGTGGCCAGCCAGGCGGACAAGGACCCGCGGGGCTTCAGGCTGTCGGCTCCGTCGCTGTTCGTACCTTCGCGGCCCGCCAGAGTGGCTATCAGGGCAGCTCGTCCCAGAGCCCCCAGCAGACGCCGACGCAGACAGCACACCAGAGCATGGATGGCCATCACGTGAACGCCATGGCCGGCGACCGAAGTGGCGACACACACAGCCACTTCGCCGACTACGACGAACTGTCCCCCGAGGGACACTTCTACGACCCAGACGCCGAGTACGAGCCCGATCCGGAGTACGCGGCCACGCTCGCGCCCGACGCTGCCCGCCAGCGCCGTGAGCGCATCGGCCCGACCGGGCGGCCGCTCCCGTACTTCCCGATTCCAGGACCGCTGACCGACCACGGCCCCGCGAAGATCATCGCGATGTGCAACCAGAAGGGCGGCGTCGGCAAGACCACGTCGACCATCAACCTGGGTGCCGCGCTCGCCGAGTACGGTCGCCGGGTCCTGCTCGTCGACTTCGACCCGCAGGGTGCCCTGTCGGTCGGCCTCGGCGTGAACCCGATGGAGCTCGACCTCACGGTCTACAACCTGCTCATGGAGCGGGGGATGTCCGCCGACGAGGTGCTGCTGAAGACGGCCGTTCCGAACATGGACCTGCTGCCCAGCAACATCGACCTGTCCGCCGCCGAAGTGCAGTTGGTCAGCGAGGTCGCGCGCGAGTCCACGCTCCAGCGGGCGCTGAAGCCGCTGATGGACGACTACGACTACATCGTGATCGACTGCCAGCCCTCGCTCGGCCTGCTGACCGTGAACGCGCTGACGGCCGCTCACAAGGTCATCGTCCCGCTGGAGTGCGAGTTCTTCGCGCTGCGCGGTGTCGCGCTGCTGACCGAGACCATCGAGAAGGTCCAGGAGCGGCTCAACCCCGAGCTCGAACTCGACGGCATCCTCGCCACGATGTACGACTCGCGGACCGTGCACAGCCGTGAGGTGCTCGCGCGTGTCGTCGAGGCCTTCGACGATCACGTCTACCACACGGTCATCGGCCGGACCGTCCGCTTCCCGGAGACCACGGTCGCCGGTGAGCCGATCACCACGTACGCGTCCAACTCCGTCGGTGCCGCCGCCTATCGCCAGCTCGCCAGGGAGGTGCTCGCCCGGTGTCACGCCGAGTGAGTCTGCCGGGGGCCGACGAACTGTTCCGTACGACCGGGGGCATGGCACTGCAGGCGTCGTCACCGAGACGCGCGGCGAACGGTGAGGCACGGGTGCCCGCGCCGGCCGGGGAGAGCGACGAGGCGGCCGCCGCGTCGTCCGCCCCGGAGGAGGGCGAGGGCGAGGCCGCTCCGTCCGCCGAACACACCGCCGCGGACGCGGAGTCCGACTCCGGGTCGCGTGGCCGGACCGCCGCCGCGGAGCCGGCCGAGAAGCCCGCACGGCGCTCGTCCGGCGGCGCGCAGGAAGGTTCTGCCGCCGGTGGCCGGGGCACGGGTCAGGCCCGCCGCCGCGCCCGCGCCGCGAACCGTCGGCCCAGCGGCCGGGAGCGGCACGACGAGAAGATCACCGTGTACGTCTCCGCCGAGGAGCTGATGGACCTGGAGCACGCGCGGCTGGTGCTCCGCGGGGAGCACGGGCTCGCCGTGGACCGGGGACGGATCGTGCGCGAGGCCGTCGCCGTGGTCCTGGCCGACCTGGAGTCGCGCGGCGACGCCAGCATTCTCGTACGCAGGCTTCGCGGGCGGTAGCCTCCGGCATTGTGCCCGTGAACGATTCCTCCTCCCTCTCTCCCGACCGGGGTGCGCGTCGGCGCGCCTTGGGACGGGGGGCGCTGGCCGCCCCGGAGGAGGCGGAGCCCGAGGCCGTCGAGCCCGCTCACGAGGCCCCGGCCGAAGAGGTCCCCGCCGAGGAGGCGCCGGACGACGGGCGCTTCAAGGTCCGGCTCGCCAACTTCGAGGGTCCCTTCGATCTGCTCCTGCAACTGATCTCGAAGCACAAGCTGGACGTCACCGAGGTCGCCCTGTCGAAGGTCACCGACGAGTTCATGGCGCACATCCGTGCCATGGGGCCCGACTGGGACCTGGACCAGACGACGGAGTTCCTGGTCGTCGCCGCCACGCTGCTGGATCTGAAGGCCGCCCGGCTGCTCCCGGCCGCCGAGGTCGAGGACGAGGCCGACCTCGCGCTCCTGGAGGCCCGGGACCTGCTCTTCGCCCGGCTGCTCCAGTACCGCGCGTACAAGCGGATCGCCGACATCTTCACCGCGCGCATGGACGACGAGGCGCGCCGCTACCCGCGGACCGTGGGCCTGGAGCCGCACCACGCCGAGCTGCTGCCCGATGTCGTCATCAGCATCGGCGCCGAGGGGTTCGCGAAGCTGGCCGTGAAGGCGATGCAGCCGAAGGCCAAGCCGCAGGTGTACGTCGAGCACATCCACGCCCCGCTGGTGAGCGTGCAGGAGCAGGCGGGCGTGGTCATGGCGCGGCTGCGGGACCTGGGGGAGGCCAGTTTCCGCGAGCTGGTGGCCGACACCGACGACACCCTCACCGTCGTCGCGCGGTTCCTGGCGCTCCTGGAGCTGTACCGGGAGAAGGCCGTCGCGCTCGACCAGGAGACCGCGCTGGGCGAGCTGCTCGTGCGGTGGACCGGCGGTGACGGCGACGAGCGGCCGGTGGTGACCGACGAGTTCGACCGGGCGCCCGAGCCCGTCGGCGACGACAAGGAGAGTGCGCGATGAGCGTGGACGGCGCGACCGGTGTCGCGGGGCTCGACCTGAAGCCCGCGCTGGAGGCCGTGCTCATGGTCGTCGACGAGCCGGCCACCGAGGAGCACCTCGCCAAGATCCTGCAGCGGCCCCGGCGGGCCGTCGCCGACGCGCTGCGGGAGCTCGCCGACGAGTACACCGTGCAGGGGCGCGGCTTCGAGCTGCGGCTCGTCGCGGGCGGCTGGCGGTTCTACACCCGGCCCGCGTACGCGGCCGCCGTGGAGGGCTTCGTCCTGGACGGGCAGATCGCCCGGCTGACCCAGGCCGCCCTGGAGACCCTGGCCGTGGTCGCGTACCGCCAGCCGGTCAGCCGTTCCCGGGTCTCCGCCGTGCGCGGAGTGAACTGTGACGGGGTCATGCGGACCCTGTTGCAGCGGGGGCTGGTGGAGGAGGCGGGCGCGGAACCCGAAACAGGTGCGATCCTGTACAGGACGACGAACTACTTCCTGGAGCGGATGGGCCTGCGCGGCCTGGACGAGCTGCCGGAACTCGCGCCCTTCCTCCCCGAGGCGGACGCGATCGAGGCGGACACGCTGGAAGGGGTCCCGTCCTTCGACCCGGACGCACCCGATGCGCCGGGCCCGGAGTACACCGAGCACACAGCCGACTAACGGAAATTTGATGCGAAGCAGCAGCGGCAGGAACAGCAGCGGAAACAACGGCGGGAGCCGTGGTGGCAACAGCGGCGGCCGCGGCGGGAGTGGCGGCGGCCGCGGTAATCACCGCGGCGCCGGCAACGACCGCGACGACAAGCAGGGCGGCAGCGCCCGCCCGAAGAGGCCGCGCCCGGAGGAGCGGCGTTACGACGTGGGCCCCGGCGCCACCCAGGACGGCCCGAAGTCGGGTCGCGGCGCCTCCGCGCGCGGCGGCGCCAAGGGCGGCCCCAAGCGCGGGCAGCAGCCCTCGCAGGGCCGCGGGCGCTGGGCCCCGGCCACCTCGCGCGAGTACGACGCCCGTGCCGAGGAGCGCAACCGCGAGCGGTACGCGGGCAAGCCGAAGGTGAACCTCCCCAAGACGTTCCCCGGCGCCGAGCAGGAGGGCGAGCGGCTGCAGAAGGTGCTGGCCCGGGCCGGCTACGGCTCGCGGCGCGCCTGCGAGGAGCTGGTCGAGCAGGCCCGCGTCGAGGTCAACGGCGAGATCGTGCTCGAGCAGGGCATGCGCGTCGACACCGAGAAGGACGAGATCAAGGTCGACGGTCTGACCGTGGCCACGCAGTCGTACCAGTTCTTCGCGCTGAACAAGCCGGCCGGCGTCGTCTCCACCATGGAGGACAACGAGGGCCGGCAGTGCCTCGGCGACTACACGAACAACCGCGAGACGCGGCTGTTCCACGTCGGACGGCTCGACACCGAGACCGAGGGCGTCATCCTGCTCACCAACCACGGTGAGCTGGCCCACCGCCTCACGCACCCGAAGTACGGCGTGAAGAAGGTCTACCTCGCGCACATCGTGGGCCCGATCCCGCGCGACCTGGGCAAGCAGCTCAAGGACGGCATCCAGCTGGAGGACGGGTACGCCAAGGCGGACCACTTCCGCGTCGTGGAGCAGACCGGCAAGAACTACCTGGTCGAGGTCACCCTGCACGAGGGCCGCAAGCACATCGTGCGGCGGATGCTCGCCGAGGCCGGCTTCCCGGTCGACAAGCTGGTGCGCGTCGCCTTCGGGCCGATCACCCTGGGCGACCAGAAGTCGGGCTGGCTGCGCCGCCTGTCGAACACCGAGGTCGGCATGCTGATGAAGGAAGTCGATCTGTAGGCCGGACCTCCGGACTCTCCCGCAAGGGTTGTCGTGGGCGACCCCCTCCTTTAAAGTCTCTAAGACCAATAAGGGAGGGGGTCGCCGCATGTCCGTGCAGGGCTACGACAAGTACGCCTACGAACCGTTCGCCGTCACCGTCGACCTGGCCGTCTTCACGCTCAGATCGGGCCGGCTGCACATCCTGCTCGTCGAGCGCGGCCAGGAGCCGTACGCGGGCCAGTGGGCGCTGCCCGGCGGCTTCCTGGAGCCCGACGAGGCCGCCGAGGAGGCGGCCCGGCGCGAGCTGGCCGAGGAGACCGGACTGGCCGACGTCGCCGGGCTCCACCTGGAGCAGCTGCGCACCTACAGCGAGCCGGGCCGCGACCCCCGGATGCGCGTCGTCTCGGTCGCCTTCGCCGCCCTGGTGCCGGACGCGCCGCAGGCGCAGGGCGGCGGCGACGCGGCACGGGCCGCCTGGCTGCCGTACGAGGAGGGGGCCGGCGGCGCGTACGGCCCGCTCGCCTTCGACCACGACCGGATCCTCGCCGACGCCCACGAGCGGATCGGCGGCAAGCTGGAGTACACCTGCCTGGCCACCGCGTTCTGCCCACCCGAGTTCACCCTCGGCGAGCTGCGGCAGGTCTACGAGGTGGTGTGGGGGACCGAGCTCGACCCGGCGAACTTCCGCCGCAAGGTGCTCGCCACCCCCGGCTTCGTCGAGCAGATCCCCGGCGCGTCCCGGCTCACCGGAGGCCGCGGCAAGCCCGCCGCGCTGTACCGGGCCGGCGGCGCCGGATCCCTCCACCCGCCGCTGCTGCGGCCCGCTCCCGAGCCCGTGCCCGATGCGAAGAAGGGTCCTTCCTCATGATCAAGCGCGCCGCCACCGGATCGCTGCTCGGGCTGGCGCTCGGGGACGCGCTCGGCGCCCCGACCGAGTTCCACGACGTACCGGCGATCCTGGCGATGTGCGGCCCGTGGCGGGAGATGGAGCTGCCCGACGACGGCCCCGTCGCCTGGATCACCGACGACACGCAGATGGCGCTCGCCGTCGCGCGGGCCGGGGCGCCCGAGGCCCCCGAGCGGTACGCCGACGCCCTGCGCCGCGAGTTCATCGCCTGGAACCGCTCGCCCGACAACAACCGCGCCCCCGGCAACACCTGCCTGCGCGCCTGCGACCTCCTGGAGGACCCGCGGCGCGACTGGCGCGACGCCAGCCAGATCCACTCCAAGGGCTGCGGCGCCAACATGCGGGTCACCCCGCTCGGACTCGTACCGGGCCTCGACGACGAACAGCGGGCCGGGGCCGCCCAGTTGCAGGCCGCGCTCACGCACGGGCACCCGACCGGGCTCGCCGCGAGCGACCTGACCGCGCGGGCCGTGCACCTCCTCGCGCAGGGCGCCGACCCCACCGGACTCGTCGGACGGCTGCGGTCGTACGCGCTCGAGAACCGCACCCGGTACCACGAGCGCTGGCTCGGCGACCTGTGGCTGCGCTCCCAGGACGCGGGCCCCGAGGAGTTCATCGCGCGCGGCTGGGACGAGTGCCTGGGCGTCCTGGAGCGGCTGGAGGGCGCGCTGCGGGACGCGAACCCCGAGGTCGACCCGTGCCTCGCCACCGGCGCCGGATGGATCGCCGAGGAGGCGCTCGCCACCGGGCTGCTGTGCTTCCTGCTGTTCGTCGACGAACCCGCGCTCGCGCTGCGCCGGGCCGCCTGCACCTCGGGCGACTCGGACTCGATCGCGGCGCTGGCCGGGGCGTTCGCCGGAGCGCGGCTCGGCGCCGACGCCTGGCCCGGGCCGTGGGTCGAGCGGATCGAGCACCGGGACGAACTGCTCGGGTTCGGAAAGCGGTGGGACGCCGCGTGAGCAGCGGCGACGCCGGATAATTCGGTGGGGCGCGCGGGCGGAGTCGGAGAGCATGGGGAGATGACCGACAACGCCCTGCTGCCGGCGTCCGTGGACCTGACCGCCGTGGTCGCCGCGGAGCCCGACCCGCTGCTCTTCGCGACCGTCTCCGGCGCGCACCTGTACGGCTTCCCGTCCCGCGACTCGGACGTGGACCTGCGCGGAGTGCACCTGCTGCCCGCCGAGGCGCTGGTCGGGCTGCGCGAGCCGGAGGAGACCCGGTCGCGGATGTGGTTCGAGGACGGCGTCGAGATGGACCTCGTCACGCACGACCTGCGCAAGTTCGTCCGCCTCATGCTCCGGCGCAACGGCTATGTGCTGGAACAGCTGCTCTCCCCGCTCGTCGTCCACACGGGCGCCGCGCACCGGGAACTCGCCGCCCTCGCGCCCGGCGTCATCACCCGCCACCACGCCCACCACTACCGGGGCTTCGCGGGCACCCAGTGGCGGCTGTACGCGAAGAACCGGGAGCTGAAGCCGCTGCTGTACACGTTCCGGGTGCTGCTCACCGGAATCCACCTGATGCGCACCGGCGAGATCCAGGCCGACCTGCCCACCCTGTACGACGAGGTGGGCCTCGGCCCGGACTATCTGCCCGGGCTGATCGAGGTGAAGGCGGCGGCCGAGCACGGGCCCGCCCCGGTCGACCCGGGCCGGGCCGAGGCCGACATCGAGGCGCTGCACATCCGCCTCGACGAGGCGCAGGCCGCCTCGAAGCTGCCCGACGCCCCGACCGCGTACGACGCCCTGCACGACTTCGTGGTGCGGGCCCGCCTGGGGAACTGACCTCCCTCAGGCGCGGGCCGAGGCGCGGCGGGTGCGGACCAGGAAGTCCTCGACACGGGCCCGGTCCGGCTCCGGCGGGAGCGGGGTGCGGTCCGCCGCCGCGTCCGCCTCCGCGGTCAGCCGGGCCATCCTGCGGTCCACCTCGGGCCAGGGCACCTCGCCCCGCTTCACCGCGAGCAGCGCGGCACGGTCCTCACCCACGTCGATCCGCAGCTCGCCGGTGCGCAGCAGGTCGCGGCTGGACGCCAGCAGCCGCAGCAGGTGCATCGCGTGCTTCCAGCGCGGGGCGCCGTGGGCGCGGACATCGGCCTCCAGCTTCCTGCGCTGGCCTGCCGCGTACCGGGCGAATGTCTCGTGCGCCCGGCGGGAGAGGAACGCCCCGCGCAGGGCGAGCAGCTCCTCGCCCGCCGGGGTCAGCCGCTCGACCAAGGGGGAGTGCAGGCACTCCAGGACGTTGGGATTGGCGCGCAGGGCCAGCTCGCAGAAGCGCTCCAGCTCCCAGGAGAACTGCTCGTCGGCCGGCCCGTCGACGTGCGTCGGCGGCTTGTCGAAGCGCCAGAACAGCTCCGTCGGCGCGACGTACACGCCCCGGCGGTCCGTGTCGCTGTCCTCGGTGGCCAGGCCGAACGCCCGCGAACCCATCACGCAGGCGTAGATCGTGTGGTCGCGGACCAGGTCGTGCGGGTGCATGCCGTGAGCGTAGGCGGCCGGCCCGCCGGGCGTGATCGAATTTCCGCTGACCCGGCCGAGTGGCGGCCCGGTGCGCTTCGGGTGACATTGAGGTGGTTCGCGTTTCCCCGAGCCCGAAAGGCACCCCCATGGCGGGCAACGATCTCGGAAGTCTGCTCGGCGGTCTCCTCGGCGGAGGCGGCCAGGGCGGCTCGTCCGGCACCGGCAACATCCTCGGCCAGGTTCTCGGCTCCGTGCTGAGCGGCAAGACGGGCGGGGGCGGCGCCGCGGGCGGGTCCAATCCGCTCGGCGGACTGATGGACATGATCACGAAGTCCGGCCTGGTCAGCCAGGAGCAGCTCGACTCGTGGGTCGGCACGGGCAGCAACCAGCCGCTCGACGCCGACCAGGTCAAGCAGGCCATCCCCGACGAGACCCTGGACCGGGCCGCCGCCGACGCGGGCATCAGCCGCGACCAGGTCGCCGACCAGGTGGCCCAGGAGCTGCCGCAGCTCGTCGACAAGATCACTCCCGACGGGCAGGTCCCGGCCGTCTCCCTGGAGGAGCTGGCCAAGCAGCAGAACCTCTGAGACGCACGTATCGCGGCGCGCGGCCCCGTCTCGGCAGACGGGCGCCGCGCACCCGTGCGTGCGGGCCCAATTACGCTGGTGCGGACAGACGTACGCAGCACAAGCAAGGAGCACCGTCGTGGCGGTACGAGCGGTCCGGGGCGCCGTCCAGCTGGAGCGGGACGCGGCCGACCACATGGACGAGCAGGTCGGTGAGCTGCTCACCACGGTCCTGGAGCGCAACGGCCTGACCGCGGACGACCTGATCTCCATCTGGTTCACGGCCACGCCCGACCTGCACTCCGACTTCCCCGCGGCCGCCGCCCGCAAGCTGGGCGTCGACGGTCTCGCCGACGTGCCGCTGATCTGCGCCCAGGAGCTGGAGATAGCGGGCGCCATGCCGCGCGTCGTCCGGCTCCTCGCGCACATCGAGACCGACCTGCCCAAGTCCGAGATCGCGCACGTGTACCTCGGTGCCGCGGCCGCCCTCCGCAAGGACATCGCCCAGTGAGAACCGCACTCGTCATCGGCACCGGCCTGATCGGCACCTCCGCCGCCCTCGCCCTCGCCTCGCGCGGGGTCACCGTGCACCTCGCCGACCACGACCAGGCGCAGGCCCGCACGGCCGCCGCGCTCGGCGCCGGGACCGACGAGCCCCCGGAGGGCGTCGTCGACCTGTGCGTGGTCGCGGTGCCGCCGGCGCACGTCGCCGCCCAGCTCGCCGACGCGATGCGCGCCGGCACGGCCCGCGCCTACCTGGACGTCGCCAGCGTGAAGGGCGGCCCGCGCCGCGAGCTGGAGGCGCTGGGGCTCGACCTGACCTCGTACATCGGTACGCACCCGATGAGCGGCCGCGAGCGCAGCGGACCGCTCGCCGCGACCGCCGACCTCTTCGAGGGCCGCCCCTGGGTGCTCACCCCGACCCGGGACACCGACACCGAGGTCCTGAACATCGCCCTCGAACTGGTCGCCCTGTGCCGCGCGGTCCCCGTCGTCATGGACGCCGACGCCCACGACCGGGCCGTCGCCCTCGTCTCCCACATGCCGCACCTGGTCTCCACCATGGTCGCGGCCCGCCTGGAGAACGCCGAGGAGAGCGCCGTCCGGCTCTGCGGGCAGGGCATCCGCGACGTGACCCGGATCGCCGGGTCCGACCCGCAGATGTGGATCGACATCCTCTCCGCGAACCCCGGCCCGGTCGCCGACCTGCTCTCCGCGGTCGCCGGTGACCTGGAGGAGACCGTACGGTCCCTGCGCTCCCTGCAGTCCGCCGACGACGCCAAGCGCCACGAGGGCGCCGAGGGCGTCGAGGCCATGCTCCGGCGCGGCAACGCCGGACAGGCCCGGGTGCCCGGCAAGCACGGCGCCGCCCCGGCCGCGTACGAGATCGTCGCCGTGCTCATCTCCGACCAGCCCGGCGAGCTGGCCCGCATCTTCGCCGACGCCGGCGCGGCCGGGGTCAACGTCGAGGACGTCCGCATCGAGCACGCGACCGGGCAGCAGGCCGGTTTCGTGCAGCTCATGGTGCAGCCCGCCGCCGCCCCGAAACTGGCCGCGTCCCTGCGCGAGCGGGGCTGGGCCATGCGCCAGTAAAAGGCGCCTGCCAGAGCCAGTAACCTTGTGCGGGGCGTGTCCGCGCCCCGTACGCATGCCCCCGTGCACTGAGAAAGGTGTCCGTCACCCATGGAAACCCCGGCAGCTGTCATCGTCGCGATCGACGGACCCTCCGGCACGGGCAAGTCCAGCACCTCGAAGGCCGTCGCCGCGCAGCTCGGTCTGAGCTACCTGGACACCGGCGCCCAGTACCGCGCCATCACCTGGTGGATGGTGAACAACGGCATCGACCTGACCGACCCGACCGCGATCGCCGCCGTCGCCGGCAAGGCCGACATCGTCTCCGGCACCGACCCGGCCGCGCCCACCATCACGGTGGACGGCACGGACGTCGCCGGCCCGATCCGCACCACCGAGGTCACCTCGAAGGTCTCCGCCGTCAGCGCGGTGCCCGAGGTGCGCGCCCGCATCACCGACCTCCAGCGCTCCATCGCCAAGGGCGCCGAGGTCGGCATCGTCGTCGAGGGCCGCGACATCGGTACGACCGTGCTGCCCGACGCCGACCTCAAGATCTTCCTCACCGCCTCGCCCGAGGCCCGCGCCGCCCGCCGCTCCGGCGAGGTGAAGGGCTCGGACGTCAAGGCGACCCAGGAGGCCCTGGTCGCCCGCGACAAGGCCGACTCCAGCCGCAAGACGTCGCCGCTGGCCAAGGCCGGCGACGCAGTCGAGGTGGACACCACCGAGCTCACGCTGCAGCAGGTCATCGAGTGCGTCGTGACGCTGGTCGAGGAGAAGCGGGCCGCCAAGTGACCGATGCGCCCTCCGTGCGAGGTGCCGAGGTCGGGCGGCGGATCGGCGTCGGCCTGATGTACGGGCTGTGGAAGCCGCGCGTCCTCGGGGCGTGGCGAGTTCCGGCCACCGGCCCGGTCATCCTCGCGGTGAACCACTCCCACAACGTGGACGGCCCCATGGTCATGGGTGTCGCCCCGCGCCCGACGCACTTCCTTATCAAGCAGGAGGCGTTCATCGGGCCGCTCGGCACGTTCCTCGAAGGCATCGGGCAGCTGAAGGTCGACCGCACCAGCGCCGACCGGACCGCCATCACGCGCGCCCTCGACGTGCTGAAGAACGGGGGAGTGCTCGGCATCTTCCCCGAGGGCACCCGAGGCGACGGCGACTTCGCGTCGCTGCGCGCCGGCCTCGCGTACTTCGCCGTGCGCGGCGGGGCACCGATCGTCCCGGTGGCCGTCCTGGGAAGCACGGAGAAGCGCGGACGGTTGATAAAGGGGCTGCCCCCGCTGCGCAGCCGGGTCGACGTCGTCTTCGGCGACCCCTTCGAGGCGGGCGACGGCAGCGGACGGCGTACGCGCAAGGCGCTCGACGAGGCGACCGTGCGCATCCAGGAGCGGCTCACCGGCCACCTGGCGGACGCCAGGCGCCTGACCGGGCGCTGAGCGAGACTTTCAGTAGTGCACCGGCCTCCGACCGAGACGGCGCACCGATCACCACGAATGAACGACGAGGTACGGACTTCATGAACGACCAGATCCAGCCCGAGGACTCCCCGGAGTACGAGCACGGGGCGCTCGGCGACGCGGAGTACGCGCAGTTCATGGAGCTCGCCGCCGAAGAGGGCTTCGACATCGAGGACGTCGAGGGCGCCATCGAGGAGGCGGGCCACGGCCCGCTGCCCGTGCTCGCCGTCGTCGGCCGCCCGAACGTCGGCAAGTCGACCCTGGTGAACCGCATCATCGGCCGCCGCGAGGCGGTCGTCGAGGACAAGCCGGGCGTCACCCGCGACCGCGTCACCTACGAGGCCGAGTGGGCGGGCCGCCGCTTCAAGGTCGTCGACACCGGCGGCTGGGAGCAGGACGTGCTCGGCATCGACGCGTCGGTGGCCGCGCAGGCCGAGTACGCGATCGAGACCGCCGACGCCGTCGTCTTCGTGGTCGACTCCACGGTCGGCGTCACCGACACCGACGAGGCCGTCGTCCGGCTGCTGCGCAAGGCCAAGAAGCCGGTGGTGCTCTGCGCCAACAAGGTCGACGGCCCGTCCGGCGAGGCCGACGCCACCGCCCTGTGGTCGCTCGGCATCGGCGAGCCGCACCCGGTCTCCTCGCTGCACGGCCGCGGCACCGGCGACATGCTGGACGCCGTCCTGGAGGCGCTGCCCGAGGCGCCGCAGCAGACGTTCGGCGGCGTCGGCGCCGGCGGCCCGCGCCGCATCGCGCTGATCGGCCGACCGAACGTCGGCAAGTCGTCGCTGTTGAACAAGGTGGCGAACGAGGACCGCGTCGTCGTCAACGAGCTGGCGGGCACCACCCGCGACCCGGTCGACGAGCTGATCGAGCTGGGCGGCGTCACCTGGAAGTTCGTCGACACGGCGGGCATCCGCAAGCGCGTCCACCTCCAGCAGGGTGCCGACTACTACGCCTCGCTGCGCACCGCGGCCGCCGTGGAGAAGGCGGAGGTCGCGGTCATCCTGATCGACTCCTCCGAGTCCATCTCCATCCAGGACCAGCGGATCGTGACGATGGCGGTCGAGGCGGGCCGCGCGATCGTCGTAGCCTTCAACAAGTGGGACACCCTCGACGAGGAGCGCCGCTACTACCTGGAGCGCGAGATCGAGACCGAGCTCGGTCAGATCGCGTGGGCGCCCCGGGTGAACGTGTCGGCGCGCACCGGCCGCCACATGGAGAAGCTGGTCCCGGCGATCGAGACGGCGCTGGCCGGCTGGGAGACCCGCGTCCCCACCGGGCGGCTGAACGCCTTCCTCGGCGAGCTGGTCGCCGCCCACCCGCACCCGGTCCGCGGCGGCAAGCAGCCCCGCATCCTGTTCGGGACGCAGGCCGGTACGAAGCCGCCGCGGTTCGTGCTGTTCGCCTCCGGGTTCATCGAGGCGGGCTACCGCCGCTTCGTGGAGCGCCGGCTGCGCGAGGAGTTCGGCTTCGACGGGACGCCGATCCACATCTCCGTCCGGGTGCGGGAGAAGCGCGGCAAGAAGAAGTAGCGGGGGCCGCGGAAGCGGTCGCGCCGGGGGCCCTCAGTGCTCGCGGCGCGGAGCGGGCGGCAGCGCGGCCGGGAAGTGATGTCCCTGGCCGTGCTGCCGCCCGTTCGTCTGTGGCTGCCAGGACTGGTGCTGGTGCGCCGCCGGGTAGTGCGGGGTGTGGTGGCGTGCGCCGTAGGGACCGGAGCCGAAGCCGGTGAACCCGAGATCCTCCTCGCCCGTGCGGTCGCCGGGCAGCGCCCGGAACGACCTGCGGTACTCCGCGTAGAGGGCGTCGTAGATGGGCGTGGCCGAGTAGCCGCCCGGATAGCCGGTCGCGTGGCCGCCTGCGTGGCCGCTCGCGTGGCTGCCCTGGTGGTCCTCCGCGGGGCGCATCGACGGGATCTGGCTCGGGTACGGCTGACGCCGTCCGGACATGGTGGGGTCGTATGGGTGCACGTGAGTGCCAACGACCCGGATCCGCTACGGATGCGCCCTTGGCCTCGGCTTTTGCGGGGCGTCAGGAGGGTGACCGGCGCATGCGTGGGGGTCCGGGTCGTCGGCTCTACGGGGTGCGGGCGGGCTCAGGTGCCCGCGAGCGGCAGCGCGGCGGCGACCAGCCGCCCGTTCGCCGCGGCCTTGTCGAGGGCGTCGCGCAGCAGGTCCTCGCGCGGCTGGCGGCCGATCGAGCCCGCGGGGGTGGCGAAGACGAGCACCTTCTGCGTCTTGTTGGCGGCGGCCCGCCAGCCCTCGGTGACGAGCAGCGGCTGGTGCGCCTGCCACCAGGCGACCTGCGAGGGCGCGCCGCCGGTGCCGGGCTGGAGGACGGCGTGCAGCTGGCCCATGGCGAGCAGCACCGACCAGCCGTCGAGGCCGCGCGGCGCCTCCTCCAGGCTGGTCACCGGCATGTAGCCCTGCTCGATCAGGAGCGGCAGGAAGTCGTCGCCGGAGTCGGCGCCGGGCCGGGCGATGGGCCCGGTGGGCTCCACGACGAGCGCGGGGTGCAGGTCGCCCGCGATCAGGACGAGGCCGCTGGTCACACCGAGCACGGCCTGGGACGGCGCGGCGCCGGGGATCTCGTCGGGGGCGGCGACGGAACGGACGGCGCCCTGCAGCTGGTCCTCGGCGACCCGGACGACCTGCGAGGGCAGACAGACGGCGTGGGCGAAGGCGAGCACGGCGGTCTCGTCACCGACGAACAGGACGGTGCTGGTGCGCTCCTGTTCCGAGTCCCCCGCGGTGCGGCAGGACGTGCAGTCGTAGCTGCCCGGGGCGTTGTCCCCGGCGAGCAGCCGGTCGGCTTCTTCGTCGCCGATCTCGGCGCGTACGTCGTCACTGACGTCGAGCAAGCGCGGCACGGGTGGCTCCTCAGGGTCGGTCGGTCCCGCCGGCGGGCGCCGGTGCGGGACAGAGAGTGCTGATAAAGGGACAACGGGTGATCTGTGGCCGGAGTCACGCCCGGAACCGAACGGAATTCACCCATCCGAAGCGCACCGTGAGAACCGCGACGGAATGCGTCACTCCATGCCAACTTGTAGGTATTCCAAGCAAGTTGAGTGGGTGAAGTGGGTCACAGATCCATGAGTTGCCAGGTCGACAAATCCTGAAATCAGCTAATGAAGTGGGTGGCCTGAAAACGTCGCTACTTCGGGTAACGGTCAACTGGCCTGGCGTGACGGGCCGTTGGTTGATGCCGTGCTCGTCGGCTGCCTAGATTCCTCCGCCGTCTGCAACGAGCAGTCCACGAGAGGGATTACTCATGTCCGTGCCGATTCGTACGGCTCGAACGACAGCGGTTCTCGCCGGGGCGGCCCTGCTCGCCCCGCTCGGTCTCCTGGCGACGGCCGGCGCGGCCCACGCGGCCGACTCCGGCGTCTGGGACCGCATCGCCCGCTGCGAGAGCGGCGGCAACTGGCACATCAGCACCGGTAACGGCTACTTCGGCGGGCTCCAGTTCTCCGCCGGCACCTGGCGCGCGTTCGGCGGAGGGGCCTACGCGTCGACGGCCGACCGGGCGTCGAAGTCCCAGCAGATCGCCGTCGCCGCCAAGGTGCAGCGCGCGCAGGGCTGGGGCGCCTGGCCCACCTGCTCGGTCCGCGCCGGCGCCTACGGCGGCGCGCCGTCGGCCGGATCGGCCCCCGTCACGACGGAATCGGCACCGCAGGCCGCGATCCCCGAGCGTGCCCCGGCCCGCGCCGACCGCGGTGGGACCCGCGGCGGCGGGTACGTCGTCCGTGACGGCGACACCCTCGGCCGGATCGCGGCGGCCCACGGCACCACCTGGCAGCACCTGTACGCCGTCAACCGGACGGCCGTCGGTGGCGATCCTGACCTCATCCGACCGGGCCAGCAGCTGCTGATCCGGTAGCCGCGGAGGGTGGTGCGCCGTGGCCCCGCCCGCTCGGTCCGCCGACCGGGTGGGGCCGCGGTCCGCGCGGCGCGGCACGGCGGGCCGCCACGGAACCGCTGCTTAGCGTGACGCGATGCGTCTGCTGCCCTCGCTGCTCCCGGCGTCCTGCGCCCTGCTCGCCTCGCTGCTCTCCGTGGCCGTCACACCGGCGCCCGCCGAGGGCGCCGCCCACCGGCCGCACGCCGTCGTGAAGCCGGTCGACTGCACCAAGGGCGCATGGCCGTGGGACTGTCTCGCCCAGTGCGAGAGCGGCGGCCACTGGGACGCGAACACCGGCAATTCCTACTACGGCGGGCTCCAGTTCTGGCAGCCGACCTGGGAGGAGCACGGCGGCCTCGCGTACGCCCCGCGCGCGGATCTGGCCACCCGCGCCGAGCAGATCAAGGTCGCCGAGGAGGTGCTGCGCACGCAGGGCTGGCAGGCCTGGCCCGCCTGCGCGAAGAAGTACCGGCTCCAGGGGCGCGTGCACGTGGTGAAGAGCGGGGAGACGCTGGCGTCGATCGCTCGGCGCCTCAAGGTGAAGGGCGGCTGGCAGGCGCTCTACGCGGCGAACCGGGACATGGTGGGACCGCACCCGGACCGGCTGAACGTGGGAACGACGCTGGTCGTCCCCGATGGCCGGCCGACGGGTCCGAAAAAGCCGGTGGCGAAGAAGAAGCCGGTGGCGACGCCGAAGCCGGTGGCGAAGCCGAAGACCGCTGCGAAAAAGAAGCCGTCGGCCGAGACGAAGCCGCTGGCCGAGACGAAGCCGTCGGTCGCGACGAAGCCGCTGGCCGAGACGAAGCCGTCGGCCGCGACGAAGCCGCTGGCCAAGACGAAGCCGTCGGCCGCGACGAAGCCGCTGACCAAGAAGAAGCCGTCGGCCGCGACGAAGCCGCTGACCAAGAAGAAGCCGCCGGCCGAGAAGAAGCCGCTGGCCAAGAAGAAGCCGGGCGCCACCGCGAACAGCACCAGCACGCAAGGCCCGGCGAGCGGCAGGTCGTCCGGCGGCGAGGCCCCGCCTCAACCCCCGTCCGGCGGCTCGCAGACGGGGCACGGACCGAGGCCGCCCGCGGCGATCGCGTCGGCGTCCGCGGCCACCGCCTGCGGCTTGCCCACCACGAGCGGGCAGTCCGCGCGGTGCCACAGGGTGCCGCCGGGAACCATCAGCAGCCGCTCGGCGATGGCGAGCGGTTCGGCGGGCCGCGCCCTCTCGGCCGGATCGACCGCGACGAGCAGTTCGTACAGCTCCGCCGGCCGGGCGCTCGCCCGGGTGCTCCTGCCGAACGTGAGGAGCACCGCGCCCGCGATGATCAGCGCCGAGCCCGGCACCGTGCACGAGGCCAGATAGGGCAGCTGGCGCTCCGCGTAACGTTCGCCCGACATCCCGTACCAGCCGATGACGCACAGCACCGCGCCGCCGGCGAGCGCGGCGAGGCCCGTCCACAGCACGGGGTGCAGGCCGGATGCGCGGGGCCGGACCGTCCGCATGGGTGGCTCCCCACCGTCGTCGTGTCGGGTGTCCGCCGAAGCCGTTCCGGACGACCGGTTTTCGGTCGTATCCGGAGGTGTCCGGCTCTGTATGGCTTTGTCGACCGATCGCTAGCACTATGCCTTCTGGAGGCCAACCCTGAAAGCTCCGGGCGCGGTTGAGGCCCGGACCGACATCCGGTGGTGATCCAGTTGATGTTCGGGAAAAGGATCGTGACGGTCCGGTACGGGCGGGGCGCGGCCCTCGCCGCGGTGCTCGCCCTCGGGCCCGGGCTGACGGCGTGCGGCGGATCGGGCGGCTCGGACGGCAGCTCGTCGACCCCGACGACGCACCGCCCTTCGGCATCGGCATCGGCGACGGCGACCGCGCCGGCCGACCCGGCCGCCGCCGAGCGGCAGATCAAGGCCAACTGGAAGAAGTTCTTCGACCCGAACGTGCCGCTCGACCAGAAGGCGGCGCTCCTGGAGAACGGGTCGGTGATGCAGAAGGTCCTGGAGCGCTTCAACGGGGACCGGCGCGGCGGGCAGGTGCGGGCGGAGGTCTCGAAGGTCGCCTTCACCTCGGCGACCACCGCCGACGTGACGTACTCGCTCGCCCTCAAGGGCGCCACCATGCTCCCCGACGCCAAGGGCGCCTCCGTAGAGGAGGACGGCGTGTGGAAGGTGTCCGTCAGGACGTTCTGCGCGCTGGTGCGGCTCAGCGGCAACCACTCCCCGGGCCCGGGCTGCTGAGGCGCCGGCCGTCGAGGGTCGCGGACCGGTCACCCAGGGCGGTGACATGAACGGCACGTGCTTTGACGTTCCGCAGCCGCCCTACCAGCCATGACGTGACCCTGATGGACAAAGTGGCCAAATGGTTCCTCATATTGCCTACCAATAAGGCAACTGTTCTGGAACAAGATGATGATGATGAACAACCCTCGGCCGGGCATCTCTGTCTAACCATCTGGTAGGCGGAGGACACGGATTGAACCGACAGAACCGACGGTCCGAACTGTCCGCGCGGAATGGTGGGATACGGGGACGCATGCAGATTTCTTTCCTGATTCACAACGCGTACGGGATCGGAGGGACGATCCGCACCACGTACAACCTCGCCAACACCTTGGCGGAGCAGCACGACGTGGAGGTCGTCTCGGTCTTCCGGCACCGCGACGAGCCGGTGTTCGCGCCTGACCAGCGCGTCCGGCTGCGTCACCTGGTGGACCTGCGCAAGGACTCCCCGGGCTACGAGGGCGGCGATCCGGCGTCCAAGGAGCCCGCGGCGGTCTTCCCGCTCCACGAGGGCCGCTACGAGCAGTACAGCGCGCTCACCGACCGGCGCATCGCCGAGCACCTCGCGAGCGTCGAGGCGGACGTCGTCGTCGGCACCCGGCCGGGGCTCAATGTGCACCTCGCCACGGAGACCCGGCGCGGCCCGCTGCGCGTCGGCCAGGAGCACCTGACGCTCGACACCCACACGCCGGGCCTGCTGCGCCAGCTGCGCAAGGTCTACCCGCGCCTGGACGCCCTCACCACCACCACCGAGGCGGACGCCCGCGCCTACCGCGAGCGCATGCGGCTGCCCGGCGTCCGGATCGAGGCCATGTCCAACCCGGTGCCCGCCCCGGGGATCAGCCCCGCCGACGGCGACGCCAAGTGGGTCGTGGCCGCCGGGCGGCTCGCCCCCGTCAAGCGGTACGACCTGCTGATCAAGGCCTTCGACAAGGTGCGCGCCGAGCGCCCCGACTGGCGGCTGCGGATCTACGGCTCGGGCCGCCAGAAGGACAAACTGCGCACCCTCATCGACCAGCTCGGGCTCTACAACCACGTCTTCCTCATGGGTCCCGCCAACCCGATCGAGCCGGAATGGGCGAAAGGTTCCGTCGCGGCCGTGACCTCGACCTTCGAGTCGTTCGGCATGACCATCGTCGAAGCCATGCGCTGCGGGCTCCCGGTCGTCGCCACCGACTGCCCGCACGGGCCCGGCGAGATCATCCACGACGGGATCGACGGCCGCCTCGTCGAGGTCGGCAATGTCGACGCGATCGCGGGCGGCCTGCTGGAACTCATCAACGACGACAAGCGGCGCCAGGAGATGGCGGCGCGTGCCCTCACCAGCTCCGAGCGGTTCGACCCGGCCCGGATCGCCGAGCGCTACGAGGCGCTCTTCGGTTCGCTGACCGGACGAGGCGGCTCCGTGAACCTGCTGCACCGGGCCCGCGGTTCTCTGCTCGGCGGCGCCTACGTCGTCCGGGACGCGAGCCGCGCCCTGTTCCGGTCCCCGGGGAAGGGGCGCACCGCATGACGCCGCTGGCCACGCCCGCACCGACGTTCGAGTCTGACGACAGGACCGTCCTCATGGCACCCCGCGCCGACTGCATCGCCGACTCCGCCGGAGGTCTCACCTTCGACGTCACCGACCACGGAGCGGCCGGCTCCGCGTATCTCGTGCTGGTCGAGCGCGCCGGCGGCCAGGAGGTCCGGCTGCCGCTCGCCCCGGTCGGCGACGGACGGCTGCGGGCCTCGCTGCCCATAGGGGTCGAGCTGGCCGAGGGGCGCTGGGACGCGTTCGCCGAGGTCGCCGGGGACGAGCCGGTCCGGCTGATGCCGGGCGTGAACGACCTGCGGTCCCTGGTGGACCGGGCGCCCAGCGGATCGCGCGGCCACGTCGCGGTCCGCATCCCGTACGCCACGAAGAACGGCAACCTGTCGGTGCGCAGCTGGCGGCGCGCACCGCACGCGGAGGCCGGGGAACTCCTGATCACCGGAACCGAGTTGAGCGTGCGCGGCCGTGTCTACGGCACGCCCGTCACGGCCAAGGCGTGCGCCGAGGTGCGGGCGCGCGGCGGCGAGGGACCGGTGCTCCGGGGCGAAGTCGACGTGGACGGGCCCGAGTTCACCCTGCGGATCGCCTACGAGGAGCTGTCCGAGGGCCGCTGGGACCTGTGGGTGCGGCCCGGCGGCGAGGACGGCCCCGAGGTGCGGGTGGCCCGGCTGCTCGACGACATCGCCGACAAGAAGCAGATCTTCGCCTACCCGGTGACCCCGGTCGCCGCCGCAGGCCGGGACCTGACCGCCGAGCCCTACTACACCGGGGACAACGATCTCGCCGTGGTGGTGCGCGCCGTCACGCCCTGAGGGCCTCCCCGTGCTCCCGCGCCGGGCACAATCGGGCGCATGCTTGAGACCTCTGCCCGGCTGCTGCGGCTGCTCTCCCTGCTCCAGGCCCACCGCGAGTGGTCCGGGCCCGAGCTGTCCGAGCGGCTCGGCGTCAGCGCGCGCACCGTGCGGCGGGACGTCGACCGGCTGCGCGAGCTCGGGTACCCGGTGCACGCGAGCCCGGGCACCGGCGGCGGATACCAACTGGGCGTGGGCGCCGAACTGCCGCCGCTGCTGCTCGACGACGACGAGGCCGTCGCCGTGGCGGTGGGGCTGCGGACGGCGGCGGGGCAGGGCATCGCCGGGATCGGCGAGACCTCGGTGCGGGCCCTCGCCAAGCTGGAGCAGGTGCTGCCGCACCGGCTGCGCCGCCGGGTCGGCGCCCTGAACGCCTACACCGTGCCCATGCTGCGCGGCGCCGGTGCCGACGCCGTCGACCCCGGGCTGCTGAGCGAGGTCGCCGCCGCGTGCCGGGACGCGGAGCGGCTGCGGTTCGCGTACGTGGGCCACGACGGCGAGCCGAGCCGGCGGACCGTGGAACCCCTGCGCCTCGTGTGCAGCGAGCGGCGCTGGTACCTCGTGGCCTGGGACGTCGAGCGGGACGACTGGCGGACGTTCCGCGTCGACCGGATCACGCCGACACCCCCGCACGGGCCGCGCTTCCCGCCCCGTACGCCGCCCGCCGACGACCTCGCCGCGTACGTGTCCCGGGGCGTCTCCACACGCGCGTACGCGACCGAGGCCGTGGTGCGGCTCCTGGTGCCGGTGGACGAGGCGCGGCAGCGGATCTCGCCGACGGCCGGGACGCTCGAGGCCGAGAGCGCGCGGACGTGTCTGCTGCGCACCGGCGCCGCCAGCCTCGATGTGATGGTCTGGCACATCGCGTCCACCGGCTTCGAGTTCGAGGTCGTCGAGCCGGCCGCGCTCACCGACACCCTCAGCTCGGTGCGGGACCGTCTGGACCGTGCGCTACGGCGGTCGTCGGCTCCGGGGGACGCTCCTGGAACGCTGCGAACTCCGGATGGTGCAGATCGAACGCCGGGGACTCCGAGCGGATCCGGGGCAGCGTGACGAAGTTGTGCCGGGGCGGCGGGCACGCCGTCGCCCACTCCAGCGAGCGGCCGTACCCCCACGGATCGTCGACCTCGACCTTGGTGCCGTACTTGGCCGTCCGCCAGACGTTGTAGAGGAACGGCAGCGTGGACAGGCCGAGCAGGAACGCGCCGAGCGAGGAGATCGTGTTGAGCGCCGTGAAGCCGTCCGCCGCCAGGTAGTCCGCGTACCGGCGCGGCATGCCCTCCGCGCCCAGCCAGTGCTGCACCAGGAACGTGGTGTGGAAGCCGATGAACAGCGTCCAGAAGTGGATCTTCCCGAGCCGTTCGTCGAGCAGCTTCCCGGTCAGCTTCGGCCACCAGAAGTAGAAGCCGCCGAACGTCGCGAAGGCGACGGTGCCGAAGACGACGTAGTGGAAGTGCGCGACGACGAAGTACGTGTCCGAGACGTGGAAGTCCATCGGCGGCGAGGCCAGGATGACACCGGTCAGCCCGCCGAACAGGAACGTCACCAGGAAGCCGACCGACCAGAGCATCGGTGTCTCGAAGGAGAGCGAGCCCTTGAGCATGGTGCCGGTCCAGTTGAAGAACTTCACGCCCGTCGGGACCGCGATGAGGAAGGACATGAAGGAGAAGAAGGGCAGCAGGACCCCGCCCGTCACGAACATGTGGTGCGCCCACACGACCACCGACAGGCCGGTGATCGCCATCGTCGCGCCGACCAGCATCGTGTAGCCCCAGATCGGCTTGCGGCTGAAGACCGGGATGATCTCGCTGATGATGCCGAAGAAGGGCAGCGCGATGATGTAGACCTCGGGATGGCCGAAGAACCAGAACAGGTGCTGCCACAGCAGCGCGCCCCCGTTCTCCGGCTCGAAGACCACCGAGCCGAACCGCCGGTCCGCCTCCAGGACCAGCAGCGCGGCGGCCAGCACCGGGAAGGCGAGCAGCACCAGGATCGACGTGAACAGCGTGTTCCACGTGAAGATCGGCATCCGGAACATCGTCATGCCGGGCGCCCGCATCCCGATGATCGTCGTCAGGAAGTTCACCGAGCCCAGGATCGTGCCGAACCCGGCGAGCGCGAGCCCCATGATCCACATGTCGGCGCCGACACCGGGCGACCGGGTCAGGCTGTTCAGCGGCGCGTACGCGAACCAGCCGAAGTCGGCGGCCCCGCCCGGCACCATCAGCGAGCCCAGCACGATCAGGCCGCCGAAGAGGAACAGCCAGTACGAGAGCATGTTCAGCCGCGGGAACGCGACGTCGGGGGAGCCGATCTGGAGCGGCATGATCTCGTTGGCGAACCCGGCGAACGTCGGCGTCGCGAAGAGCAGCAGCATGATCGTGCCGTGCATCGTGAAGAGCTGGTTGTACTCCTCCTCGGAGAGGATCTGCAGTCCGGGGCGGGCCAGCTCGGCGCGCATCAGCAGCGCCATCACGCCGCCGACCAGGAAGAAGCCGAAGGCCGTGATCAGGTAGAGGTGGCCGATCTTCTTGTGGTCGGTCGTGGTCAGCCAGTCCACCACGATGCGGCCCGGCTGCCGCTCGCGGGCCCGTCCCGCCGTGCGCGGTCCGGCCGCCACCCCGGTCGTTCCCATCGCCTGCCCCCTCGCCGCACCGCGTCCGGGCTTGCTTCGAACTCAGGCCATGATGCTCGCGCCGCCACCCCCGCGACAGAGGGCGTGCACCGGTTTCTGGCATGGACAGGCAATTGTCGGACAGCCTCAACTCGCCGGTGTCGCCGGGAGATTCGAAATTGCTCGGGAATGGTCGGAAGGCGTCCCGGAAATTGTCCTGAAGCCGGTGCCGCGCTCATTGCGCGGGGCGCCGGAATTCCGTGTCCCGGGAGCGCTTCCCCGGGCGCGACGAGGGCGCGTAAGAAGTGCGTAAGAAGTCAGGAACCCCTCGAACGTGTGAGGAACAAAGACGGAAACTCGGCGTCGCGATTCGTCGTGATCTTGTGACGGAAGCGTGACAGTAGGACAGTCCGACGGGGGCATTCGGGCGGGCCTGGCGCCACCCGCGGACACGGCCTACGGTGGCGGCATGGCACCCACGCAGGACGCACAGGACACCCCCGACGGCTACGTCGGTCTCGATGCCGAGCACGCCGAGCGGCAGGCCCACGACCGGGGCTGGTCGACCGTCCGGCAGCTGCCGCCGGGCGCGATCGTCACCATGGAGTACCGCGCGGGCCGGCTGAACTTCGAGGTCAGGGACGGCACGGTGACGCGCTGCTGGAAGGGGTGACGCCCCCGACGCGCCGCGCGTACGCGAAGGCCCCCGGAGCCGGTCGGCTCCGGGGGCCTTCGTCGTGCGGGGTGGTTGTGCGTACCGGCCCCGCTGCTCTCGGGGACCCTAGGCCCGCTGCGGGTCCGCTGTGCCCGCCCGGGTCGATCCCCGGGTGTTCGCGGGGCGTCTGCTGCCCGCCGGGGTGACCGGGGTGCGCTCGCCCCGCGGGGTGTGCGGGCCCTGGGGGAGGAGCGCCGAGGGGCGGCTCCCCGGGCGGTTCGGCGTCCCGACCGGCTCGCGGGTGCGTGCGGGGGCGGGGGCCGGGAGCGGCTCGGCGGCCGTCCCGGAGTCGGTGCGGCGGGCCCACAGGCGGTCGCGCACCGCGAGGATGCGCGCCTCGACCTTGGCGACCGGCGGCTCCAGCCAGGGCAGCGCGAGCAGGATCAGCAGGCCGGCGGCCCAGCCCAGGAGGACGTCGCTCAGCCAGTGCGTACCGAGGTAGACGGTGGTCAGGCCGACGCTGAGGGAGATCACCGCGGAGACGGCGGACAGCCAGCGGCGGGCCCGGGGGGTGGAGGCGAGGTAGGCGAGGATGCCCCACGTCACCACTGCGTTCGCCGTGTGGCCCGAAGGGAATATGTCGCCGCCCTGCCACATCTCGTTCGAGCCGATCATGGTGGCGTAGTGCGGGCCCGCGCGGCCCATGCCGTACTTGGCGGCGCCCACCGTGGCATTGAGCAGCAGCAGGGCGGTACCGAACATCAGCAGGGGGCGCAGGGTGTGCTGGCGCCACGAGCGCCAGCCCAGCCAGGCCGTCACCATCACGGCCGTCGGGCCGCGCTGGCCGAGCACGACCCAGTAGTCGAGGAACGCGTGGATCTCCGGCCACTGCTGGTAGGGCCGGAAGAACATGACCTGCCAGTCGAACGCGACCAGCCGCGACGTGGCCAGCACGGCCACCACGATCGCGAGGTAGAAGGACAGGGTCAGCCCGAAGAGCACGACGCGGTGCCGGCTCATGTGGGGCATCCCCACATGCACCGGCCGTTCGGGCTCGCGGTCGAGCCGGGCGAAGACCCGCTCGACCCGGCGGGTCAGGTTTGGTTCGGTACGCACCCAATCGACGCTACAGCGGGTGAGTGGCGGACCGGCTCGAAACAGGGGCTTTGTGATGACGATGTGATGTGGGATTGATCTCAGCCCGGAGTTTATTCCCCGGATTCCGATTACCGGAGAGCCCTGTTCCCGTGAATTCGGTGATCGTTTAAACAGGCCGGTTTTAGTTCGCTTTTGAATGCGTTCACCGCGTGCTGGCACGGAATTCTCCGTCCGGTCAGGGGCGGACGGGACCGGTCACGGCGGCCCCGAGCCGTTCAGCCAGAACGCCCCGTACCCGGCCGAGATCAGCGCGAGCCCGCCCAGCACCCACGCCGCCGCAGGTCGGCGGGTGTGCCACCGGGCCAGGGCCACCGCCGGCGGCAGCAGCAGCGGGAACGCGGGCAGCATCAGCCGGGGCTTCGAACCGAAGTACCCCGAGGAACACAGGGCAAGCGCGAGCACGATCCCCGTGTAGACGAGCAGCGGTACCGGCTGGCCCCGGCGCACCCCGGTCACGTACAGCCACAGGACGAGCACGACCCCGACGATCAGCCCGGTCCCGGCGAGCGCGCCGGGCAGCGAGGTGAACTTGTCGGCGACGAACCGGGCGAACGCCAGACCGCCGTCGAAGCCGTTGCCCCACTGCCCCTGGACGTCGAGATAGCCGAAGAGCCCGCCGCCCGTGCGGTGCCCGACCCACAGCACGTACGAGGCCGCGCCCACCGGCGCGAGCAGCACCCCGGCCACGAGTCGCCACGGCACCCGCCGCTCCCGCCGCACCCACAGCGCGGCCGCCACCCACACCGCCGCCACGACCGCCGCGCCGATCGGCCGGGTCAGCCCCGCCAGCGAGGCGAGCAGACCGGCCGTCACCCAGTGGCGCCGCAGGACCGCGTACAGTCCCCACGCCGCGAGCGCCGTGAACAGGGCCTCGCTGTACGCCATCGACGCCACGATCCCGATGGGCAGCGCGCCCCAGAGCACCGCGAGACAGACCCCGGCCCGGTGGCCGGCGACGCGGGCCCCGACCGCGTAGATCCCCCACGCCGCCGCCAGCGAGGCGAGCCAGCTCACCACCATGCCCGCCGTGCCGTACGAGAGCGGGGTGAGCGCCGACACCAGCCGCTCCAGCCACGGCAGCAGCGGGAAGAACGCGAGGTTGGAGTGCACGCTCCCGTCGGGCAGCGTCACCGACCAGCCGTAGCCGTGCTCGGCGACCCGCGTGTACCAGAGCGAGTCCCAGCGGGCGGTCAGCAGCGTCAGCCAGCTCTTGCCCTCGGCGGCGCTCCACAGTGCCAGCACGAGCACACCGAGGGCGCGCACGGCCGCGTACCCGAGGAGGGCCGGGGCCGCCCGTCGCGGCCCGGGCCGGTCTTGTCGATCATCGTCCGTCACGGCCCCGATTATCGGCGGTCGCCTCCCGTGCTCCGGACGCCACCCGTCCCGCGCGAGTGGCGCACACCACACGCGTGAGCCCGTTCCGTGAGAGCCCCGCCACCTCTGACCGGCCCGAACTCGCGTACTCTGACGGCTCACTCGCCTGATCGCTGCGGGGCCGGGAGCCGACTCCTCCCGACCGGAGACCGAGGGACATCCCCAGCCCCCGGATCCGCCGAACGCGAGGACCACTGGGAGGTACGCACATGTCCGGGACGAGCACGGCCACCGGGCGGCTGCGCGGACTGCTCGCCGCGACGCGCGCCCGCACCAATCGCTGGGTCGTCCTCGTCGTCCTGTGCACGAGCCTGCTCCTGGTCGCGCTCGACTCGACCATCCTCTACGTCGCCCTGCCCTCGGTCACCGAGGACCTGAAGCCCACCTCGGTCGAGCTGCTGTGGATCGGCGACGCCTACCCGCTGGTCTGCGCCTCGCTGCTGATCCTCTTCGGCACGCTCGGCGACAGAGTCGGCCGGCGCCGGATCCTGCTGCTCGGGTACGCCCTGTTCGGCGCGGCCTCGGCGCTCGCCGTCTTCTCCGACACCGCCCAGGTGCTCATCGCGGCCCGCGCCCTGCTCGGCATCGGCGGCGCGATGATCATGCCCGCGACACTGTCGATCCTGCGGGACGTCTTCCCCGACCGGCACGAGCGGGCCGTCGCCATCGGCGTGTGGACCGCCGTCGCCGCGATCGGCGCCGCCACCGGACCCGTCCTCGGCGGCTTCCTCGTCGAGCACTACTGGTGGGGATCCGTCTTCCTCATCAACATCCCGCTGATGGCGGTCATGCTGCCGCTCTGCCGGATCCTGGTACCCGAGTCCAAGGGCCGCTCGGACGGGCCGTGGGACCTGGCCGGGGCGCTGCTCGCGGCGCTCGGCGTGCTCGGTGTCGTCTACGGCATCAAGCAGTGGGGCACCGAGCGGGACCTGCTCGCCCCGGAGGCGGTCCTGCCGTTCCTGGCCGGAGTGGCGCTCCTGATCCTGTTCGTACGGCGCCAGCGGCGGCGCGAGCACCCGCTGATCGACATGCGGCTGTTCGCGCGGGCCGCGTTCTCGACGTCCGTCGGCTGCATCGTCATCGCCATGCTGGCGCTGGTCGGCCTGGAGCTGATCGCCGTCCAGTACCTCCAGCTGGTGCTCGGGCTCAGCCCGCTGGAGACCGGCCTGCGGATGCTGCCGCTCACCTTCGCCGCGATGGCCGCGGGGGTGCTCGGCTCCGCCAATCTGCGCCGCTTCGGGCCGCGCGGCATGGTGGCGTCCGGTTTCGCGCTGACGGCCTGCGCGGTGCTGCTGCTCTGCCTGATGGGCCAGGAGGACCGGCCGTGGCTGCTCAGCTTCGGCTTCATACTGCTGGGCTTCGGTTTCCAGAGCACGCTGTTCGGGGCGTACGAGTCGATGCTCACCGAGGCGCCGGCCGATGACGCGGGGGGCGCCGCCGCCATCGGCGAGACCTCCTACCAGCTGGGCGCCGGCATGGGCATCGCGCTGCTCGGCTCGGTCATGAACGCCGCGTACGCGCCCGGCCTCGACCATGTCTCCGGGGTCTCCGGGAAGACCAGCGGGGCCGCGGGACACTCGCTGGGGGAGGCGTACGAGATCGCCGGCGATCTGGGCGGCCGGGCGGGCGCCGCTCTGCGCGACGCCGCGCGCACCGCCTTCGTGCACGGGCTGCACGTCACCCTGATCGTCAGCGCGGTGCTGCTGTTCCTCGGCGCGCTCGCCGCCCTGTGGCTGCCGCGCCGGATGGAGTGCGAGGAGGAGGGCCCGGCGTCCGGGGTCGCCGCCCCGCGCAGGCCGTCCCGCGCCGAGTCTTCCGTCGTCTGAGGCCGTCCGACCATCGAGTGGGCGGGGCTGCGGCACCGCCCACCCGACGGTCAGCTCTGGTTGAAGAAACCGTCCTGCTGAACCTTGGCCTCCCGGCCGGACACGATCTGCGTGTCCGCGGGGGTCAGCAGGAACACCCGGGTCGCGACCCGGTCGATCGAACCGCGCAGACCGAAGATGAGCCCGGCCGCGAAGTCGACGACGCGCTTGGCGTCGGCGGGCTCCATCGACGTGAGGTTCATGATGACCGGGACCCCGTCCCGGAACATCTCCCCGATCCGGCGTGCGTCGCGGAAGCTGTCCGGGGTCACGGTGCCGATCCGCCGGCCCTCTTCCTCGGCCTTGTCCTCGGCGACCTTCACGCGCGGGTCGGTGACCCAGGCGGCGCCGCCCGCAGGGGGCTCGGGCCCCTCGTCGTAGTCGTCGTCGTAGTAACGCTCGTCATCGTTGTCGTCGACGAGGCCAAGCCAGGCACTCGCCTTGCGCACCGATCCCATGGACGCCTCCTCTCACCGCGGTTCCTCTGCGTTCCGCATGTCCTGCATCCCCATGTTCATCCATGATGCGGATGCCGCGCCAAGTGGATAGTCGCCGCGCGGGGTTTTCGTGACGGTACTGGTGCAGAGTCAACACGGTGTTGCCCCGGCGTTCCCAAGGGCTGTACGGGCCCGAGCTGCTGACGGTGAGTGAAATATGATTCTTCGCGGCGTTTGGGTGATCGGGGGTGCGTACGGGTGAACGAGAAGGCGGACGAAGGCTCGATACGATGCCCGTCGTTCACGGTCACTTGGGCGGCGGCGCGTCATGCGGACGAGGTTGACCGCCCTGGTTGACGCTTCGTCATCCGGCGCACGGGGGAGTCGCCTTGTTCGGAATTGTCCGGCCCTGCAGTCATCGGCTCGGAGAGCACCTCAAGACCCAGTGGATGGCCCACCTGTGCGGCCTCTGTCTGGCACTGCGCGGCGACCACGGGCAGTTCGCCCGGGTCGTCACGAACTATGACGGTTTGCTGATCTCGGTTCTGACGGAGGCTCAGGCCGAGCGGCCCGGCACCGCCGGAGCCTGGCGGCGCCAGGCCGGGCCCTGCCCGCTGCGCGGGATGCGGACCGCGTCCGTCGCCCAGGGCGAGGGGGCCCGGCTCGCGGCCGCCGTCTCCCTGGTGCTCGCCGCCGCGAAGGTGCGCGACCACGTCGACGACCGGGACGGGCTCTTCGCCCGCAGACCGGTCGCCCTCGCCGCCCGCAGGGTCGCGGCGAGCTGGGGCCGGGCCGGAACCCGCACCGGGTCCGACGTCGGCTTCGACACCGCCGTGCTGCTCGACGCCGTCGAACGGCAGGTCGGCATCGAGGCGCTGGCCGGGCCCGGCACCGCCCTGCTCACGGTCACCGAGCCGACGGAGACCGCGACCGCCGCCGCGTTCGCGCACACCGCGCGACTCGCCGGGCGACCGCGGAACGCCGAGCCGCTGGCCGAAGCGGGCCGCCTCTTCGGGCGGCTCGCGCACCTCCTCGACGCCGTGGAGGACCTGGCCGAGGACGCCGCGTCCGAGGCGTGGAACCCGCTCGCCGCGACCGGCACCGGCCTCGCCGAGGCGCGCCGGCTCGCCGACGACGCCGTGCACGGGATCCGGCTCGCCCTGCGCGAGGTCGACTTCGTGGACGGCAAGCTGGCGCATCTGCTGCTCGCGCACGAGGTGGGGCGGTCCGTGGACCGGGTGTTCGGGGTGACGGGGACGTGCGGGCACACCGGGACCGCGTCGGCGGGACGGGACGGGCAGGACGGCTGGGTGCCGACCGGGGCCCCGGGCAGCCCCTACGCGCCGACGGGATCGGGCGCGTACGAGTCCAACAATCCGTACGGGGGCGGCAATCCGTACGGCGGTGGCAACCCGGGCGGTCCCGGAGGGCCGGGTGGGCCCGGTGGTTTCGGCGGCGGGCCGTCGTTCCAGCCGCCCAAGCCCGGCAAGCGCGGGCTCCTCGCCGGGTGCGCCGTGGCGATCGGGCTCTGCTGCACCTGCAAGGTCTGCTGCGCCGACGAGTTCGAGGGCCCCTGGTCGCGCAAGAAGCGGGAGGGCTGTTGCAGCAACTGCGACTGCGACTGTCCCGACTGCTCGTGCTGCGAGGCCTGTGAGTGCTGCGAATGCTGCTCGTGCTGTGACTGCGGTTAGTGAGGCGCTGGCCCTGTATACGGAGACGTGGGCGCCGGACCGGGGCCGCGGTTCCACCTGCGGGGCCGCGAAGACGCTGTTTCCGGGGCGTAAAACAAACACATGATCCGGTGACCGGAGCCTGAGAGGGGTCGTTGGGCGGGCGCAGAAGCAGCGTTTCTGCCCCGTCAACTCGCCCTCTCCATAAGGCACTTCCGTGGAACTCCTGTCGACCGTTCAGTTCAAGAGGGCTTTTCCCCGGCCCAGAACAAGCACGACCATCCGGACCCGGCTGCTGCGCATCCTCGGACTCGCGCTCGCCGTGCTCCTCGCCCTGCTCGGGGTCTTCGCCGCCGAGCAGATCTCCGGCTACCGCGGCGCGTCCGCCACCGCCGGCAACGCACGCCTGGAGGTCACCCTCCAGGGCCTCGTCCACGAGCTGCAGAAGGAGCGCGGCCTCACCACCGGGTACGTCGGCGGCGTCCAGCAGTTCGCCGCCAAGCTCCCCGCCCAGCGCAAGGCCACCGACGCCGCCCGCACCGCCCTGGAGACCGCGCTCGCGCGGCGCGAGGGAGCCGGCGCGGCACGCGACGCGCTCGGGCGGCTCGGCGGACTCGCCGGGATCCGCTCCGCCGCGGACGACGGCTCCGGGCAGGTGAAGGCCACCTTCGACTACTTCACCAACACCATCGCCCAGTTCGCCAAGGCCGGGCGCGGCCTCGGCGACGTCGACGACGCACGGCTGCGCGACGCCTACCAGTCGCTCCAGGTCCTCGGCACCGCCAAGGAGTACCTCGGGCAGGAGCGCGCCATCGTGCTGGGCTCCGTCCGGGCCGGCGGCCGCTTCCGCGGCGACGACTACAGCCGGTTCATGGAGATCAGGTCGGGCCGGCTGGCCGCGCTGACCTCCTTCCCGCGCACCGCGACCGCGGCGCAGCAGCGCCGGCTCGACACCGCGCTGGCCACCCCCGACGCCGAGCGCGCCCTCGCCTACGAGTCGGTCGCCGTGCACGGCGCGGGCCGCCTCGCCGCCGCCGACGTCCCGCCCATGGCCTGGTGGGACACGATGACCTCGACCATCAACGGCCTGCGGGACGTCCAGATCTCCATCGGCTCCGACGTCGAGGCGCGCGCCGCCCAGCTGGAGAGCTCCGCCCAGCGGGACCTGCTGCTCTTTGTGCTGCTCGCGCTCGCCGTGATCGGCGCCCTCGCCGCCCTCGCCCGCGACTGCGTACGATCCGTGTCCGCGCCGCTCAGCGGACTCGCCCAGGAGGCCCGCGAGGTCGCCGGGGTGCGGCTGCCGCGGGCCGTCGCCGACGTGCAGTCCGCCGCCGGGGGCGAGGCGCCCGCGCCGCCCGCGCCGCTCGGGCTCGACGCCCGCGCCGGCGCCGAGGTGCGCGAGGTGGCCGACGCCTTCGACCGGGTGCAGCGCGCCGCCTTCGACCTCGCCACCGAGCAGGCCGTGCTGCGCAGGAACGCCACCGAGTCGCTGGTCAGCCTCGGCCGCCGCAACCAGAACCTGGTGCGCCGCCAGATCGGCTTCATCAACAAGCTGGAGCACGAGGACGCCGACCCCGACACCCTCGCCAACCTCTTCGAACTCGACCACCTGGCCACCCGTATGCGCCGCAACGCCGAGTCCCTGCTCGTCCTCGCAGGGGAGTCCAGCCCCCGCACCTGGGCGACCCCGCTCTCCGTCAACGACGTCCTGCGCGCCTCGCTCTCCGAGGTCGAGGAGTACCGCCGCGTCACCCTGCGCCGGGTCGAGCCCGCCCAGGTGTCCGGCTCCGTCGTCGCCGAACTCGCCCACCTGATCGCCGAGCTGGTGGAGAACGCGCTGAGCTTCTCGCCGCCCGACTCCGACGTGGAGATCGAGGGGCGGCGCACCAGCGCCGGGTACCTCATCGCGATCGTCGACCACGGGCTCGGCATGGACACCCAGGCGCTCGCCGAGGCCAACGTACGGCTCTCCGGCACCGCCAGCTTCATGGCCGAACCCACCCGGTTCCTCGGCCACTTCGTGGTCGGCGCGCTCGCCCGCAAGTGCGGCATCGAGGTCCGCCTCGGCGAGGCGCCCGCCGCCGGTGTCGTGGCCCGTGTCCTCATCCCGTCCACGCTGCTCACCGAGGCGGAGCCGACGGCGGCCGGGCCCGCCGCGCCGCAGGGGGAGACCCCCAGGGAGAGGGCCGTGAAGGCGGCCGCGGCCCGGCCCGTCACGGCCGGACGCACCGGCGGCGGCGAGGCCGTGCTGCCCGCCCCGCGCCGGGAGCAGACCGTCGCCGCGGCCGCGGCACCCAGGTCCGCGTCGTCGGCGTCCCGCACCCGCAACGGGCTCGTCAAGCGCCCGCAGCGCAGCGCCATCGCGAAGGCCGTGACCGAGGCGGACGCGCCCGCCAGGCCCGCACCCGAGGGGCCCGCCGTCGAGCGCAGCCCCGAGGACGTCTCCGGAATGCTGTCCGGGCTGCGCAGCGCCCACATGCGCGGATCCATCAGCGTGGAGCGGGAACGGGCCGCCAGGGAAACCGCCCCCGAGGGCACCGAGCAGAACACCGGCGAAGGGCAGGGCGACAAGTGACCACCGTCGACACGCGGGGCGACTCGCAGACCTTCAACTGGCTGCTCGCCAACTTCGTCCGCAACACCGACGGGGTGCGCGACGCCGTCGCGGTCTCCTCGGACGGACTGCTCATCGCCGTCTCCGAAGGGCTCGGGCGGACCGAGGCCGACCATCTGGCCGCCATCGTCTCCGGACTCTCCAGCCTCGCCCGCAGCGCCTCCAAGCGGTACAGCTTCGACGGCGTGAAACTCATCATGATCGAGATGGGCCGCGGCTTCCTGCTGGTCTCCGCGATCAGGGACGGCAGCTGTCTCGGGGTGCTCGCGGACAGCAGCGGTGAACTCGGCCTCGTGGGCTACGAGATGGCGGTGCTCGCCGAGCGCGCCGGAGACCTGCTCACGCCGACGCTCATCGCCGATCTGCGGGAGACGCTGCCGCGATGAGCGAGTCCCGCGAGCCCGGCGACTCGTCGGAAGCCTTCGTGCGTCCCTTCATCATCACCGGCGGACGGGTGCGGCCCGCCCAGGCCGATCTGCGGCTCGAGACCCTCGTGGTCGCGGTGGACGTGGACGCCCCGGACGGCGGCGCGCCGCTCGCCTTCGAGCACCGGCGCATCGTGACGCTCTGTCAGGAACCCACCACCGTCGCCCATGTGGCCGAGGCCATCGGGGTGCCGCTCGGCGTCGCCAAGGTGCTCATCGCCGACCTCGTCGTGGGCGGCCGGCTGTCGTGTTCGCACACCGCGGAGCTGCCGCTCCACACCCTCGAAAGGATCAGGGACCATGTCAGGGCGCTCTGAACGCGTCGCCCCGCTGGCCGTGAAGATCGTGGTCAGTGGTGGGCTCGGGGTCGGCAAGACGACCTTCATCGGGGCCGTCTCGGAGATCGAGCCGCTCGACACCGAGGCGGCGATCACCCAGGTCTCGGTGGGCGTCGACTCGTTGGCGGGCGTCGAGGGCAAGACGACCACCACGGTCGCCCTCGACTTCGGGCGCATCACGCTCGATCCGACGATCGCGCTGTATCTCTTCGGCACGCCCGGGCAGGACCGGTTCTCGTTCCTCTGGGACGACCTGGTGGAAGGGGCGCTCGGCACGGTCGTCCTCGTCGACACCCGGCGCATCGAGGACTGTTTCCCCGCGCTGGACTACTTCGAGGCGCACGGGGCGCCGTTCGTGCTCGCCGTGAACCGGTTCGAGGGCTCGGAGCGCTTTGAACTCGGGGAGATCCGGGAGGCATTGGGGGTGGGCGACTCGGTGCCGGTCGTGGAGTGTGATGCGCGGGCGCGGGCGTCTGTGCGGGATGTTCTGGGGGCGCTGATGGATCAGGTCATCGGGGTGCGGGTCCGGGGACGCCGGGTGGCCGCCGCCTCCCGGTGACCCGAGCACCACTTCCTGGTGCCGGCCGGTGGCCGCGCCCCTGGACGAGCGGAGCTCGTTTCAGGGGCGCGGGGAACTGCGCGACCAGCCCCCACCGGCCGGCAGGGGGAAACGAAGCCGGTCAGTCCTTGATCTCCGGTGGGGAGATCCGCGACGTGCTGATCGACGACTCCGACGTACCCCACTTGGCCAGGATCTTCCGGTAAGTGCCGTCCGCGATGAGCCGGTTCACCGCGGAGCGGAACGCGGGGGCCAGCGGCGTCCCCTTCTTGAACGCGAAACCGACATCCAGCCGATGGAACTCATTGAGGAACCGCAGCCCCTCCTGATGGGCCACCCCGTAGCGCAGCCCGTTGATGGTGCTCATCACCACATCGCTGCGCCCCTGCTGAAGCGACGACCAGACCGCGCTCGACTCCGCGTACGTCTTCACGTCGTACGGCTTCTTGCCCGCCTTCTCGCACAGGCCCTTGTTCTCCTCCAGCGTCGTCTCGAAGGTGGTGCCGGCGCCGGTCGCGACGTTCAGGCCGCACAGCTGTGTCAGGTCGGTGACCTTCTTCAGGTCGCTGTCCTTGCGGACGGCGAAGCCCTGACCGTCGTTGATGTACGTGACGAAGTCGATCGTCTTGCGGCGTTCGTCGGTGACGCCGAAGTTCCCGGTGCCGAGGTCGTACTTGCCGCTGTCGAGGGCCGGGAGGATCGCCTCGAAGCTCGCGATCTGCTGGTCCAGCTTGATGCCGAGGACCTTGGCGACCGCGTTCGCGAAGTCGATGTCCTGTCCGACGACGGTCTTCCCGTCGGGCAGGTACGTGGAGTTGGGCGGGGTGCCGCCCACGCTCACCGCGATGGTGAGGCTGCCGCTCTTGCGGACGGACGCGGGGAGGAGTTTCGCCGAGGCGGGATCCTTCGCGACGGACGACACCACGTCCTTCGTCGGGATCTTGTCGCTCGCGGCGCCGGCCGGCGCCGCGTCGTCCGTACCGTCCCCCGAACCGCAGGCGGTCAGCCCCAGAGCGGCGACAGTGATCAGGGCGAAAGCGGAGAGTGCGGAGGAACCGGACAGGCGGGAGGTACGGGTGGAGGAGCGCATGGCTGAGAGCTGTGCCCTTCGATGGCAAGAGGAACCGGCTGAGCGAGGGGAGCGTGCAGCAGGGTGAGGGCGCGTACCGGGAAAGGGAGTGGGACGCGTCGAAGAACGGCGGGAACGCCGGGAAAGAAAAGAAGAAAAGACGCGCTCAGAGGCGTCGGAAGGGCATCAACAGGACGCGGACCACACGCGACCGAAGTCGATGTGGGAGCGGGTGACCAGCCACTGCTGCGGATGCATGGGCTTAGTGGAACAGGCATACGGTTCGGCGTCAACTCACTTGAGACGCGCGGCTCACAGTCTGGACAGCCTTGACAGACGGCGTGACAGGCCCCGTACTCTCGGTGCGGGACCGCTGCTGAGGGGCTCGGCCCGAGCGCTACACACACGCGCAGCAGGTGTGACGGCAGGACCGACTGGACGGGATTCCAGCCCACGGAGCCTTCCCATGTCCTCAGACACCCTTTCGTCCCCCTCGGATCCCCTGGCCGAAGCGCCACCCGGCAAGATCTCCGCCGTCCCACGCATCGTCCCGCGCCGCCGCACCGGACAGTGGACGGCCGCGGCCGTCGTGCTCGTCCTGCTCGGCCTCGCCGTGAACTCGGTACTGCGCAACGAGGCGTTCCAGTGGGACGTGGTCGCCGACTACTTCACCACCGCCTCCGTGCTGCGCGGACTCTGGCTCACGCTGTGGCTGACCGCGCTCGTCATGACGCTCGGCTTCGCCTTCGGCACCCTGCTCGCCGTCATGCGACTGTCCGCCAACCCCGTGCTGCGCGCCGTGAGTTGGGGCTATGTGTGGCTGTTCAGGTCGGTGCCGATCCTGGTGCAGCTGCTGTTCTGGTTCAACATCGGCGCCCTGTACCCGCGCGTCCTCGGGGTGAAGACCGTCGACCTCTTCGGGCCCGTCACCGTCGCCATCGTCGGACTGACCCTGCACGAGGCCGCGTACGCCGCCGAGGTGGTGCGCGGCGGCATCCTCTCCGTGGACCGGGGACAGGTGGAGGCGGCCCAGGCGCTCGGGCTCGGCCGGTACCGGCGCTGGCGCCGGATCGTGCTGCCGCAGGCCATGCGGGCCATCGTGCCGCCGGCCGGGAACATGCTGATCGGCACCCTCAAGGGCACCTCCATCGTCAGCATCATCGCCGTGCAGGACCTGCTCTACTCGGTGCAGCTCGTCTACCACCGCACCTACCAGGTCATCCCGCTGCTGCTCGTCGCCACCCTCTGGTACGTCGTGGTGACCTCGCTGCTCAGCGTCGGCCAGTACTACGTCGAGCGGCACTACGCGCGCGGGACGCGGCGATGAGTACCGTACGGCAGTCCCTGGTGATCGTGGGGGCCGGGCCGCGGGGGACCGGTATCCTGGAGCGTCTCGCCGCCAATACCAGTGACGATTACGGCGAGTTGGCGCTCGACGTGCATCTCGTCGACCCCTATCCGCCGGGCGGCGGGCGCATCTGGCGGCGCGAGCAGTCGCCGCTGCTCTGGATGAACTCGCAGGCCCAGGACGTCACCATGTTCACCGACGACACGGTGGAGCTGGCCGGGCCCGTGGTGCCGGGGCCCGTGCTGCACGAGTGGGCCGGGATCGACGGGCGGACCTTCGCCGACCGGCGACGGCAGGGCGGCTATCTGCGGTGGGTGTACGAGCGGGCCGTCGCCGCGCTGCCCGACGGGGTCACCGTCCACCACCATCCCCGGCGCGCCCTGCGCGTCTCCGGATCGCGCCACGGCCGCCAGCAGGTGTGGCTCGAAGGGGTGACGCGGCCGCTGTCCGCCGACGCCGTCGTCCTCGCCCAGGGGCATCTGGACGCCGAACTCGACGACGAGCAGATGGAGTTGAGTGAGTACGCCGCGCGGCACGGGCTCGTGCACCTGCCGCCCGACTTCACCGCCGACTCCGACCTCGGCGCGCTCGCGCCCGGCCAGGACGTGCTCGTCCGCGGCTTCGGGCTCGCCTTCGTCGACCTGATGGTGCTGCTGACGGAGGGGCGCGGCGGACGCTTCGAGGGGGACACCTATGTGCCCTCGGGGCGGGAGCCGGTGCTGCACGTCGGATCGCGGCGCGGAGTGCCCTACCACTCCAAGCTCGGCTACGACTGGGACGCGGGGGAGCGGCCGCCGCTGCCGCGCTTCCTCGGACCCGCGCAGATCGACGAACTCCTCGCGAAGGAAGGCGGGTTCGGGCCCGACGACTTCCGGTGCGAGGTGTGGCCGCTGATCGACAAGGAACTCGGCTTCGCGCACTACCACCGGCTGTTCACCGCCCACCCCGAGCGCACCAGCGTCGCCTGGGACGTCTTCGAGGAGAAGTACGCCGCCGCCGCGCCGCTCAGCGCCGAACAGCAGGCGCTCGTCGCCGCCAGTGTGCCCGACCCCGCCGACCGGCTCGACCTCGCCGCCCTGGACCGCCCGCTCGACGGGGTGCGCCACGCCTCGTACGAGGAACTCCAGGCCGGCCTGCGCGGCCACATCACCGACGACCTGGAGCGCCGCCACGACCCGGCGCACAGCCCCGACCTCGCCGTCTTCCTCGGCCTGCTCTCCGTGTACGGGCAGCTCGTCCGGCTCGGCGACGTCGGCCCCTGGTGGCACGGATTCTTCAGCTACCTGGCATCCGGGCCGCCCGGCCCGCGCCTGCGCCAACTGCTCGCGCTGTCCCGCGCGGGCGTCGTGAAGTTCGTCGGCGCCGACATGCGGGTCGAGGCACGCGACGGCGTCTTCCGGGCCACGAGCGCCAGCGCGCCCGGCGTCCGGATCGAGGCCCGCGCGCTCGTCGAGGCCCGGCTGCCGCAGCCGACCCTCGCCCGCACCCGGGACCGGCTGCTGCGCACCCTCCACGAGGAGGGCGCCCGGTCGACCGACGCCGGACTGCTCGCCGTCGACCCGTCCGACGGGCGCGTCCTGTACCGCGACGGCTCCGCCCACCCGCGCCGCTTCGCCCTCGGCCCGCACACCGACGCGCGCGGCGCCGGCGCCTTCACCCGGCCGCGCACCAACGGCCCGTCGTTCCGGCAGAACGACGCCACGGCCCGCGCCGTCCTCGCGCTGCTGCGCGACCTCTCCTGTCGCACCACCGCCGCCTGAGACCGGCCCGGCCGGTCCCGCCCCGCTCTTCCTCCCCGTTCGTCCGTCTCCGAGGACACCCATGTCTCTGACCAGTGACCCGCCCCTGGGCACCACCGACACCGGCGCCGCCACCGAAGCGCCGAAGGACGCCTACGCACACCTCAAGGTCGTCCCCGTACGCCATCCCCTGCGCTGGGTGGCCATCGTCGTCACCGCCGTGCTGCTCGCCCAGTTCGCGCACGGCCTGGCCACCAACTCCGGCTGGGAATGGGAGGTGTTCGCGGAGTTCTTCACCGCGGACGTCATCCTCAAGGCCGTCTGGACCACGCTCCAGCTCACCGCCTACGGCACGGCGCTCGGCTTCGCGCTCGGCATCGTCATCGCGTTCATGCGCCTGTCGAGCAGCCGGTTCCTGCGCACCGTGGCGTTCGGCTACATCTGGGCGTTCCGCTCGATCCCGCTGATCGTGCAGCTGCTGTTCTGGTTCAACCTGGCCTACCTGTACAAGGAGTTGCAGTTCGGCATCCCCTTCGGGCCCGGCTTCTTCTCCTTCGACACGATGGGCCTCGTCGGCGCCATGAGCGCGGCCGTGCTCGGCCTCGCCCTGCACCAGGCCGCGTACGCTGCCGAGATCGTGCGCGGCGGTGTACTCGCCGTCGACGGCGGCCAGTTGGAGGCCGCGGCCGCCCTCGGCATCCCGCGCCTGCGGCAGATCCGCCGCATCGTGCTGCCGCAGGCGATGCGCTCGATCCTGCCCAACGCCGCGAACGAGGTCATCTCCCTCTTCAAGGGCACCTCGATCGTCTCCGTCATGGCGATCGGCGAACTCTTCTACCAGGTGCAGGTCATCTACGGCCGCAACGGCCGCGTGGTGCCCCTGCTGATGGTCGCCACCGCCTGGTACATCCTCCTGACCAGCGCGCTCTCCGTACTCCAGTACTACGTGGAGCGTCACTTCGCGAAAGGTTCCACCCGATGAGCGCCATGGTGGACATCAAGTCCGTGCACAAGAGCTTCGGCTCCGTCGAGGTGCTGCGCGGCATCGACCTGGAGGTGCGGGCCGGCGAGGTCACCGTCGTCCTCGGCCCGTCCGGCTCCGGCAAGTCGACGCTGCTGCGCACCATCAACCACCTGGAGAAGGTGGACAGCGGCTGGATCAGTGTCGACGGACAGCTCGTCGGCTACCGCCGCTCCGGCGACAAGCTGTACGAGCTGCGCGAGCGGGAGATCCTCAAGCAGCGCACGCACATCGGCTTCGTCTTCCAGAACTTCCATCTCTTCCCGCACCTGACGGTCCTGGAGAACATCGTCGAGGCGCCGCTCTCCGCGCTCAAGCGGCCCCGCGCCGAGGTGGTGGACAGCGCCCGCAAGCTGCTCGACCGCGTCGGCCTCGCGGACAAGGCCGACGCCTATCCGCGTCAGCTCTCCGGCGGCCAGCAGCAGCGCGTCGCCATCGCCCGGGCCCTCGCCCTGGAGCCCAAGCTGCTGCTGTTCGACGAGCCGACGTCCGCGCTCGACCCCGAACTGGTCGGCGAGGTCCTCGACGTCATCCGCGACCTCGCCCACCAGGGCACCACGATGATCGTCGTCACCCACGAGATCGGCTTCGCCCGCGAGGTCGCCGACACCGTCGTGTTCATGGACGAGGGCCGCATCGTCGAGCGGGGCGCCCCCGGCGACGTACTGGACGCGCCGCGCGAGGACCGCACCCGCGCCTTCCTCTCCAAGGTCCTCTGATCTACCAACTCCCCCTTTCCACAACTGCTTTGAGGAGTACGAAGATGTTGTCCCGCCGCACCCTGACCGCCTCCGTCGCCGCGCTCGCCCTGTCCCCGCTGCTCACCGCCTGCGGCGGGGACAGCGACGCCGCCACCACCGGCGCCGCCGGCACGAAGAAGGTCGGGAACGTCAACATCGGCCCCGACCAGCACCGCATCCGCGGCAAGAAGGTCGACAAGATCGCCGCGCTGCTGCCCGCGGCCGTGCGCGAGCGCGGCACGCTGCGGCTCGGCGGCAGCGCCGACGCCTCCCCGCCACTCGGCTTCTTCGCCACCGACGACAAGACCCGCATCGGCTCCGAGCTCGACCTCGCCACCCTCGTCGCCGACACCCTCGGGCTCAAGGTCAAGCAGGAGCTGGTGAGCTGGGAGAACCTGTTCGTCGGGCTCGACAGCGGCAAGTTCGACGCCGTCTTCTCCAACGTCACCGTCACCGAGGAGCGCAAGGAGAAGTACGACTTCGCCACCTACCGGCTCGACAACATCGCCTTCGAGGCCAAGAAGGGCACGAACTGGCGGGTGAAGGAGCCCAAGGACGTCGCGGGAAAGACCATCGCCGTCTCCTCCGGCACCAACCAGGAGAAGATCCTCGTCGACTGGAGCAAGCGCAACGAGAAGGCGGGCCGCAAGCCCGTCACCATCAAGTACTTCCAGAAGGACACGGACTACTACCTGGCGCTCCAGTCCGGCCGCATCGACGCCTACCTGGGACCGAGCCCGGCCGCCTCCTACCACGTGGCGTCCGCCGGACAGTCGCAGATCATCGGCACCATCTCCGGCGGCGGCGACGAGGTCCAGGGCGAGATCGCCGCGACGACGAAGAAGGGCAGCGGGCTCGTCGACGCCTACGCGGCCGCGCTCAACCATGTCATCGAGGACGGGTCGTACGCCCGGGTGCTGAAGCGGTGGGGGCTGTCCAGTGAGGCCGTGCCGAAGTCGGAGGTCAACCCTGCCGGGTTGCCCAAGACGTAGGCGGGCGGTGTGTGCCTCGGTTCGCCGCGACGCCGTCGTGGCTGGTCGCGCAGTTCCCCGCGCCCCTTTCGGGGCGCGGGCCTGCCCCCTCGATGAAAGGTTCCTCCCGCCATGCTTCATCTCGCCGCCGCCGTCGACCTCGCCGACACCTACGATCCCGCCCCCTACCTGGAGCTCACCCGGCTCGCCGAGCACGGCGCGCTCGACTTCGTCACCCTGCGCGACACCTTCGCGGCGCCCGGCCCCGACGCCCTCGCCGTGCTGTCCAGGATCGCCCCGGAGACCTCCCGGATCGGGCTCGTGCCCACCGTGACCACCACCCACACCGAGCCGTTCCACGTCCAGGCCGCCGTCGCCACCCTGGACTGGGTGAGCCGGGGGCGGGCCGGCTGGCGCCCCGACGTGTCGCCGGGCGACGACGAGTCGCGGCTCTTCGGACGCCGGGACACGGCCGCGCCGCCCGCCGACCTGTGGCACGAGGCCGGTGAAGTCGCCGACGTGGCGGCGAGGTTGTGGGACAGCTGGGAGGACGACGCCGAGATCCGGGACGTCGCCACCGGCCGCTTCATCGACCGCGACAAGCTGCACTACGTCGACTTCGAGGGCCGGACGTTCTCCGTGCGCGGCCCGTCCATCGTGCCCCGGCCGCCCCAGGGCCGGCCCGTCGTCGTCGTGGACGCCACCCAGCCGTACGCGTACGACGTCGCGGCCCGGCACGCCGACGTCGCGCTCGTCGGCGCCCCCGACCCGGACCAGCTAGCCGCCGCCCGGGCCGGGCTGCGGCGCCGCGCCACCGAGCACGGCCGTGACCCGGACGAACTGCGGGTGCTCGCCGCGCTCCGCATCGACCTCGGCGGCGGCGAGCACGCCGCCCAGCCCGGCCACGGCGGCGGACCGCTGCCCACCGGCGAGGGACCGCTCTACCGGGGCGGGCCCGTCGACCTGGCCGAGCTGATCGCCGCCTGGCACCGGGCGGGCGCCGCCGACGGCTTCCACCTCACCCCGCTCGACCCGCGCCGCGACCTGGAACGCCTCGTCAACGGCACCGTGCCGCTGCTCCAGCACCGCGGCCTGTTCCGCACCTTCTATCCGGGCAGCACCCTGCGCGAACACCTGGGGCTCGCCCGGCCCGCCAGCCAGTACGCAGCCGCCCCGGGGGCCCGCTCATGACCAGGCAGATCCATCTCGCCGCCCACTTCCCGGGCGTCAACAACACCACCGTGTGGGCCGACCCGCGCTCGAAGTCCCAGATCGACTTCGCCTCCTTCGAGCACCTGGCCCGCACCGCCGAACGCGGCCTGTTCGACTTCTTCTTCCTTGCCGAAGGCCTCCGGCTGCGCGAGCAGCGCGGCCGCATCCACGACCTGGACGTCGTCGGCCGCCCCGAGTCGATCACCGTGCTCAACGCGCTCGCCGCCGTGACCCGGAACCTGGGACTCGCCGCCACCGTCAACGCCACCTTCAACGAGCCCTTCGACACCGCTCGGCGCTTCGCCACCCTCGACCACCTCAGCGGCGGCCGCGCCGCCTGGAACGTGGTCACCTCCTCCGACGCCTTCACCGGCGAGAACTTCCGCCGCGGCGGCTACCTCGACCGCGCCGACCGCTATACACGCGCCGCCGAATTCGTCGCTGTGGCACGGGAGTTCTGGGACGCGGGCACCGACCACCCCGTCCACCACCAAGGGCGGCACTTCACCGTCGAGGGCGACTTCACCGTGCCCCGCCCGCCGCAGGGCCACCCCGTCGTCATCCAGGCCGGGGACTCCGCCGAGGGCCGCGAGTTCGCCGCGTCCACCGCCGACGTGATCTTCACCCGGCACGGCACCCTGGAGGCCGGGCAGGCCTTCTACGCCGATGTGAAGGCCCGGCTGGCCGCGTACGGGCGCGAACCCGACGACCTCAAGATCATGCCGGGTGTCACCGTCGTGCTCGGCGACACCGCCGCCGAGGCCCAGGAGCAGGCCGCCGAGATCCGGCGGCAGCAGGTCTCCCCGCAGACCGCGATCCTCGCCCTGGAGCAGGTGTGGGGCGTGGACCTCTCCTCCTACGACCCCGACGGGCCGCTGCCCGACATCGACCCGGTCCCCGACTCCGCCCTCTCCCAGGGACGCACCCGGCGCGGCGACGTCCTCGAGATCGCCGAGAAGTGGCGGGCGCTCTCCCGCGCCAAGGGCCTGTCCATCCGGCAGACCGTGATCGAGACGACCGGCCGGCAGTCGTTCATCGGCACGCCCGAGGCGGTCGCCGCCGAACTCGACGCGTTCGTGGCGGGCCGCGCCGCCGACGGATTCATCCTCGTCCCGCACCTGACGCCCGGTGGCCTCGACGCCTTCGTGGACCGGGTCGTCCCGCTGCTCCAGGAGCGCGGCGCCTTCCGCACGGAATACACCGGCTCCACCCTGCGCTCCCATCTGGGACTGCGCACTCCCGAAAGGACCCTCACCGCATGACCGACGCCGCCGACGCCTGGAAGCAGTGGCACGAAGAGCGGACCGCGTCCGTCTCCGCGCCCCACGGGCCCCTCTCGCTCACCGGCACCCACTGGCTCGACGACTATCCGGACGGCAAACTTCCGGCCATCCCCGGGAGCTGGCGGACGGACGGTGACGCCGTCGTGCGCACCCTGGACGGCACGGAGACCCGGCTCGGCGCCGACGCCACCGTCGCGCTCGGCGAGCGACGGCTCGTCGTGATCGTCCGCGAAGGACTGTGGGGCGTACGGGACTTCGACCCGGCCGCGCCCGCCCGCACGGCGTTCCTGGATTCGGCGGGCATCGACGCCACCCCGTACGACCCGCGCTGGGCGGTCGAGGGCCGCTTCACCCCGTACCCGGGCGGGAGCACGGACGTCCGCGTGGCGAACGCCGACGGCAGGGAGCGCGCGCTCGGGCTCGCGGGCGAGCTGTCCTTCACCCTCGCCGGGCAGGAGCACACACTGCAGGTGGCGCGGCAGGCGGACGGCCGGCTCTGGGCCGTCTTCGCCGACGGCACCAGCGGTCGCGGCAGTTACCGGTTCCGCTTCCTGCACCCGGCCGCGCCCGACGCCGAGGGCCGCACGACGGTCGACCTCAACCGGGCGACGCTGCCACCCTGCGCCTTCGCCGACCACTTCCTCTGCCCCTTCCCGCCCCCGGGCAACACCCTCCCCGTGGACATCGAGGCGGGCGAACGGAACCTGGCGGCGCCGAGGACCGTCTGACAGGTCGAGCCGAGCCCCGGCGGGCGGGCCGTACGCACCGTACGAGCCGAGCCGCCGGGGCCTGTAGTCGTGCGCGGAGATCCCGTGGACGGCCGAAAGCCGCTCTTGTGCGGGGTAGTTGAGAGACCGAATACTCCCGAACAGCGCTTGTCAGGGTCACGACGTGTTCGGAATCCGGACCACCGATGTCCCTGACCGCGCCTCACCGGGCCCCGACCCCACGCGGGCCCCCGACTTCCCTCAGGAGGGAACGACCAGTGAGGATCAAGCGCACCACCCCCCGAAGCGGCATGGCGAGACGGACCGGGCTGATCGCCGCGGGCACCGGACTGCTGGCGGCCGCGGCGTTCACCATCCCCTCCGCGCAGGCCGCGGAGGTCCAGACGTTCAGTGCGGCCCAGCTCACCCGCGCAAGCGACGCCGTCGAGTCCGCCGACATCGGCGGTACCGCGTGGGCCGTCGACGCCAAGACGGGCAAGGTCCTCGTCACCGTCGACAGCACCGTGTCGCAGGCCGAGATCAACAAGATCACGGAACGGGCCGGCAGCAACGCGGGCGCGCTCCGGATCGAGCGGACGAACGGCACCTTCAAGAAGCTGATCGCCGGCGGCGACGCCATCTACGGCGGCGCCTACCGCTGCTCCCTCGGCTTCAACGTCCAGGACAACAGCGGCAATTACTACTTCCTGACCGCGGGCCACTGCGGCGAGGTCGCCTCCACCTGGTACTCGAACTCCGCGAAGACCACGGTGCTGGGTTCGAACGTGAGCTACAGCTTCCCCGGCAACGACTACGCGCTGGTGAAGTACAGCAACAGCTCGGTCACCAAGTCCGGCACCGCCGGCAACACGGACATCAAGAGCGCGGGCACGCCGAGCGTGGGCGCCACCGTCTACCGTGACGGCTCCACCACGGGCATCCACAGCGGCAAGGTCACCGGGCTCAACGCCACCGTGAACTACGGCAGCGGCGACATCGTCTCCGGCCTGATCCAGACCAACGTCTGCGCCGAGGGCGGCGACTCCGGTGGCGCCCTCTACTCCACCGGCGGCGTGGCCTACGGTCTGACCTCCGGCGGCAGCGGCAACTGCACGTCCGGCGGCACGACGTTCTTCCAGCCGGTCACCGAGGCGCTCAGCGTGTACGGCGTCCACGTGTTCTGACCGCCCCACCCGCACCACCTGCGACAACCGCACCGGCAGTACGCCTGTGCGGCACCGCGGCCACCAGTGGAAGCCCCCGTCCGGCAGTGCGCCGGGCGGGGGCTCTCCCGTACCGGCCCGCACGGGGCTACGGTCGAAGGGCGCGCCCGAACCGCGCGCCTGATGCGCCCACTTCGGACCCCGGGGGCCGTGAGATGGTCGAGGAAATGGTGGCGGCCGGAGCGGCCGTCCTCTGTGCCGGAGCGGTGTACGCCGCGGCGGCGGCCCGCGTCGTCAAACAGTACGAGCGCGGGGTGGTGTTCCGCCTCGGCCGGCTCACCTCGTCGGTGCGCGGCCCCGGGCTCACGATGATCGTGCCGGGCGTGGACCGGCTCCGTAAGGTCAACATGCAGATCATCACCATGCCGGTGCCCGCGCAGGACGGCATCACGCGGGACAACGTCACGGTGCGGGTGGACGCCGTCATCTACTTCAAGGTGGTCGATCCGGCCGAGGCCGTGGTGCGGGTCGAGGACTACCGGTTCGCGGTCTCCCAGATGGCGCAGACGTCACTGCGCTCCATCATCGGCAAGAGCGACCTCGACGATCTGCTCTCCAACCGCGAACAGCTCAACCAGGGGCTGGAGTTGATGATCGACAGCCCGGCCGTCGGGTGGGGCGTGCAGATCGACCGGGTGGAGATCAAGGACGTGTCGCTGCCCGAGACCATGAAGCGGTCGATGGCGCGGCAGGCCGAGGCCGACCGGGAGCGGCGCGCCCGGGTCATCAACGCCGACGCCGAGTTGCAGGCGTCCAAGAAGCTGGCCGAGGCCGCGCAGCAGATGGAGGACACTCCGGCCGCGCTTCAGCTCCGGCTGCTGCAGACCGTGGTGGCGGTCGCCGCCGAGAAGAACTCGACGCTGGTGCTGCCGTTTCCGGTGGAGCTGCTGCGGTTCCTGGAGCGGGCCACGCCCGCGGCCCGCGTCGAGGAGGGCGACGCGCCGTAGGGCTTCCGCGGTGTGCCGGGTGTGGGCGTGGGTGGCCGGTCGCGTAGTTCCCCGCGCCCCCTGACGGGGCGATTTCTGGACAGGACTAGTCCTCACCCTGTGCCCAAGTGTGCGCGCACGGAGTGTTTGCTTTGGGGATCGCGAGTGGACGACCTCGACAGGGGTGCTGCACATAAGGGTGAAGGTGTGGACGTGGGTTGACGTACGAGCGTCCTGAAGTCGACCTTGTGTGTCCCCTGTGACGGTCGGGATAGTGGGCCCGTCAGCCTCACGGAACCCGGTCCGTCCCCCACGTCGGCCTGGTTCCCAACCCCCCACAGGAGGACGTGAGTTGAAGCACCGACGCATACCCAAGCGGCGTGTCGCCGTGGTCGGAGCGGGAATAGCCGCCCTGGCCGCCGCGGGCATCACCTTCCAGACTGCGAACGCCAGCACCGACACCCCGGACCTGACGCCGAAGAGCATCTCCGTCGCCAAGGCCGGAAACCTCGCCTCGTCCCTGCACAAGGACCTCGGCGCGGACGCGGCGGGCAGCTACTACGACGCGAAGGCCGAGCACCTCGTCGTCAACGTGCTCAGCGAGAACGCCGCGCGGACCGTCAAGGCGGCCGGCGCGCAGGCCAGAATCGTGCAGAACTCCCTGGCCGCGCTGAAGAGCGCCCGGACCACCCTGAAGAGCGACGCCTCGATCCCGGGCACCTCATGGGCCACGGACCCCGCCACCAACAAGGTCGTCGTCACCGCCGACCGCACGGTCAAGGGCGCCGACTGGCAGAAGCTGAACAAGGTCGTCGACGGCCTCGGCGTGAAGGCCGAACTCCAGCGCACCCAGGGAGAGTTCAAGCCCTTCGTCGCGGGCGGCGACGCCATCTCGGGCGGCGGCGGCCGCTGCTCGCTCGGCTTCAACGTGGTCAAGGGCGGCCAGCCGTACTTCATCACGGCGGGCCACTGCACCGAGGCGATCTCCACCTGGTCCGACTCCAGCGGCCAGGAGATCGGCACGAACGAGCAGTCCAGCTTCCCGGACAACGACTTCGGGCTCGTGAAGTACACCGCGGACGTCCCCCACCCCAGCGAGGTGAACCTCTACAACGGGTCCGCCCAGCAGATCACCAAGGCCGGTGACGCGACCGTCGGCCAGAAGGTGACCCGCTCCGGCTCCACCACCCAGGTGCACGACGGGACGGTGACCGGGCTCGACGCCACCGTGAACTACGGCAACGGCGACATCGTGAACGGCCTGATCCAGACCGACGTCTGCGCCGAGCCCGGCGACAGCGGCGGCTCGCTGTTCTCCGGCGACACGGCGATCGGCCTCACCTCCGGCGGCAGCGGCGACTGCACGTCCGGCGGCGAGACGTTCTTCCAGCCGGTCACGGAAGCGCTCTCCACGTTCGGCGCGGAAATCGGCTGACCGGTTTTCGAGGGGCACCCCGCACACGCGGGGTGCCCTTTTTCCGCGAAATTCTTGTGAAAGTTTTCACAAACTCGCAAGGGGCTTAAGGCCTCCCGTATCTGTGCAGGTGGGGGAGGGTTTTCCTGGCCCGGGAGTGATCTTCTTGGGACCTTCGCCCCGCGAGCCGAGGCCCTTTTCCGCCCGCCGTGCCACCCGAAAAGGTGTGCAATCGAACTGTCGAAGAAAAGGCCGTGAAGAAGGAGATCCTGCCGTGGATGCCAAGGGGATGGTCGACGAACTGGTCACCGGCGCGCTGGAGGCGCTCGCCCGGTTCGAGACGTTCGACCAAGAGCAGGTCGACCACATCGTCAAGAAGGCGTCCCTCGCGGCGCTGAGCCACCACGGCGACCTGGCGAAGAGCGCCGTCGAGGAGACCGGGCGCGGGGTCTTCGAGGACAAGGCGGTCAAGAACCTCTTCGCGAGCGAGCACGTCGTGAACTCGATGCGCGGCCTGAAGACCGCCGGCGTCATCTCGCGCGACGAGATCAACGGCGTCACCGAGATCGCCGAACCGGTCGGCGTCATCTGCGCGATGACCCCCGTCACCAACCCGACCTCCACGACGGTCTTCAAGGCGCTGATCGCGCTCAAGACCCGTAACCCGATCGTCTTCGCCTTCCACCCCAGCGCCCAGAAGTCCTCGGCCGAGGCCGCCCGGATCGTGCGCGACGCCGCCGTCGCCGCCGGCGCCCCCGAGAACTGCGTGCAGTGGATCGAACAGCCCTCCATGGAGGCCACCGGCTTCCTGATGAACCACGAGGGCGTCTCCACCATCCTCGCCACCGGTGGGAACGCCATGGTCAGGGCCGCCTACTCATGCGGCAAGCCGGCCCTCGGCGTCGGCGCGGGCAACGTCCCCGCCTACGTCGCCAAGGACGCCAAGCTGGGCCGCGCCATCCACGACATCGTCCTGTCCAAGGCCTTCGACAACGGCATGATCTGCGCCTCCGAGCAGGCCGTCATCCTCGATCAGGAGATCTACGAGGACGGCATCGCCGAGCTGCGCCGGCTCCAGGCCCACGTGCTGACCGCCGCCGAGAAGACCAAGCTGGAGGAGTTCGTCTTCGGCACGACCGCCTACGGCACCGACTGCGCGGGCGCCAAGCTGAACGCCTCCGTCGTCGGCAAGCCCGCCACCTGGATCGCCGAGCAGGCCGGCTTCGAGGTCCCCGCCGACACCTCGATCCTCGTCGCCGAATGCGCCGAGGTCGGCCCCGCCGAACCGCTCACCCGCGAGAAGCTGTCCCCGATCCTCGCCGCGCTCAAGGCCCGCGACACCGAGCACGGCCTCGAACTCGCCGCGCAGATGGTCGAGTTCAACGGCCTGGGCCACTCGGCCGCCATCCACACCGAGTCCGAGGAACTGGCCGAGGAGTTCGGCCGGCGCGTCAAGGCGATCCGCGTCATCGTCAACTCGCCCTCCACCTTCGGCGGCATCGGCGACGTCTACAACGCCTTCCTCCCGTCGCTGACCCTGGGCTGCGGCTCCTACGGCCACAACTCGGTCTCCAACAACGTCTCGGCGGTCAACCTCGTCAACATCAAGCGGATCGGGCGGCGCAACACCAACATGCAGTGGTACAAGATCCCGCCGAAGATCTACTTCGAGCGGAACGCCGTCAAGTACCTCGGCGAGATGGACGGCGTCAGCCGCGTCAGCCTCGTGACCGACAGGACGATGGGCGCCATCGGCTTCGTCCAGAAGATCACCGACATCCTGAACGCCCGCCCGCTGCCCGTCACCGTCCAGGTCATCGACAACGTCGAGCCCAACCCCGAGCTGGCCACCGTCCAGGCGGGCGCCGCCGCCATGCGGGACTTCCGCCCCGACACGATCATCGCGCTCGGCGGCGGCTCGCCGATGGACGCCGCGAAGATCATGTGGCTGATGTACGAGCACCCGGAGATCGAGTTCGCGGACACGAAGGAGAAGTTCTTCGACATCCGCAAGCGGGCCTACACCTTCCCGCAGCTGGGGGAGAAGGCGAAGCTCGTCGCGATCCCGACCACCTCCGGCACCGGCTCCGAGGTCACCCCCTTCGCCGTCATCTCCGACCCCGAGGCCGCCCAGAAGTACCCCCTCGCCGACTACGCGCTCACCCCGAACGTCGCGATCATCGACCCGATGCTCCCGATGAACCTCCCGCCGACCGTCACCGCCGACTCCGGCTTCGACGCGCTGACCCACGCCACCGAGGCGTACGTCTCCGTCTACGCCAACGACTTCACCGACGGCCAGTGCCTTCAGGCCATCAAGCTCATCTTCGAGAACCTGGAAGCGTGCGTGAAGGACGGCGCCAAGGCCCCCGAGGCGCGCGAGAAGATGCACAACGCGTCGACCATCGCGGGCATGGCCTTCGCCAACGCCTTCCTCGGCCTGGTGCACGCCATGGCCCACACCCTCGGCAACACCTTCCACGTCGCCCACGGCCGCACCAACGCCCTGCTGCTGCCGCACGTCATCCGGCACAACGGCACGGTGTCCTACAAGGCGACCCCGTGGCCCAAGGCCGAGACCTACCGGGCGCCCGAGCGGCTCCAGGAGATCGCGAAGATGCTGGGCCTGCCGGCCGCGACCCCGGAAGAGGGCGTGGAATCGTACGCCAGGGCCGTCGAGGAACTGCGCGACCGGTGCGGCATCCCCGCCTCGTTCGCCGCCGAGGGCGTCGACGAGAGCGCCTTCCTCCGGGCGCTGCCCCAGCAGGCCATGAACGCCTACGCCGACCAGTGCGCGCCCGCCAACCCGCGGATGCCGATGATCGACGACATGCAGCAGCTGATGCGGCAGGCGTACTACGGGAACCGGGAGGGCACGCCCACCGCGTGACCCGCCTCCCGACGAGGACGCGCGCCCCGCCACCGTTCGCACTACGGTGACGGGGCGCGCATTTTCCGTACGCGTACGGGCGTTCAGGACTCGGCGAGCTCCGGCGGCGTCAGGAAGCGGCCCATCGGCAGCACCGGGCGGCCCCACGTCGAGGCCATCACCTGCCCCGCGAGCAGATACAGCGCCCCGGCCGTGGCGCCCAGACCGAACCAGCCGGCGACCCGGTTCCAGCCTTCGAGGCCCGTGAAGCCGTTGCAGGTCATCGCGACGAACACCACCAGGACACAGCTGAAGGTGAGCAGCAGCACCAGATGGATGCGCCAGCTCGCGAGCCACAGGACGAAGACCACGAAGACCCAGGGGAGCGTGAACAGGCCCATCGCGTCGCCCCGCAGCGACGGATCGAGCGAGGGCACGATCCACTGGAGCATCAGCGCCTTCGCCATCCAGAACAGACCGAAGCCCCCGAAGACCGTCGCGTGCCAGGTGTCACCGCGCTGGGCCTGGAAGAGACCGGCGAGCAGCTGGGCCAGCCCGCCGATGAAGAAGCCGACCGTGGGCACGTCGGCCGCCGCGAGGCGGTCGGGGAAGATGCCCGCGTCGATGCCGGTGGCGATCATCGTGACCACGATGAAGCCCGTCAGGCCGAGGGGGCCGAGCTGGGCCTGGGCCGTGGGCTCCATCCGTTTGACGGAGCTGGCCTGGGCGGCCGGGCCTGATCTGTTGGGGAGGTTCACTGGGGCGCCTTTTCGTCTGCCGGGTGCGCTTTCGTGTGCGAGTGCTGGTTGTGGGTGGTTGCTCGCGCAGTTCCTCGCGCCCCTCAGGGGGCCGTACTCGTCCTGAGCTTCTTCTGGCGCAGACTCGACACCAGGAGCGTCACCGCCACGCCCGCCACCGCCCAGGCCGAGAGGACCAGCAGGGACTGCGTCAGGGCGTTGCCGTCGAAGTACGCGATCGAGCGGGCCGCCCAGGTGCCCGCGCCCGGGGGCAGCCAGGGGCCGATCGCCTTCCAGAACGGGGGCAGCATCGGCAGCGGGAACGCGCCGCCCGCGCTCGGGTTGCCCGCGACGACGACCACCAGGACGGCCAGGCCGATCCCGACGATGCCGGTGAGCTCCTCCAGGGCCAGGGTGAGCGCGCCGACCGCGAAGGTGACGAGCGCGCCGAGCCCGGCCAGACCCCAGAAGGAGCCGGGCAGCGCGCCCAGGATCGAGTCGCCGATGATGAGCGAGCCGCCGATGCCGCCCGCGATCGCGACCAGCGCCATCGTGCCGAGCCGGATCAGCGCGCGCGGCGGGCTGGTGGGCCTGGATCCGGCGCTGATCGACATGATCGAGGCACACAGGTAGCCGCCGACGCACCAGCCCACGACCAGGTAGAACGCGGAGAGGCCGTCGAAGTCCTTGGGCGAGGCCGGTGCCACGTCGACCGGGCGGACCGTGCGCTGCTGGGTGGCGTCGATCTCGCCCGCCAGGTTCTCCAGGGCGGTGGCCAGGACGGTGCCGCCGCCGGACGCGACGAGCAGGGTGTCCGTGGTGCCCCGCGGGTTCAGGACCAGCGCGCCGTCGATCTTCCGGTCCATGATCTGCCGCTTCGCCGTCGCCGCGTCGGCGACCACGCGCGGGTCGAGCGGCGAGCCCGGCAGTTTCGCCAGCTGCTGCTCGGTCTGCTGGGCCACGGCCGCCGTCGGACCGACGACACCGAACGGCACGTCCTTCGGCTTCGGGCTGTGCAGCGCTCCCACGTAGGACGCGATGAAGAGCAGTTGCAGCGCGAGGACGCCGATGACGAGCAGCGCGGCCCGCGGGGTGACGGCGTCCTTGAACTCCCGGGCGAATCGATCGGCGAATCTCATGTCCCCACCGTCGGGCGGGGCACCGTTCCCTGCAGTCGGGGTGGACCGAACGAGTGGCCCCGGGGCGGCCGCCGCGTCCGCCCGGCCCTGCCCGCGGGCCCGGGCACGCCATAAGCTCGTCCTCACCGACCCCATGGAGACTGCGCCGTATGACCGAACAGACCCAGACGCTGTCGCTGGTCCTGAGAACCATCAGGAGCGGCCTGGCGGTGACGCGGCCGGAGTTGAGCCGGCACACCGGCCTGGGCCGGACGATCATCCAGCAGCGGGTCGACCACGCGCTCAGGGCCGGGCTGCTCAGCGAGGGCGAGCCCGCGCCGTCGACCGGCGGCAGACCGTCACGGATCCTGCACATCGCGGCCGGGCGCGGTGCCGTCCTCGGAGTGGTCTTCGGCGCCACGCACCTGCATCTCGCCGTGACCGACCTGGACGGTACGCAACTGGCCGACCGGCGCCTGCCCTGGGACGTCGAGGCGGGCCCCGAGGCGTCGCTCGCCGCGCTGTTCGAGGCCGCCGCCGCGCTGCTCACCGGGGAGCTGGCGGACCGGCTGTGGGGTGTGTGCGTGGGCGTGCCGGGACCGGTCGACTTTGCCCGGGGCACCCCCGTCCATCCGCCCATCATGGAGGGCTGGCACGGCTTCCCGCTGCGCGAGCGCCTGGAGGCCCACTTCGCCGTCCCCGCCTGGGTCGACAACGACGCCAACGTGATGGCGCTGGGCGCCTGGAGCCGGGACCGGGTCGCGGCCGGCGACAACGTCCTGCTCGTCAAGGCCGGCACCGGCATCGGCCTGGGCCTGATCTCCCGGGGCCGCCTGCACCGCGGGGCCCGGGGTGCGGCGGGCGACCTGGGCCACACCATCGTCGCGGCCGAGTCCCGGCACCGGTGCCGGTGCGGGAAGTTCGGCTGCCTGGAGGCGCTCGCCGGCGGCTGGGCGCTCGCGCGGGACGCCCGCGCCGCGGCCCTGGCCGGCCGCAGCGCCTTCCTCCAGGAACGGCTCGACCACCTCACCGTCACCGAGGTCCTGGACGGCTGCGCGCACGGCGACCCGGTGAGCATCGAACTGGTCACCCGGGCCGGGGAACTCGTCGGCTCCCAACTGGCCCTGCTGGTCAGCGTGTTCAACCCGTCGACCGTGTATCTGGCGGGCACGCTGGCGCAGGCCGGTGACGTGTTCCGCGAGCCGGTCGTCGACCAGGTCACCCGCGGCGCCCTCCCGCTGGCCACCGACGAACTCGTCATCACCGAGGCCGACCCGGACCGCGCCGAGGGCGTGGGCGCGGCCCAGCTGGCCATCGAGGAGCTGCTGCACCCCGACATGCTCGGCGAATGGCTGCGCCACGGCAGCCCGCGCGACGCGCACGCCCGCGAGCGGGCGAGCGCCGAGCCGCTCTACCTCTCCTGAGCCGTCCCGGTCACCGGGCCGTGGGGGTCTCCTTCACGTCCACCCAGCCGCCGTCCTGCGCGGACGCCACGACCGCCTCGGCGAGGTGCGCGGCCCGGACCCCGTCCTCGAAGGTCGGCATCCCCTCGACCGGCGTACCGCGTACGGCGGCGTGGGCGTCGGCGACGAAGTCCGCGAAGCACTCGTAGTAGCCCTGGGGATGACCGGCGGGCAGCGCCGCCGAACGGCCCGCCGGCGACATGGCGCGGCCCGGGTCGCGCACGACGACCCGCGCGCCGTCGCGGTCGCCGATCCACAGCGACTCGGGGGTCTCCTGGTGGAACGCGAAGCTGGCGTCCGGTCCGTCGAAGGAGAACGACAGGGCGTTCTTGTAGCCCGCCGAGGCCTGGCTGACGACGACCGAGCCCACGGCGCCGGAGTCGGTCCGCAGCTGCACGACCGCCCCGTCCTCCGTCGCGACGGGACGCGGGGTGCCGTCGGCCGCCGGGCGGGTCGCGGCGGTCCGCGCGAAGGTCGCCGACACCTGCGTGATGCGCTGCCCGGTCACGAACTCCGCCAGGTCGCACCAGTGGACGCCGATGTCGCCGAAGGCGCGGGTGGCGCCGCCGTCCGCCGGGTCGACGCGCCAGTTGCCGGTGTCCGGATCGGCGAGCCAGTCCTGGAGGTAGCTGCCGTGCAGCAGCCACGGCGGCCGCTGCCCCGGCCGGGCGAGGCGCAGCCGGGCCTCGCGCACCGAGGCGTAGTACCGGTAGACGAACGGCACCGCGGTCACCAGCCCCCGCTCGGCCGCCAGTTCGTGCAGCTCCCGGGCGGTCGCGGCGTCCGTGGCCAGCGGCTTCTCGCAGACGACGGGGACACCCGCGTCGAGCGCGGCGCGGGCGAACCGGGCGTGCGAGGCGTTGGGCGTGCACACGTGCACGACGTCCACCCCGGCCCGCAGCACGTCCTCGACCGAGTCGAAGCCCCGCCCGGCGCCGAACCGCTCGGCCGCGTCGCGCCCCTTCCGCGGGGTGGACCCGACGATCCCCACCACGTCGGCGCCCGCCGCGCGCGCGGACCGGGTGTGCACCGCCCCCATGAAACCCGTTCCGATCACCGCGACACGGAGTTGACTCATGATGCCCTCGTCTTCCTGTCCCAAGGGGGCTTCAGCAAAGCCTCACACGAACAAAAGGTATGGCCCGGAAGAGATCCTTGGCCGCTAGTTTTGTTCAAACTAAGCTAAAGTCGCGAACAGAGCCAAGGAGGCACCCCATGACCCAGCACCCGCGACCGGCCCGCCGCCCGGTCACGCTGTTCACCGGACAATGGGCCGACATGCCCTTCGAGGAGGTCGCCCGGCTGGCGAGCGAGTGGGGCTACGACGGGCTGGAGATCGCGGCCTCGGGCGACCACCTCGACCTGGCCCGCGCCGAGGAGGACCCCGACTACCTCCCCGCCAAGCAGGCCGTCCTCGACCGGTACGGGCTCAAGGTCTGGGCGATCTCCCACCACCTGGGCGGCCAGGCCGTCTGCGACGACCCCATCGACTTCCGCCACCAGGCGATCCTGCGCCCCTCGGTGTGGGGCGACGGCGACGAGGAGGGCGTGCGGCAGCGCGCCGCCGAGGACATGAAGCGCGCCGCACGCGTGGCCCGCAGGCTCGGCGCCGACACCGTCGTCGGCTTCACCGGATCGAAGATCTGGAAGTACGTGGCCATGTTCCCGCCGGTCCCGCAGTCCGTCATCGACGACGGCTACGAGGACTTCGCCCGCCGCTGGAACCCGATCCTGGACGTCTTCGACGCCGAGGGCGTGCGCTTCGCCCACGAGGTCCACCCCTCCGAGATCGCCTACGACCACTGGACCAGCGTGCGGACCCTGGAGGCCATCGGCCGGCGGCCCGCCTTCGGGTTCAACTGGGACCCCTCGCACATGCTCTGGCAGGGCGTCGACACCGTCGGCTTCATCACCGACTTCGCCGACCGCATCTACCACGTCGACTGCAAGGACACCCGGGTCCGCCCGCAGACCGGCCGGTCCGGCATCCTCGGCTCCCACCTGCCCTGGGGCGACCCGCGCCGCCGCTGGGACTTCGTCTCCGTCGGCCACGGCGACGTGCCCTGGGAGGACGCCTTCCGCGCCCTCGCCGCGATCGGCTACGACGGGCCGATCTCCGTCGAGTGGGAGGACGCGGGCATGGACCGGCTGCACGGCGCCGCCGAGGCCGTCGGGCGGATCAAGGACGCGCTGTGGCCGCTGCCCGAGGCGTCCTTCGACGCCGCGTTCAGCAACCAGTGACCGCCGACGCCGCGTTCAGCGACCGGTGACCTGCGGCCCGGCCCCCGCGAGGGTGCCGGGCCGCACCGCGCCGGGGCCGAAGCGGCGGCGGGCCTTGTCCGCGGCGGCCTCCACGGCGCGGGCCCGGTCGGCTCCCGGGTCGAGCGAGAGCTGACGGTGTGCCGCGGCGGCCGGGCGGAGGTCGTCGGCGCGGACGGTGAAGGCGCGGACCCGCGCGCGTTGCAGCCCGAGACCGGCCAGCAGCGCGAGCGCGGTCCCGGCCAGGGCCGGTGAGTGCCCGGTGGACTCCGGCAGGGTGCGGGTGCGCGTGGTGGAAGTGCGGTCCGCGTACCGCACGGTGAGGGTGAGCCGCCCGGCGGCCTGCCCCTGGCCGCGCAGCCGCTGCCCGAGCCGGTCGGCCAGTCCCAGGACGGCGCGGTGCTGCTCGGCCGGGTCGAGGCAGTCGCGGTCGAGGACCTGATCGACGCTCAGGTGCTCGGCGGGCTCGGCCGCGACGACCGGGCGCGGGTCGTGGCCGCGGGCGCGCTCGGCCAGCAGCCGGGCCTGCGCGCTGCCGAGGAGCCGTTGCAGGGTCGCGGGCGGCAGCTCCGCGAGCTGCCCGATGGTGTGCAGTCCGTACTTGCCGAGCGTCGCCGCCGTGCTGCGGCCGATGCCGGGCAGGGCGGCGACCGGGCGCGGCGCGAGCCACTGGGCGGCGCGCTCGGCGGGCACCCAGGTGGTGGCCTCCGGCGCCGAGGCGTCCGCCGCCATGGCCGCCAGCATGCGGTTGCCCGCGAGCCCGGCGCTGCAGTCGATGTCGTAGAGGGCCTTCAGGCGCATCTTCACCATGTGCACGGCCTCGTACGGGGACATGTCGAAGTAGCGCAGCGCCGACGTCAGGTCCAGCTGGACGGCGTCGGGCGGGACGGCCTGTACGTGCGGCGTGATTCCAGACACCAGTTCGATTATGTGTCCGTACTGTTCCTCGGTCAGCCGCGCGTGCAGGTGGAGATGGGCGATGTGCCGTCGTCGTGTGCTCATCCCGCGCTCCCCGGACTCCGGTGGCCGAACTTCTTCAGATCCGCCGACCGGCTGCCCGCGGGCTGCAGATCGGCGTACGGGTGCAGCCGGGCGCCCGTGGTGCCGTTGGCGAGGGTGCGCCGCGGCTGGGCGGGCGTCGGCTGCGGACGGCTCGCGCCGAGCAGGGCGAGCGCGGCCTCGGGGCCGTTGTCCCGGCGGGCCGCGGCGATCTCGTCCAGGTCCCACGCCATGCTGCCGACCACGGTGCGCCGGGTGCCGCGCACCTGGACCGTGCCGCGCACCAGGAGCAGCCCGCTGTGGAAGACGGTGTGCGCGCAGGCCGGGTGGGAGTCCTCGAAGAACGCCAGGTCGACCAGGCCCGAGCCGTCCTCCAGGGTGACGAAGATGATCCGCTTGCCGCTGGCGATCGGCGGCGTCTGGGTGGAGGCCCGGACCCCGGCGACGAGCACCTGCTGCCCGGCGCGCAGCCCGGCCAGATGCGCCGCGTCGGTCGCCCCGACCTCCCGCAGCAGCCGGTGGTGATGCTCCATCAGGTGCTTGGAGACGTCGAGGCCGAGGGTGTTCAGCTCGGCGCTCATGGTCTCCCGCGAGGTCAGGTCCGGCAGCCCGCTGGGATCCTGACCGCCCACCGCGCCGGTGTCGAAGGGGAGTTGGCCCTCGCCCGCGGAGCGCGTACGGGACTGCCGGTGCAGCTCGGCGATCTGCAGCAGCAGATCGCGGCGGGTGAGCCGACTGTCGTGCAGCGGGCCCAGGGCGCCGATCTCGGCGAGGCGTTCGGCGGTCGGCCTGCTGGGGCGGGCCCGCTGCCAGAAGTCCGACAGCGAACCGTAGGGCTGCCCCTCCTCGATCCGCGCGGCCTCCTCCTCACTGATGCCGCGCACCTCGGACAGTGCGAGCCGCACCCCCCACCGCTCCCCGTCGGTCTCCTCGACGATGTGCCGCACGCGCGAGCGGTTGATGTCGACGGGCAGCACCGGCACACCGTTCCGGCGGGCGTCGGCGACCAGGACCCGCTTGGGCCACATGCCGGGGTCGTGTTCGAGCAGCCCCGCCAGCAGATACGCGGGGAAGTGCGCCTTGAGCCAGGCGCTCTGCAGCGCCGGCACGGCGAACGCGACCGCGTGCGCCCGGCAGAACCCGTAGGCACCGAACGCCTCGACGGTCCTCCAGACCTCCTCGCGGACCGCGTCGCTGTAGCCGCGCGCCCGCGACGCGGCGTGGAACCAGTCGCGGATACGGGGCAGCCGCTCCTTGTCGCCGAGCGCGCGCCGGGCGATCTCCGCCATGGCGCGGTCGCAGCCCGTCAGCACCGACAGCGTCTCGATGATCTGCTCGTGCCAGATGGTCACGCCGTAGGTGTCCGCGAGCACGGGCTCCAGGTCGGAATGGGCGTACGTGGGCGTGCCGCCGTGCCGGGCCGCGATGTACCGCTCGGGCATCCCGCCGGCGACCGGACCGGGCCGGAAGAGGCTGATGTCGGCGATGACGTCCTGCGGATCACGGGGCTGGAGCCGCGACAGCAGGTCCTGCTGGCCGGGGGACTCCAGCTGGAACAGGCCCAGGGTGCGGCTCTCCTGGATGAGCTTGAACGCGAACACGTCGTCGAGCGGCACCTGGTCCTGGTCGTCCAGGTCGACGTGGTCGCCGGTGGTCCGTTCGATCTCCGCGACGGCGTGGGCCATCGCGGACTGCATCCGCACGCCCAGGACGTCCAGCTTGATGTTGCCCAGCGCCTCGATCTCCTCCTTCGCCGCCATCGCCATGGGGTAGTCGCCCTGCGGGGTCGGCTGCACCGGCAGCCGGTCCAGGAGGGTCGCGTCGCTGATGACCACACCGCAGGGGTGCATGGCCATGCCGTGGACCAGGGAGTCGAGCCCCTCGGCCAGCTCCCACAGCGGCCCGTACCGGTGCGCCTGCGCCGCGAGCCCGCGCAGCTCCGGCAGCTCGGCGAGGGCGCCGGTGATGTCGGACGCGCGCAGGTGCGGGAAGCTCTTGGCGATCCTGTCGACCTCCGCGGGCTCGATGCCCAGGGCGAGCCCGACGTCGCGCAGCGCCCGGCGCGCCCGGTAGGTCTCCGGCATCGCGGTGACCGCCACCCGCTCCTTGCCGAACCGCTCGAAGATCACGTCGTAGCACTCCAGGCGCCGCGCGGACTCCACGTCGAGGTCGATGTCCGGCAGCGAGGCCCGGCGCACGCTCAGGAAGCGTTCGAACAGCAGCCGGTGCTCCAGCGGGTTGGCCGTGGCGATGCCCAGCGCGTGACAGACCATCGAGCCCGCGCCCGAGCCGCGCGCGGCGACCCGGATCCCCTTCGCGCGGATGTCGGCCACGACCTGCCCGATGGCGAGGAAGTAGGCGTCGTAGTCCAGCGTGGAGATCACGGCGAGCTCCTCGTCCAGCCGCTTCAGGGCGGCCGGATCCCGGTCCAGGCCGCGCCGGGCCAGACCGGCCTCGGACCGCTCGCGCAGCAGCCGGGCCGCGCCGCCGGTCCGGGGCGAGGCGCCGAACAGCCCGGGCTCGGGGAGCTTGTGGGTGCCCAGGCCGAGATCCGCCACGGGGTCCACGGCGCAGGCGGCGGCGGTGGCCGCGGTGTCCGCCAGCAGCCGCTCCGCCCGCCGGGGCCCGGCCCCGGCGCACTCGGCGATCATCCGTGCGACGCCCGCCATGGCCGCCTCGTCCTTGAGCCAGCGCTGTCCGCTGTCGAGGCGGCGCCGGTCGACGGGGCGCAGCAGCCGCGCGGCGTCCAGGACGTCGGCGAGGCGGTGCTGGTCGGGGTCGGCGTACCGCACCGCGTTGGTGAGGACGGCGGTGGTGCCGGTGCGGTCGGCCAGGGTCAGGGTGCGGGCGGCCAGGCGGAGAGAGCCCGCACCTGTGCTGAAACGTTTCTGCGCAACCGCTTCGAGCCGCACCCCCGCCCCGAAGGCCTCCTGCCACGGGGCCAGCAGCTTCCGTGCGACGTCCTCCCGGCCCGCGGCCAGCGCCCGGACCGGCTCGGAGAGGGGGCCGAGCAGCACGGTCAGGCCGGGGCCGCCGTGCTCACGCAGCGCCTCCCACGGCACGACGGGCGCGGTGGCCGTGGTGCGGGTGCGGGCGTGGGCCGCCGAGGTGATCCGGCACAGCCGGGCCCATCCGGCCCGGTCCTCCGCCAGCAGGACGACCCGCAACGGCGGCTCGATCACGTGCGCCCCGCCGTGGGCCGGTGTGCGGCGCCGCTGGGCGGGGGGCGGGGGTGCGAGGGCCTCCACGGCGAGGTCGATCCCGAAGACGGGCCGGATGCCCTCCGCCGCGCACGCCTTGGCGAATCGAACAGCGCCGGTGACGGTGTCCCGGTCGGTCAGCGCCAGCGTCGGTATGCCGCGCTGTGCCGCCCGGCGTACCAGCTGTTCGGGGTGGGAGGCGCCGTAGCGCATCGAATAGCCGGATGCGACATGCAGATGAGCAAAGCCCGTCATGCCGCACCTCCATCGCTTTGCCCCCTTCGCCGCTTCTGTCCGATGAGTCAATCGTACTCGCGTTCGATAACAACGGTCACTCTAACTCAGTGTTCGAACATTTGATCGCATGCGAAGTGGTGGAGGTGAGGGGCTTAAGGTGCTCGCATGACGAGCGACCCGCGCCTGTGCGCCATAACCCCCGACACCTTCGACGCCGCCCTCGGCGTACGGGTGCGGCCGGATCAGGAGCATCTGGTGGCGCCCGTGGTGAAGTCGCTGGCCGAGGCGTACGTGCATCCCGGGGTGGCCTGGCCCCGGCTGATCGTCGACGGGGAGCGGACCGTCGGGTTCCTGATGGCCTTCTTCGACATCGACTGGACCGGCGACGGCACCGACCGCCGCTCGGGTCTGTGGCGACTGAACATCGCGGAGGGCGAGCAGGGCCGGGGCTACGGCCGCTTCGCCGTCGGGGCCGTGGCCGACGAACTGCGCCGCCGCGGCGGCACCCGCATGTTCGTCACCTGGCACCCCGGCCCGGACGGCCCTGAGGGCTTCTACCTCGGCC